>NZ_WLZY01000001.1:600000-900000 GCF_010122465.1 Phytoactinopolyspora mesophila | reverse complement strand
GCGGAAAGGCAGGTCCCATGTCCACCGCGAGTTCACGCCGACGGGTCGCGCTCTTCAGCATGTCGAGACACAGGTTCGTGGCGATCCTGTAGAGCCAGGTACGCGGCGACGAGCGTGACTCATCGAACGTGGAGAGGCTGCGCCACGCGCGCAGGAAGGTCTCCTGGACAGCGTCCTCGGCGTCGAACGGCGAGCCGAGCATCCGATAGCAGTAGCCGGTCAGCTCGACACGGTAGCGCTCCCACTCGTTGGGGACGACGCTTTCGGATGGCTGACCCTCACTCATCTCGGAAGCTCAGGCCTCTCGAGCTCAACTCCTCACGCAGGATGCGGATGGCTTTCGGGCCGACGCCATGGATCGCGAGAAGTTCACGTTCCGACCAGTCAGCCAGCTGCGCGAACCGGGTGATGCCGTGTGCCGCCAACTCCCGAGGGGCTACTTTGCCCATCGATGGTGGGAATTCCGTCTCTTCGGTGGTCAACCTCGACGCCTCCGGCTCGTTCACCTTCAGGGGTAGACACATCCACCACCTTATCGGCCCCAAAACCACGAACAGGCCAGTCCATGATGGCACTGACCTGCGTGGATCGGGTGGTGGGCGATACTGGGATTGAACCAGTGACCTCTACCGTGTCAAGGTAGCGCTCTCCCACTGAGCTAATCGCCCGCACCGGTGTGTCGGCTGCTGAAACACAGCGAGGTGGAGACGGGATTTGAACCCGTGTAGACGGCTTTGCAGGCCGTTGCCTCGCCTCTCGGCCACTCCACCGAGGTGAGGCCAACTGTGGCCTCGCTCCGAGCGGACGACGGGATTCGAACCCGCGACCCTCACCTTGGCAAGGTGATGCGCTACCACTGCGCCACGTCCGCATGCTCACCCGATCTTCAGGCCCTTGGCCGGTGAACCGGGGTGCGGTAGAACATTAACGCATCAAGGCCACGGGTAC
The DNA here is from genome assembly GCF_010122465.1 of Phytoactinopolyspora mesophila. Classification (NCBI taxonomy): domain Bacteria; kingdom Bacillati; phylum Actinomycetota; class Actinomycetes; order Jiangellales; family Jiangellaceae; genus Phytoactinopolyspora; species Phytoactinopolyspora mesophila. Next base: position 899,052 of record NZ_WLZY01000001.1, on the reverse strand, counting down.
CAAACAGGTTGGCTAGCGGGGTGTCGAGATCGCTCTGACCAGGCAGGGCGGCTCGCGGGATTCAGCGCCGCGCCCGATGCGGCATTTGACCGACGACGATGCGGGGCGTCCCGGTGTAGCGTCGCAAAGCGTGAACGGTGGTTCGTTGACGGCGCGGCCAGTGGCCCATCTGGGTGGGATGCTGGCGACCGAGCTCGTGGAGATCGCAGACGACCCCGCTGTCCTGGATGGGTCTGGACGCTGGGCCGTCGTCGTGACCTTCGAGGGCGACGTCACGTGCGCTCGGTTCGACAGGTGGGAACAGGCGTTCCTGCCACACAACCTCGGCGGTACCTGGCGCGGCCCGCGCCGCGACGCTTGGGCCACGTCACTGGACCGAGACGGATACATCGGAGCAGTCGAGGACGTCCGTGAGCGGATCGCGGCGGGCACCGTCTACCAGGTGAATGTCTGCCGGGTCATGCAGGCGCCGCTCCCGGAGCATGGGGCCGACGGCCTGCTGCCGCTCGCAGCGCGGCTGGCGGAGCGGCACGACGCTCCGTTCGGTGGCCTCATCCAGGTTCCGGGAATGCAGGTGGTGACCGCGTCGCCGGAGTTGTTCCTGCGCCGTCGCGGCGGCAAGGTGTGGTCGTCGCCGATCAAGGGCACTGGGCGCACCGTGGACGACCTCACCGCGAAAGACGAAGCCGAAAACATCATGATCGTCGACCTGGTCCGCAACGACCTGTCGCGAGTGAGCCGCACCGGCACCATCGCCGTCGAAGGGCTGTTGTCGGTCGAGAAACACCCTGGCCTGGTCCACCTCGTTTCCACTGTGACCGGCGATTTGCTCGACGGCGCCGGCTGGCCCGAGCTGCTGGAGGCGACGTTCCCGCCGGGCTCGGTGACGGGCGCCCCCAAATCGAGCGCGCTGCAGGCCATCGCCGAACTGGAACCAGTGCCGCGCGGACCGTACTGCGGCGCCGTCGGCTGGGTGGACGCCGACACGGGGGAGGGTGAGCTGGCCGTCGGCATCCGGACGTTCTGGGCCGACGACGCGGTGCTGCGGTTCGGAACCGGCGCCGGGATCACCTGGGGATCCAACGCCGAACGGGAATGGGCCGAGACCGAACTCAAAGCGGAACGTCTCGTAGGCTTGGCCTCGTGCTGATTTGGGTGAATGGAAAACTGAGTCCTGCTTCCGAGGCGACGGTCAGTGCGCTCGACCATGGCCTGACCGTCGGGGACGGCGTGTTCGAGACCGCCAAGGTGGTCGACGGCGTCCCGTTCGCCATGGAGAGACATTTCGAGCGGCTGGAGCGCTCGGCCGTGGGCCTCGGGCTGCCCGCGCCGGACCGGGACCAGGTTCGTGAGGCTTGTGCCGAGGTGCTGGAGCAGTTCGGCAGCCCGCCGCTGGGCCGGATCCGGATCACCTACACCGGTGGTGTGGCGCCGTTGGGCTCGGGCCGTGGTGAGGACGATGCTCCGACGCTGATTGTCGCTTGCACGGCCGTCGAGCCGTATGAGCCGACCACCACCGTCGCGGTGGTGCCGTGGCGGCGCAACGAGCGTGGCGCCACGGCCGGGCTGAAGAGCACGTCGTACGCCGAGAACGTCATCGCACTGGCGCGTGCACATCAGCTCGGCGCCACCGAAGCGCTGGTGGCCGACACTCAAGACCGGTTGTGTGAAGGCACCGGCAGCAATGTGTTCGTCGTCGTTGACGGCAGGCTGCTCACGCCGTCGCTGGCGACGGGCTGCCTGGCCGGGATCACTCGCGCGCTGGTTCTCGAATGGACCGAGGCCGAAGAGACGGACATGGACCTCGCCGTACTGGATGAGGTGGACGAGATCTTTCTCACCTCATCCGTGCGCGACATCCAGGCGGTCGAAGCCGTGATCGATGTCGATGGCACCCGGCGCGAGCTGCCGGCTCCGGGGCCGGTGACCGCGAAGGCCGCCGAGGAGTTCGCGCGTCGCAGCGCGGAGACCAGCGAGCCCTAGCGCTGTATCAGCGCGTCAGCTGGCTGCGCGGCGTCGTTCCCGATAGGCGGCGACGTGCAGCCGGTTCCCGCAGGTTCGGCTGTCGCAGTAGCGCTTGGACCGGTTGCGGGAGAAATCGACAAGGACCCGTCCGCAGTCAGGTGCCGCGCAGACGCGCAGGCGTTCCTGTTCTCCTGCGACGACGACGAATGCCAGGGCCATACCGCCATCGGTGAGCAGGTGTTCGGCCAGCGCCGCGCCAGGCGCGAAGTAATGGATGTGCCAGTCGTAGCCGTCGTGGTCGGTCAGCCGGGGACAGAGCCTCGCTGCGGCGAGCAGATCGTTGACCAGGGCGGCGGCGTCGGACGTGTGCTCGGCGAGGAAGACCTCGCGAAGCTTCGGCCGTAACGCCCGAACGTTGAGTGCGTCGGTCTGGGTGAGGGTGTTGACATCACTGATCTTGTGGTCGGCCACGAAGGCCCGCAGCGAATCCACATCGGGCAAAAGCTCCTGGCCAGAGCTTTCTGGCGCAGTGTTGACCAAGTCAACGACGATGCCGAGCGAGAACTGTACGTCGTGGCTGAAAGTCACGGCCTACCTCATGGAGACGGATACGGGGTTGGCCGACGTTAGACCGCTTGCGCACCGTTGCACAACAGCTGGTCGAAAATAGCGCGGAAACCGTGACACTTCACTCACGCACCGTTCAGTAAGGCATCCAGCGCCAGGTCGATGTTGAGACGCGAGCTTTCGGTGCCTGGCGGCACCGCCCGCCACGTCCGGGCCAGGAATTCTTCGACCTCTTCAGCCGGCGCGACGATGAAGGCGTCGCCGTCGGGCGAACTCAGCTGGATCTGGATGGACGGCAAGCCGTGCTCGTCCTCCACCGGGCAGATCGAGACGTCGCCGAGACCGGCTTGACGGTCGAGGCCATCGCTGAGCAGCTCGCGGGCGAAGACCCAGCGCACCGGTGCCTCCGACCTGCTGTCGAAGAGGATCGTCACCGCCAGCGGGTCGTTGGGGTAGTAGTGAAACTCTGCAGGCAGCGGTCGCGCCCCGGTCGGGGTGGTGAGCAGCTGCAGGGTCATCGGGTACGAGACCATAGTGCGTTCCATGCCCGATAAGACGGCCAACTAAGCCAGTTCTGACGCGATAAAGGTCACGATCTCATTACTGTGGCGCACATCACGGCTGGCTCCGGACCGCAGTTCGATTCCGGGCCGCGGGTGAGGTATGGTTCTGTTCGCGCCCGGGCGATTAGCTCAGCGGGAGAGCGCTTCGTTCACACCGAAGAGGTCACTGGTTCGATCCCAGTATCGCCCACCCGTATTTCCCCAGCTAGACGGCCTGTCGATCATCGCTATCGGCGGGCCGTTCGTGCGAAGTGGGAGCAAATGGGAGCACGCGATCTTGACCACATTCGCGTTCCTAAGTGTTCGGGGCCGTTCTCCGATCAGCAAGTCCGGGCGGCTCAGGGGTATCTCGTACTCCGATTCCTTGACTACTTACTCGGGCGTCGACATCGCAGCATCGCTCGAAATACACATGACTGGGTCAGTGAGATCATCACGGCTCTTCGGACTTCAGCGGGGTGTTTGGCCTTGCGGCGAGGCGCTCGGGGTGGGTGACGAAGGTGCTTCAGCTTGAGGTGTGAGCCAACAATCAAAAAGCACCTTCGTCGTGTCCGAGCCTAGCGAGATCCTGCAAGTGTTGGTGGGTTTGAAGGACCTCCGTGTGTTGCGTTACGAGCGACGCGGCCCGCAGGTCGAGCTGGTCGTTGAGCAGGTCGTGTCCGATCCACGGTGTCCGGGCTGTGACGGTCCGGCCGGGTGAAGGAACGCCCGCTGGTGAGCTATGTCGATCTTCCGGTGTATGGCATGCCGATGCGGCTGGGATGGCACAAACACCGGATGCGCTGCGCTAACCCTGGCTGCGCGAGGAAGAGTTGGGTGCTTGCTGATCACCGGATCGCGGCGAAGCACTGCCTGCTCACCACGCGGGCAGCGAAATGGGCGACCGTGCAAGTCGGCACCGGCCGGACCGTGTCGGAGGTGGCCGGGCGAACTCGACTGTGACTGGCACACCATCAATGACGCGGTCACCGTCTCGGCGGCGCGCTGCTGGCCGCGGACCGCAAGCGGCTGAACCACACAGCCGCGATCGGCTTGGACGAGATCACCTACGACGCACAGGGCAACCGGGTTGCGGTCAAGACATTCCGGTCGGGGATGGGCATCACCCGCAAGCTGAGTTGGGATATCAACGCCGCGCTGCCGTTGCTCACCGCCGTGGACGATGTCACCGGCGACTCGTTCTACCGCTACGACCCGCAAGGCAACCCATCCGCGGGTGTCCTGGACGGCGAAGAGGCGGCGATCTTTGCCTTCGGGTGGAGTCGGTTTTGCAGCGCGGACGGTGCCGCTCTGCCTCGCGCTCACCCCAAGAACCGATCCAAGCAGCGGAAACAGGCCATGTGGCAGCTCCGTCGCCTGCAAGAACGCCTTTGCGTCGAGCTCATCCTCGTTCGCGCGCGCCACCTCGACCTGGAGCTCACTGTTACCGGCAGGCCCGGTGCAGTCCGCCTGCGGAGTGCCTGCCAACACGCCTTGCATGTCGGCCTTACTTCTCCATCGTTCGTCCCGAATCTCAGAAGAAAGGCGGCGCGCAAAGCGCGCCTCAGCACGCACGGCCTCGCGCCGGGCGCGCGCACGAGCTGGCCGACACCAACTCAGGTTACGCGGACACGTCGCCGAACGGCGTCCCCCTCATCGCAGCCATTCTTTGACCTCAACTCCAGGCGTCAAGGGCGTCAAGATCGTTAGCCAGGGCAGATGGGCACAGTCGCGTTGGGCGACGACGGGGCGAACCATCTTGGCGTCGCCCCGCGATGGCGCAAGTGCCACCCTTGACCCCTTGCGCTCCGGCTAACGACCGGCAGCCATGAGAACGACGCCTCAGAATGGGCGTACTGGCGTTCACTCGACGATTGTTCCAACCTGGTCGCCACGCATGATCGAGGCGGCGGCACCATGACACTCGATGTCGAAGACGTGCAGGGGAAGCCTGTGGTCGCGCGCGAGGATGAAGGCGCTTTGGTCCATAACGCCCAACCCCTTCTCGATCACCTGGTGGTAGGTGAGCCGTTCGAACCGCTGTGCGCTGTTCACGTCGTTGGGATCGGCGTCGTAGATGCCGTCGGTACCATTCTTAGCGACGAGCAGCGCATCCGCTTGTAGCTCGACCGCGCGCTGGACAGCAGGGTAGTCGGTGGTCGTGAACGGTTGGCCGTTGCCACCGGCGAGCAGCACGATTGAGCGCTTTTCGAGATGGCGCAGGGCGCGCAAACGGATGTACGGCTCGGCAATGTTGTTGATGGGTACTGCGGTCATCAATCGCACGTCCGCCCGACCGAGCGCCGAAATTCGGCCTCGCAACAGGACAGCGTTGATAATCGTGCCGAGCATGCCGATGTTGTCTGCCTCCACGCGGTCGATGCCCCAATCCGCAGACTGGTTACCGCGGAAGACGTTGCCTCCGCCAACGACCACGGCAACCTCGACGCCCGCACTGTGAACGGCAATCACTTCGTGTGCCAGATGCGTCAGCTGCTCGGAGTCGAAGCCGAACGCCGCCGGTCCCGCGATCGCCTGTCCCGACAACTTGATGACAACTCGCCGATATCCCATGGTGCCAAGCCTCGCACCTGTAAGCCTCGGTCATCCGTCGCGGGGGACATGGGCGGGGCGATGACGCCGTGGAGTGACCAGCTCCAGGCCGTCAGCAGGGAGTCAGCAGGAGAACCATCACCGACGTACAACAGCAGACTACGGGTGGACGACATGACCAGCAAGAACGTGCACGTAACGATAGCGCCGGACACCACATGGTGATAGCGAACCGCGTTCACACCGAAGAGGTCACTGGTTCGATCCCAGTATCGCCCACCACGCATATATGCAGGTCAGCCCCAGGCTTCAGGCCGGGGCTTCTTCTTTCGTATCGCTTATGCGTCGCTCGATCGCGTCCTCGGCTGCGGTCGGGTTGACGGTAATCGGCGATCATGCGCTGGTAGATGCCCCGGATCGCCTCGACTTCGCCGTGCTCGTCGCCCGCGGCAGGTACTCAAGGCGCTGCGTCTGCTTGTCGGTGAGCAGACCGGCTCCGGTGTGCCAGGGTTGTAGAGCGGGTAGCCCTGGCAGCCACGGTGCCCACGCGTGTCCTGCCGGACTCGTCGGCGACACTCAGCCACCGACGCGCCGACCCGCGCTACACCCAACTGCGAAGAGCCGTTAATCAAGCGGCCCTGACGGCACATGAATCCAGGCATTGCAGAGTTCTCGAGGCGTCGGTTAGTCGCCTGTATTTGGCACAGCTGTAGTGACCCAACATTACCTATCGCCATTGGCACTTAGTAGCTGGACAGGCTAAACTCGGCCAAGTTTGGGGTTTCAAGGATGGGTAGCAAGATGAGATTGTCTCGGTTGCGAGTGGCAACAATACCTCTTGCGATTCTGCTGTGCATCAATCTGGCGAGTATGGGAGCGTCGGGGACGTCGGAGGAGCCGGGCGAAGAGTTGGGTAAGCGGGAACAAATCCCAGGTGCGCATCCAGCCGAAGCGGTAGATGACCTTAGCGATCATCTCCATGAGAGCCTAGAGCGACTTGGCTATGCGGAAAATGCCGGGATTGAAGCAGACTATCAGCGAGGCAAGGTCTACCTGTATTGGAAGGACGAGCTGCCGAGAAGTCTTTTGGGTGAAATTCGTCGACTAGAGAATAACGAACGGATTGAGATTAAGAGCGCCCAGTATTCAGCCGCCGAGATTGATGCTGAGATACGCCGAATATTCGCAGAAACTCCAGGTTTCAGGGAAGCCATAGCGACAATTGGTCCGGCAGATGACTACAGTCATATTCTGATTCAGCCGAAGCCGGGGCGTGCTCCGCAAATCGCTATTGAGTCTGAGATTCCTATAGAGGTGACAGCGCCAACGGACGTCGAGGAGGCCCGCGCGGCACACTGACAGCTCCCCTTTTACGGAGGCGCCCTCGTTAGAACGCCCTGCGGTACCGCATGTTCGCTAGGTATGGGGGTAAGCTCAGCGACGGCACGCGCGGCGTCACTACCGCGAGCCACTGTGGAAATCACAAATTTAGAGCGTGGGTAACAATAACCTAGCCGGCACCGCTGCGCGACGATCAACTGCACGTGATACTCAAGTACTCACGGGCCGGTCGGGTTCGAATCGCATATGGATTGGCACGTAGAATAGCAATAATTCCGGCGTATGAAGTCCCGCGCAAATCCAGCCGACAATTCGCGCGTCTGCATAAGCGGGGGAGTTGCGGGCGTAACTTGCACAGGCATGTATGTGCGTGGAGTAGGGCAATACGTGGTGTACAGCGTCAACGGGCGTGGTCCGGGTTCTCGGTGTTGAACGAAAAACGAGCGGAGCAGGAACGTCACGTTGCCCAGTTGCTGCTGGAGGTCATCGGGGCTGCCGGGTTTGCCTTGGCCGGAGCAAGCGCCATTAGCGAGCACGGGCTGACTGACCGCCCGACCCATGACGTGGATCTGTTCGCAGGGCCCACGCTCAGTCCCGAGCAGTTCCAAGATTCGCTCGCACGCGGTGAGACCGCGTTGCGCAACCACGGTTACCAGGTGACGCGCACCCGCAGTTTCCCGTTCTTCGCGCGTCTACACGTGATGGACGCCGACGGTGCGGAGTTGGAGGTCGACTTCGGAATCAACTGGCGGGCGCACCCGCCCGTGCAGCTCACGGTTGGGGCAGTTCTGTCAGAACCGGACGCGGTCGCCGGAAAGCTGTCGGCGGTCTACTCGCGCGGCGAGGTCCGCGACTTCCTCGACCTGGACGCGATCCGCCAGTCCGGCAGATACACCGACGCCGAACTCATCGCTCTAGGGCGAGAACACGACGACGGCTTCGACGTCGGCATGTTCGCTGCGCAGCTCTCACGTGTCTTGGACCTCCTGCCAGCTGAAGCAGACGAGTACGGCGTCGCCGCCGCCGCGTTCACCGAGGTGCAACAACGGCTTACTGACTGGGCCGTCAATCTCCGTGACTCCCACACGCCAGGTCTTGGAACCGAACCTGGAAAGGTCCCTGCCAGAGTCGGCACCCGATCGGGCGTTGGGCGCCTGGCGACGCAGGCTCGGCAGCCCCGATCCGGTTCGCCGCGATGTGACCGAGCCCGAACCACCTGGGCGGTCGCTCTAGCGCCCAGTGTTCGAAGTGGTCTGACGGTCGGTGCGATTCGTTGTGAACGCGTGGTGCGTGGCAACTTACGATGCATCCATGGGTCAACACAGGCCGACCGCGCGCACCCTTCCACTCGCTGATGGCTGGGATTCGAACGCGCATGATTGGATCACCTGGACCAGGACCGGCCTCGACAGCTATGCGAGCCACCGGGAGTCCTTTCTGCCGCTGATCCCGAGTCCTGGCCACCCGACCGTGGACGTCGGCTGTGGCGAGGGACGGGTGAGCCGCGAGCTGCAAGCCCTGGGACACCGGGTCCTGGCGGTCGATCGCTCGCTGGCCATGATCCGCTCGGCTGCAGCGCACTCGGTCGATCCGGTCCCGGCGATCGTCGCCGACGCCACAGAGCTCCCGCTGGCCACCGGCGCCGCTGATTGCGCTGTGGCGTTCATGTCGTTGCAGGACATTGACAACATGCCGGCGGCCGTCAAGGAGATCGCGCGAATCCTCACCATCGGCGGGCATCTGGTGATGGCGATCGTGCACCCGATCAATTCGGCCGGCCACTTTCCCGGGGACAGGGACGACGCGACCCGACCGTTCGTCATCGACGAGTCTTACATGCAGTCCAAGCGCTACGTCTCCACGCGCGCCCGCGAAGGTCTGACGATGACGTACCACGGCGAGCACCGGCCACTCCAGGCCTACACCGAGGCTCTGTCCGACGCTGGCTTTGTGATCAACCGGCTCCGTGAACGGGCCAGTGCCGATACGCGGGACAAGTGGCACCGCATACCCCTGTTCCTCCACATGGTCGCTTCGCTCCAGCTATCCAAGGACCGCTGACCATACGTGTGGCAACCGTTTGTGGGAGGGCTTGGACCTGGTTCTTGATGACGGAAGATCCTTCGGCGGTCGTTAGTGATCGACTGTCTGGAGGTTCAGGGTGCCGGTTGAGTTCTTGACGGATAAGCAGGCGGCTGGGTACGCGGCGCTCCGGGGGGTGCCGTCGCGGTCGGAGTTGGAGCGCTTCTTGCTGGACGATGCGGACCGGGAGTTGATCGATGCCAAGCGGCGGTCCCACAACCGTTTGGGGTTCGCGGTGCTGATGACGAGCGCGGGGTATCTGGGGGTGTTCCTGGACGACCTGGATGAGGTGCCGGTGGAGGTCGTGGACTACCTTGCCGAGCACGCTATATGGACGCCGCCGTGGCCCGGCTGCGCACTGATGGCTCCCGGTCCACGACTGGGACGTGGCCCGACTGTCGCCGGTCGTGCGCCACCACATCAACATGCTGGGCAACTACTCCTTCCGGCTGCCCGATCTGCGCGGCGGTATGAGGCCCCTGCGTGACCCAGACGCGGCCGATGAGTAGGCGGAGGACGGAGAGATAGCTGCCGAAGGGGCCTTCATCTGGCGGCATGCGGCCGCCAGATGAAGGCCCGCCGAAATCAGGCGCCTTCGCGCAGGTACAGGTCGCGCAGCAGTCCGATCTCGCCGCCGTGATGCGCGACCTCGTTCAGAGCGTGCAGCACGAGCTTCAGGTAGGTTTCGCCGGCCCAACCGCCGGGGCCTAGGCCAATTGGCTCCAGCAGGCGCTTGTCGCCGAGGCCTGCGATGCGGGAGATGAAGCGTTCCCAGTCCTCGGCAAGGGCCTGGACGCCCTCTTTCGCGGTGCCCGGCCACGCGTCGCGGTCGCCGAGATCAGGGACGTCCTCGAAAAAATAGATCACGTAGCCGCGCAGACAGAGGTTGCCGATGTGCCAGATGCGCCAGGCGATCGTCGTGACGGGGTCCGGCACGCCCGGGACAGACTCCGGAATCAGCTCGTCGACGCGGAAGACGCCGTCGTCACCGGGGCGGATGCTCAGGCTGTCGCCTACCGGCTCCCACAGGTACTCGGCGTCGGTCAGGCCCTCAAGGCGCTCGAACAGCCGGGATCGTACGCCTTTGAAGATCGCGAGCACGTCGCGGGTCACGGTGTCTTGCACGGCTATGTCAGCTCCAGGGCTCGGTGGTTTGGAGAGTCGGTCGCGATCGTCGGAGTGGTGGGGATCCGGGGGTCGGCCAGCCCGGTTACGCGCGGGCCGGGGAGATTCTGGGTCTGCTCGCCTACGTCGTCGCATAGCAAGTCGCGACGGGCTAGGCCCTGCCCCGAGTGTCATCGAGGACGACTTGGGGTGCTCTCCCTCGCCCCAAACTGGGCCGAGTTTACAGCCCTGCTCAAGGCTGTTCCGGCTTGCGATCAGCGAGTACCCCGCACCGAGTTGGACCAAGCGGCGTCCGATCTTGCCGACGCGATGGAACGGTGGCTGTTGACCCTCGGGTTCGAGTTCACCGACACACCCGAGGGATCGTCGTTCTTCATCATCGATTGGTCACTGCTCATGCTTGAACTCGACCAGTGATCGAGCAGCGGCGGAGGGTTCAGTCACGACGGCAACGGGTGGTGCGCTGCTTCGACGATCGGCCGCGGGTCCTCACCATCGCACTGCTCGCCTCAGCGCCCCGCCGGACCGCGCCCCGGGGGACGTCGCGCTAGTAGTAGTTGTTCTTCGGGCAATCCTGCCACGTGGCCCGGACAGGACGGCCGATCATCTGTTGTCCGGGCCTGGACAGGTTGTGCAGGTGAAAGCCTGGCACGGGGAGTTCGGATGGGGAGCTGACAGCAACCTTGAACGGCCTGGAAGGGCGGTCAACGGCTTCGGACAGAGCCTTTCTACCTTCGGATGTGTAGTTTCCGTAGGTAGAACGAAGTTTCCTGCATGGTTCACACCGATGAGGTCACTGGTGCGATCCCAGTGTCGCCCAACCAGTGTCGGCGGCAGCCAATTCCATCGAGTTCGTGGCCGCGTCATGCTTGCGCGTGACGGCAGGAAACTTTGTAAGCTGCGGTCCGGGTGGAGGGTGCTGAGACGGCTTGAGGGATCGGTGGGACGATGTCGATGTGTCCGACCTGCCCATTCCCAGGACCCGGGAAGATCTCGCTGCTCGTCTGGATGCCTTGGGTGTTCATGGTGGTAGTTTCCATCTGTTCGGTGCCCGTGGTGATGACGCCTTTGTGATGGACCAGCGCCCTGATGGCTGGGTGGTGTTCTACTCCGAGCGGGGACATGAGCATGACCTCGCCAGGTACGACAACGAGGCCGATGCGTGCGCAGACCTTCTGACCCGCGTGACGGGCGAGGAGCATGTGTTCTTTGAACTGGTCGCAGGGCCGGCTCCTGAAGCAGAAGCCGACGCAGCCTTCGACGCCTGGCTGGGTCGCCGAGGGATCTATCGTCGTGACTTGGGCCCTGGCGAGTGGAAGTTCGACGATGTTCCGTGGGTCGCTGGCCCCTATTGGCGCCGGTACTTCGTGCGGATCACGACTATCCGGCGGTTGGGCGAGGCCCGGTGATGGATGCCTCGGGGTGACGCCGTGATGAGCTTCGCGGCGGCCGTGTCTGGTGCAGGATCGGGCAGACGGTGGCGTGGTCCCTAAGGTCGGGTCGCGGTGAGGCGTTGCAGGGCTGCGGATGCGGGTGGTCCCCACGTGGCTTTTCCTCCTGGGCGGCCGTGGATGCCGTTGTCGCCAATGAGTAGGCAGGCGATTGCTTTGGATAGTGCCCAGCCGCGAGCGCGGCACAGTGTCGCTGCATCAGCGGCCGGGTAGCTGTGGTGGAAGCGGTCGATGACCCCGTCGGGCAGGAGTAGCCAGCCGGCAGCCAGGTCACAGGCGGGGTCCCCGGCGCACATGTCGCCGAAGTCGATCACGCCGCAGAAGTTGCCGTCTGCGGTGAGGAGATTGGCGGGGTGCAGGTCTGCGTGTAGCCACAGGGCCGGGCCAGTCCAGTCGGGCGCAGCCAACGCATCGTCCCAGACGTCCTGTACGGCGTCCGGGTTGCAGATCAAGCCGCGAGTGGTTGCTTCCTTGAGGAGATGGGTGAAGCCTTCGCTGGTGTCGGCGAGCGGACCTCCTCGGCGGTGTCGGCCGGCCGGTGCGTCGGCGGGGGCAGGTTGATGCAGGGCGGCGAGGAAGTCTGCCAGGGTGTCGGCGGCGTCGGTTCCGCGAGTTGCGGGGGCGCGGTCGGCCGGTTCGCCGGCGATCCAGGTGGTGATGACCCAGGGGCGTGGGAACCGCTCGGAGGGGTGGCCTAGGCGCTGGGGGACAGGTATTCGCAATGGGAGGCGGGGCGCTGCGGCGGGTACCAAGGTGTGCTCTTTGAGGAGCAGTTCGTCTGCGTCCTGGGTGGCCCAGGGCAGCCGGATCGCGAGGTCGTCACCGAGGCGCCATAGCTGATTGTCCCAGCCGTGAGCGCCAAACGTCAGCGGCAGGTCGGCCAGATCCGGATGCTGTTCGCGGAGTAACTCGGCAATCAGGTCCGCAGTGATCTCGTTGTCCGTGTCCGCCATCGAAGCAACCCTACGAGTTTGCCGGCAGGGTTGGATGATCGAAGTACCGGAATAACTCCATGGAGTTGGGGTGCGCGTGTCGTGTCCCAGCCGTTGTCGCAGCCTGGAGTCCACAATGAGGCATGACTTCGTTCTCGCTCCCGCCGTGGCCGTCGACGCGGCCGGCGTATGGCAGAGTCGAGCTCCGAGCGGTTACGGAGCGTGACACGGGGATGGCTCGGGAGCTTTCGACAGACCCCTACGTGCCACAAGTCGGATCGCTTCCGGCCAATGCCAATGAGGACGAAGCCTTGGCATGGGTGGAGCGACAGCAGGGTCGTTACGTCGAGCTTGCGGGGTTCTCCTTCACGATCGTGGAGGCATCGACCGAAAAGCCTGTGGGGCACTGCGGGCTCTGGCTCAAGGAACTCGGTGAGGGGCGCGCTACCGCTGGCTACTTGATCGTTCCGTCTGCTCGTAGACGCGGACTTGCTGCTGACGCTCTCTTGGCCCTTACGGTGTTCGGGTGGACGGTTCCGGGTCTGTTTCGGATCTCGTTATACATCGAGCCGTGGAACGTCGGTTCCACCCGGACTGCTGAACGGGCCGGGTATGCCCATGAAGGCTTGCTACGCAGCTACCAGGAGATCGCCGGTCAGCGTCGAGACATGCTTCTCTATGCGGCCGTCCGTCCGGCCTAGTGAACGCCAGCAGCGGCTGAGGCTGCGATGTTCTGCATATTTCTAGCGCTCTGAGCTGGCGTAGTTGTTCCACATCGCCCGGCGAGTGCGGCCGAGCGGATTGCGGTGTTGGTATTGAGGCCGATCAGGAGGCGGACACGGCATGCGGGGTGGTCAAAGGCCAGGTACAGCAGCGTCGTGTTCCGGTTGGTGATCGCGAGGTTCGGCGTTCGTCGCGAGAAACCGACTTACATCTAGCGTAAGAATCGCACATTAGATGTAACTTCGGGTTTCGACCGGCGCAGTCAGATGTTTGAAGCGACGGAATAGCCTCGCGGGAGGGCTCCGGGCGGGCGGCAACGAAGCCATGTGTTCCTGCCCGACAGGCGCCTCGCGGTGCCCCCCCCGCTTGCGGCCGCGTGGCGGGTTCGTAGCGTCAGTGGCGGGCGGGGGCGTTGGTGTTCCGGGCCGACTCGGCGAGTTCGGCCTAGCGGGTCGCGGTGTTGATTTGGGCGCCGATGGGGCTGGCGAACACGGCCGGTGGTGTCGTCGGCCTGGGAGCAGTCGCGATGCTGAGTCGAGATTGGGGCTTGACCTTGATCCTGCATCAACCTGAATTCTGTTGTCAGGAGCTTCCCGCACAGAGTGGGGGCGGCTTCATGACGAGGAGGCAGGATGATGTCGGGTTTCATCGAGAAGGTCGTTGGTGACCTCGCTGACAAGCGGCGGTGGCGGGGGTACAGGGCGCGGGTGAAGGCGCTCCCCGCCGCCTACCGGAGGGCGGTCGAGGCGCTGGAGCGGTACCTGATGTACCGCGTGATCCACCGCGAGGCGATCACGGGCGCGGTCACGAAGGGCGATGTCCTGGTGGACCCGTACCAGGAGCTTGCGGAGGTTTTCGAGCGGGCTGCGGCGGATGGCACCCCGATCCGCGAGGTCGTCGGCGCTGATCCCCTCCGCTTCGCCGACGCACTGTTGAGCAAGCACGGCGCCGCTGGGGGGAGCGACAGCGAATGGATTGACAAGGAGCAGCACAAGGAGCAGCAGCGGCTGGTGGGCGCGATCGCTCAGGCTGAGGCAGAGAACGGAAGCAGCCCTTCATGACCGCCGCAGTGACCTCTGCAACGGCGATCAGAGTGCAGGGATTGGAGAAGTCGTACGGGAAGCTGGCGGTGCTGCGCGGGGTGGACTTCGAGGTCGCCCGCGGGAGCATCTTCGCACTGCTCGGGTCCAACGGAGCCGGAAAGACAACAGTCGTGCGAATCCTGGCCACGCTGCTGAGGGCGGAGGCGGGTACCGCCACCGTCAACGGCTTCGACGTCGCTGCCCGGGCGGCGGACGTGCGCGAGTCGATCAGCCTCACCGGGCAGTTCGCCGCCGTCGACGAGATTCTCAGCGGGCGGGAGAACCTGATCCTGGTCGCCAAGCTCCGGCACCTGAATGATGCCGGCGGGATCGCGGACGGCCTGCTCGCCCGGTTCTCCCTGACCGACGCCGGCGGCCGGAAGGTCGCTACGTACTCCGGTGGGATGCGCCGCCGGCTGGACATCGCGATGACCCTGATCGGCGACCCTCCGGTCATCTTCCTCGATGAGCCCACGGCGGGCTTGGACCCGGAGGCGCGGATCGAGGTGTGGAAGACGGTCGAGAAGCTTGCGGCCGGTGGGACGACGGTGCTGCTGACCACGCAGTATCTGGACGAGGCGGAAAAACTCGCCGATCGGATCGCGATCCTGCACCAGGGCCGGATCATCGTGAACGGCACCTTGGCGGAACTGAAGCAACTGCTCCCGCCAGCGAAGGTCGAGTACGTCGAGAAGCAGCCGTCCCTGCAGGACGTCTTCCTCGCCCTCGTCGGCGACGACGGAACACACGGTACTAGCGGCAATGCCCGCTCCGCGGATTCGGGAAAGGAGTAGGGAACGATCATGGCCGCGCATTTCTTCGTAGACACCGCCGCCCTGACCGGGCGGTCGTTGAAGCACGTCACGCGCAGTCCCGACACGATCATCACGACCGCGGTCATGCCGATCGCGATCATGCTGTTGTTCGTCTACGTTCTTGGCGGCGCGATCGACACCGGCCCGGCATCCGGCGCGCGCTCGTACATCGACTACATGCTGCCCGGTGTCCTGCTCATCGCGATCGCCGCGGGCATCTCCTACACCGCGTACCGGCTGTGGGGCGACATGCAAGGGGGCATCTTCGACCGGTTCCACTCCATGCCGATCGCCCGCTCCGCGGCGCTGTGGTCGCATGTGCTGACTTCTCTTGTCGCCAATCTGGTCTCGCTCGTGGTCGTCACGGGCGTCGCCCTCCTCATGGGTTTCCGCACCGGGGCGAGTGTGGGCGCATGGCTGGCGGTGATCGGCATCCTGGTTCTGTTCACCCTCGCGTTGACCTGGATCGCCGTGATCCCCGGCCTCACCGCGAAGTCCGTGGACGGCGCCGGTGCGTTCTCCTACCCGCTCATCTTCTTGCCGTTCCTCAGCTCCGCCTTCGTTCCCACCGAGTCCATGCCGGGGCCGGTGCGCTGGTTCGCAGAACACCAGCCGGTCACCTCGATCGTGAACACGATCCGCGACCTATTCGCGGGCCGTTCGGTCGACGCCGACATCTGGGTCGCGCTGGTCTGGTGTGTCGGCATCCTCGTCGTCGCGTACGTCTTCGCGATGATCGCCTATCGACGGAAGATCGCTTGAGGCGGGGTGGATGGCATGCTCACCATCAGCCAGCTCGCCGGGTACGCCGGGGTGACCGTGGCTGCGGTCCGGCATTACCACAAGATCGGGCTGTTGCCCGAGCCTGAGCGCGACCGGTCCGGGTACCGCAGCTACAACGCGGCGGCGGTGGCGCGGTTGATCCGGATCCGCGTCCTCGCCAGCGCCGGCGTGCCGCTGGCCCAGGTGGAAGACCTCCTCGACGCGGACCCGGAGGATTTCGCCGAGGAGGTGCGCGAGCTCGACGCGCGGCTGCGCGCCGAGGTCCGGCGACTGCAGGACACCCGCAAGCGGCTCGCGCGCCTCGCCGCCGGCGAGCACCTGGCGCTCCCTCAGAGCGTCGTGGGTTACCTCGACCGGCTGCGCGAACTCGGTGTCGAGGAACGATACATCGAGAGGGAGCGCGACGCATGGATCGTGGTCGCAGCCCAATTCCCCGACGAGATCGACGCCGTCATCGCGAATAAGCACGAGGACCTGGACGACCCGGACAGAGTGCGGTTCTACAGCCTCGTAAGCGGCGCGCTCGACTGGAGCGCGGACGACCCGCGCGTCGTCGAGCTCGCCGACATCCTGGACCGCATCTTGACGCGGTGGTTCGAGTCCCAGGACCTGGACGACGACTGGTTCGACGACCAGATGATCGCTCTCCTGGACGCGACCATGGCCGAATCAGCCCCCGCCGCCAAACGGCTCCTGACGCTCCTGGAGGAACGGGGCTGGAAAGGCTGGACACGCGTCGAGCGAATGCCCGCCGACCGATAGAGCACGCAAGACCCCGATACGTCTGCCTTCCACCAAGCCAGAGCCGCCGATGGCGTCGCCTGGTTCGCCACACGCTTCGTCTCAACACGGAAGCCCGGCACCGTAGGCACCTTTCCGACGAATTCTTCTCTCCCCACGAGGGAGGCTGGGTGCAGGTCGGTTCCGGCGGATCTTGCGGGTGAACAGCCACCGCGTCCCGGCGAGACTATGCCGGCAGGGTCGGATGATTGAAGTGCCGGGATAGCGCGGCTTCAGCCAGGCGCGCTGGTGGGTCGTATAGGTGTTGCGCGGTGGTCGAAGTCGGCTTCCCCTCATCCAACAGGCCCAGCCAGCCGCGCGAAGCCGTGATGATGCGCGGGTCTGCAGGAAAACCGCTCCGCGCGAAGTCGTCGGGGCAGTGATGGGACACCCCTGACAGACGTGAGCCTTCGAGTTCTGGCCGACCGGGGCGCGAACGCGCTCCCGCGGGAGGGGCCGGTGGAGTTGACGTTCGACGCGGCGGTGGTCAACGACGTAGGGGTGGTGTCGTGGCTGGTGACGGGTCTGCCGATGAGGGTGTCGTCGGTCGGATCGTGCGTTCCGGCCGGACGTCAGCACCCGTCGAGGTGGCTCAAGATCGCAGCCATCACCTCGGGCATGTCAGGGTAGGGGAACGGGTGACCAGCGCCTTCCAGCCAGAGGCCGTAGGCGGGAGGAATGGCTGCGGCGAGTCGATGACCGTGCTCGATCGGCAAGAACGCGTCGGCCGTCCCGTGGATGACGAGCGTGGGTGCCGTGATCGTGCCCAGCAGCGGGTACCGGGAGCGGGTCACGGCGACAGCCACCTGGTGCTGCCGCAGTGCGCGGAGGTTGAGTCCGTTCCGCTCGCGCAGGTCATACAGGACGATCTTGGTCCACTCCTCCACGTCGATCGGTTCGTCTCCGCCTTGCGCGATCAGCCCCGCGAGGAGCTCCTTAACGAGGTTCGTTTCGCCGCCAAGGAAGCGGTACCTCAGGAGTGGGAGCGCCGCTATCGCGGACTGGATCAGCGGCCAGGTCCGTGGCCCGGGCAGAGCGGTGTCGGTCGGGTCCGCCGATGTCGACATGAGGGTGAGGGAGCGGACCCGCTCGGGGTGGCCGATCGCGACCTCTTGGGCGACGAACCCTCCGAGGGAGAGCCCGATGAGGTGAGCGCGGTCGATGCGGAGCTCGTCGAGGACGGCGATCGCATCGTTCGCCATGTCGATCAGCGAGTACGCGTACTCTCGGCTCCAGCCCGTCATCCAACTCGACGCGCCGGTGCCCCGCTGGTCGTACCGAATCACGCGGTAGCCCACCGCCGTCAGGGCGCGTAGGAACGCCGGCGGCCAATACAGCGAGTTCGCACCGAGGGCGATGTTGAGCAGGATGACGCCCTTCTCCGCACCGACGGGCGGGAGGGACTCGTACCAGATCCGAGCATCGTCGGACTGGGCGTACCCCGATTCGCCGTTGACGACTCCCGTCACGGGGCCGGCGCGGATGCGGGCGATCGTCCGCTCGGCGTCGGGCGGCAGACGGGGTTCTCGCCATGCCAGAAGCGCCGCGAGTCCGGCGAGTCCCAACGCCGCCGAGGCCAACACCGCCCACTTCCTCATCGAACGACTTTACGCGGTCATTCCTCTCGGCGCCTGGTTCACCCGGTCGCAGTACTCTGGGCCGGCAACGTGGGGGTGGGTTCAGCGCCTACTGTTCTCGGGATGGCACGATCCCCGCAGACCTTGAGCGTCGATGATCGCCGCATCCTCGCGTCATGGGCAGCCGACTGCGCTGAGCACGTCTTGGCAGTCTTCGAGCGGTGATATCATGTGCTATCGGAGGTGGGGGCCATGACTGACTTGCTTATCCGCAACATAGATGAAGAGGCCGTGCGACGTATCGACGCCAATGCTGAACGGCAGGGGCTGTCGCGGAGCGAATACCTGAGGCGTGAGGTGTCGCGGCTCGCTCAGATCGGCGCCCGGCCTGCGACGCGTGCTGATCTGGCTCGTTCGGCGGAGCTGTTCGCGGATCTGGCTGACGAGTCGGTGATGGAACAGGCGTGGAAGTGACTGACCTGTGGGTCATTGATAAGTCTGCCTACGTCCGTCTCGGATCATCGCCGGATGCCGACCAGTGGCTGGATCGCATCAACCGGGGCCTGGTCAGGGTGACCACGGTGACGCTGTTGGAGATGGGCTTCTCCGCTCGCTCCGGTCAGGACTGGCGGCGCGGGATTGAGGAGCCGCCGGCGGCGAGCCTGCCGATCGAGAACTTGAGTCCGCGTATGGAGGCGCGTGCAGTCGAAGTGCAGGGGCTGCTCGCAGCACAAGGACACCATCGCGCGGTGAAGATCCCGGACCTGCTCATTGCCGCTGCGGCTGAGCTGGCTGGGCTTACTGTCCTGCACGTCGACAAAGATTTCGATCTCATTGCGGATCTCACGGGCCAGCCGGTCGAACGCCTCCGGGGCGACTTCTAGCTGTTGCGCGCGGCGTCTGTCCGGTCCGCGACTGGCAGATTGGCCTGTCGCCAGCTGCGGTAGGTCCGCGCCGCGACGCTGCAGCCGTGCCCGGTGAGCACCGGGCAGGTCGACTCGACGGCGTGGCCCTCGCTGCGCATGTCCTCGATGAAGGCCATGATCAGCGGTTGCTGGGGTCGAGTTCCCCGGCGAAGATAATCGATGCCTTGCGCAGGATCTCGTTGTCCTCACGCAGCCGACGATTCTCGGCCTTCAACCACTTGATCTCAGCCGACTCCTCGCTCGTGACACCAGGCCGGTCGCCGGCATCGATGTCGGCCTGGACGACCCACCGCGCACCGTCTTCTTCCCGATCCCGAGCTGCTCGGCCGCGACCTTCGAGACCGCGGTCACCGATGAGTAATCCGACCGGTGATCAGTGACCATCCGAAGCGCCCGATCCTGCTTTTTGTGCGGCGGCTCAAGGAACTTTTCGAAGTTTATTTACTTGCTGGATGAGGTATTTGCGCTCAATGTGGATGTCGTGACCCCAATGAGTGCCTTCAAGCACGCGCCGCGGATGAACTTGGCGGCAGGGAAGAGGAGCGCGAATTGATCCTTCGACTGCATGCCACCAAGGAAGATGTTCCGTCACGTGGCGTAATCATCGTCGCCACTGCACTTCGAGGACGTCGTTGACGAAATTCTCGGGCACGGCGGTAGCCTCTGACCTGAATATGTCCCCAGGTGAGTAGGCAGGCGAGAGCGCCCGCCGTAGCGCAGTCGGGGATCCGCTGCGTCCGGCGGAACTCCTTTGTCAGTGCTTCGACTTCGATGATCGACATGAGGGCCTCTCGCAATGGATAGACCCGTCAACCGCCTTGACTGCCATGTCCTGTACAGCGGAGGAGACCTTTGCGTGCGCTCGAGGAATCGACGGACCGGTTGCCGGACTCGCTCGGATCGGAGGTGGTCGTTCGTGCGGTCTGCGATGCATTCGGGTGGCCGCCGGAAGATGCCCACGCCGTCGTCGTCGGGCGTGGTGCGATGGGCCGCGTTTGGAAGCTGACAGCCGCTGGTCGTGCCTACGCCGTCAAGGAAATGCTGTGGGACGAGGGGTGGCTCGACGCGGCCGGTGAAGTCCGGTTCCGCGACGCTGCCGTCGCGGCCGGCGTCCGGGCACCGGATGCCATCGCGCTGGGCGACGGCGAGTACGTGCTTCGACTGCCGGAATCGTCGGGCGGGCTCCGCTATCGCGCTTACTCCTGGAGCGACGGTACGACGGTGTCCGGCACGGCGGCGAGAGCGGGTGCCGCCGACTGGCTGGGCCGGACGCTCGGGCAGTTGCACTCTCTCCGGCTGCAGCCAGTCGCTCCGCCGGACGACTGGTACGAGGTGATTCCGGATCTGGGTGAGCTGGAGGCCCTGCTCACCGCGGCGCGGCACGGGGACCCGGCAGGATCCGGGGAGCGCATCGCCGAGCTCGCGGCGATGGTGACGCCGGCTGATCCGGACGCGCGGATCCTCTGTCATCTCGACGTGAAGCCGGCCAACGTCTTGGAGGAGGACACCGGCCGTTCGCTGATCGACTGGGACGACTTCGGCGCAGCCATGCCGAACCGTGAACTGGCCTCGGTCCTGATGCGCTGGTACGCCGAGGGGCCCGATCTCGACGTCGACGCCGCCGAGCGAATGCTGGCGAACTATAGCGCGGCGGGCGGCACTGTCGAGCTCGACGCGTCCGCCTTCGCCATGCTCTGCGCGACGAGCATCAACTACGTGCACGCTCAGGCCTCGGTGGTCGTCGATCGGTCGCAGCCGCGCGAGGCCCGCGACTTCGCGGCCGACGAGCTCCGGTCCGCTGTGCGCCTGCTTCCGGATCCTGGCGTCATGCGGAAGATGCTGAGCATCGCCGCCCGGCCCTGACGCAGGCGCCGGCGTCCTCATCGACTCGAAGTCTGCTGAGCGGTGCCGCCTAGCTCATCGCGGTGGACGAGACGGGTGGGACCTGTGGCCATGGCACGTTGAATACACGCTGATGAGGTCGAAAACCCGGTTCCCAGCGTGTATACGACGTGCCATCCTCACCTTCGGCGACCGCGAGCTCTCACGGAGCCATCCGACCTGGGATGGGCCCGACTGTGCAGGATTCGTTCGGCCCGGACGCTAACCGGGTGTGATCCTGCTCTGTATGCGGGTACGGCAAAAGACATGATCCACGCGCCGGAGTGGCCAAGTCACGGTGCCGCCGAGTCCGGCTCCGGTACGAGTGCCTGACAGGCGCGACAACCAGTTAGCCGCACCAAAAGGAGTTGACGACGTGTCCTCCCAGCCTGTCCCGGAACGGCACGCCGAGCGTGACCTCGTCGTTCACGTCGACGGCCCGCACGTGGTTCCCGAGTCCGTGACAGTCGAAGGCGACGGCACCCAGGTCACCAACGCCAACGGCCTCACCCGCAACGACGAGGACGTCACCACGCTGAACACCAGCGATTCGCGCAGCGCGACACTTATCGTGGATCTCGGGCGGGTGGCCATGGGCACGGTCGAGGTCGGCGTCGCACGTGCCGACGGTGCCCCGATCCGGGTGGCCTATGCCCAGTTCCGCCAATTCCTCCGGCCAGACGGCGACGGCATGGACGCACCCTTCGGCACCGACGCGTATCCATGGTCCCGCGTCGGTGTGTTCCAGCCGCCCGACGGATCAGCCATCCTGGAGAGCCCGGGCAAACGGGAGACTCGCTACATCGCGATCACCCTCGACGGCCCCGGTCAGCTCGTGATCGACGTCGTCCGCGTCCGCCAGGCGATTTACCCGGTGCGTTACGACGGCTCTTTCCTGTCGAGCGACGACCTGCTCAACCGCGCCTGGTACCACAGTGCCTACACCGGCGACCTGGCCACAGTCAGCGAGGACAGTTCCTTGCCGGGCGCGCCCGAGGGACCCAGCCCGTGGATGCTGACGGTCACCTACGACCGGATTCTGTTCATGGCAGATCTCCATCTGCAAGCACTCGCCGGCTACTACCAGAGCAGCGACTACTTCTGGCTGGTGCGTAATACCCTCCAGCAGTTCGGCCCCGTGCAGAACCCCGACGGGTCG
This sequence comes from Phytoactinopolyspora mesophila, assembly GCF_010122465.1. Taxonomy (NCBI): domain Bacteria; kingdom Bacillati; phylum Actinomycetota; class Actinomycetes; order Jiangellales; family Jiangellaceae; genus Phytoactinopolyspora; species Phytoactinopolyspora mesophila. Next base: position 876,768 of record NZ_WLZY01000001.1, on the reverse strand, counting down.
TTTCCTGCCGCCTCTTCGCACCTGGTCAACGGCAAACCGGGCGATCCCGGCCCACCGGACGGATGGCGCTCACCCGAGGATGGCCCGGATCCCGATGCCGCACTCGGCTTGGCCGGCCCCTACTCCATTCATCGTGACACCAGGATCGACAGCTTCACCGCCTTCTGGGTCGCTGCACTGGCCGACTACTACCGCTACACCGGCGACGCGGAGTTGGTGGGATCACTGCTGCCCGTGGCGCGGCGCGCCGTCGAGTTCCTCCGCGGCAGGACCAGCGGCGACGGCCTGTTCTACGAGCCTGAGGACCAGCGCACCAACCCTGATGCCGGGATCCCGATGGTGGCCAACTGGTCGCCGCTGGACATCGCCGCCGGGACCGACTCGTTCTCCAATGCGGTCTATCACGACGCGCTGCTCGGGCTGGCGTTGCTGGAGACTGATGTGGCCGACGACCCCGAGGCCGGCCGGCGGCTCGAACAGCAGGCCGAACGTGTCCGACAAGCGTTGATCGCACGTCTATGGGACTCTCGGGCCGGTGCCATGATCTTGAACGACGACGATCCGCTGCGGGACCACACCGCAGACGCAAACGCCGGGAACCTCATGTTCAGGACGCTGGACGCCCAGCGTGCCCGATCGGCGATGGCATTCCTCGATCAGAGTCTGAGGACGCCGTACGGCACGCGCGCCAGCGAGTATACGGACAACCCCTACCGCGCATCCGACATCCAGGGCTATATCAACGCGATGGAGGCACTTGGCCGCGTCCGCTATGGCGACGGACAGGGCGCGGTGGACTTGATCCGCCGTTGGTGGGGACACATGCTGGCAAAGGGCCCCGGCACCGGGTGGTTCGCCTGGCATAACGACGGCTCGGTAGAGCGCGGCGCATTCGCCAACAGCTCCTGGACCACCGCCCTACCGGCATTGTCGGAGGGCGTCCTGGGGGTACGGCCAACCGGCCCCGGCTACCGGCGATGGGAGGTAGCCCCGCAACCCGCGGACCTGCACTGGGCTCAGGGCCGCGTCCCCACTCCGGGCGGTTCCATCGCGGTCCGCTGGGAGCGCACCGAAAACCGCTTCGCCCTCACCGTCGAGCCCTCGCAGGACGGCGAGGGCGAGGTCGCGGTGCCGCTGCTCGGCGCGGCGCGGGAGATCACGATGGACGGTGAGGTCGCCTGGCGCGACGGAAGCGCCACTGGAGGAGTGAGCGCGTACCAGCGCGGGGACGCCGTCGTCTTCGGAGGGATCCGCGGCGAACACACGTTCGCGTGGGGAGACAGCAGCGACGCCAGGGAGTCCGCGTGACACCCCGGTGGCTGTTGTAACTAATTGGGCGTGGGTTATGGGAGTTATGAACTTCTTGGTCGAAGGAGTGTCGGGGACTGGCAAGACGGCAGGTCTGTTCAGATCTTCTGAGACTCCCAAGGAGTCGCGGACGGGCGTCGTTCCCTAGGTCACCGGGTGAAGTGACCGAGCAGGTGGTGAAGACCCACGGGTTCCCCACCCTGTTGATCATGGGCAGATTACGCCTGTTCGACGCCCAATAGGCGTCACCTGCCCATGATCAACGCCGATGTGTCAGGCGTGCGTCGAACGGCGCCGCATTGTGCGGCACTCCAGCCGGTCACCGTCGGTTCGAGGCGGCACACCGGATACAGGTGCGTGCCACCGGTCTCGCCTCGAGCCGTCCCTCTCCGATCGGCTCCCGACAGCGTTCGCACGTTCCGTACGTGCCTGCGTGCAAGCGCTCGATAGCGATGTCGATCTCTTGAAGATGCTGTTCGGCTTGCCGGACGAAGGCTCCGACCTGCGAGCGCTCGAAGGCGATCGTCGCCCCCTCCGGATCATGCTCGTCGTCGGCGTTCGTATCGCGTGAAGCTGCCACCACCGCGTCAAAACTGCCTGTCAGATCTGCCAGACGGCGCAGCGTCTCCTGCCGCTCGAGCTCGAGTCGCGCACGCGTGCTGTCCATATCGGCAATCCTGACGCGACATCAACGGCAGCTCAACCAGGTTCGTCCAGCTGTCGCCGGCGAATGTGGGTCTGGCAAGATGAATGACATGCCTGGTCCGCTGCGTGTCCGTGGATCGGTGGTCATCCCGGAAGCCGAGCTGCGTTGGCGCTTCTCCCGTTCCTCAGGGCCTGGTGGTCAGTCGGTCAACACCACGGACAGCAGGGTCGAACTCAGCTATGACCTGGCAGCGTCCACCGCACTCGAGCCAGCCTTGAAGGGTCGAGCGCTGCGGCGGCTTGCGGATCGACTCGTCGACGGAGTGATCACCGTCAGTGCTTCGGAGCATCGCTCGCAGCTACGCAACAGGGAAGCGGCCGAGGCACGTCTCACCCAGATACTGGATGAGGCCCTCGCGCCGCCGCCGCGTGCGCGTCGGCCTACTAGACCCAGCCGAGGCTCGGTTGAGCGACGCCTGGCGGCCAAGCGCCGGCGCGGCGAAACGAAACGTCGGCGCAAAACGACCGACGACTAGTCGAACCGGCTGTCTACGTCTTTGCCCGCCGGAGCAGGCGAATCCAGAATGATCGCGCATCGGTCACCGCGTAGGCCGTACAGCGGTGGTCCGTGACCGCTCACCCGGAAAGCGATCTGGGCATCATCCACGCCAAGGAAATCCATGTGGTGAGCCTATGATCGCTGATGATCCGCGAAGTTGGGTGTTGCGACCGTGAGTCGCTCGGCTCCGGAACCGGTAAGTGTTCGCCGGCCACATCGGCCTGGCGAGCGAGACAGCAGGAGGCAACGAGATGACTTTCGAACCCACCGCCATCCAGAAGTTCGGCGTCCGGGATGCGACCGACTGGCTGCAGGTCGGTGACCATCAGGCGTATGTGGGCTACATCGCTGACGAGGATGAGGGGTCCCACCTCGGTCTGGCCTATATCCGATTCCGCAAGGGGGTTGAATTCGACTTCTTGTGGGCCTACGACGAGGTCGCCGTCGTGACCAAAGGGAGCCTGACCGTATGGTACGGCGACGAGGTCATCACGGTGGGGGTGGGGGAGTCGCTCTACATGCCAGCCGGCGTGCGCGGAAGGTTCGACATCCGAGAGGACATGGAAGCGTTCTGCGTCCACTATCCGACCGACGGTAAAGCAGGCCGCGAATGGCAAGGGCCGGAGCTCCTGCCTGCGGATGCGGAGATCCGCCCGGTGTCGATAGACGAAGTCTGGGACTGACGAAACGCCGGCGAAGGATTGTCCGGCGACGCACGGGTGAGCACGGGCCGCACGGCGAATTCACGCTCAGCCGTCGTCTCCGGCAAACAATCCGCTTGCAGGGGTTGCTATAGAGCGCGCCAGGAGTAAGCTAACCACCATCACATAGAGGGTGGGCTCTGGGGAAAATGGAGGAACATCTGCCACGCGCACGGCATGAAGCAAGAGCCCAGCAATTCTCACGGAGAGATGTGCAGATCCGGCGTCTGAGATGTGGAATTTTGTCTGAACGTCAGCACCAGGCGCAAGAGCCAGCGAGTTCTTAAGGGTGGAGATCTGACACACGGATTGTGTCTGCCGTTTGTGGATGCGTGCCAAGCTCCGTGGAGTTGTCGCTTCTGATCATCGAGAGCATCGTTGCGCTGGCGTTTCTGCCGGCGCGCTATTGACGGAGGGGACTCATGAAGCGTCGTATTGGCTTGGCCGTGGCAGCGATTCTGATGTCAGCTATCCTGTTCATGATGCCAGCTAGTGCTGCAACGGGCTGGTTCACCAAAGGTTCGACGAACTCGAAGGGCGCCGGCTATTGGACGACGAGTTCAATGGTGCAGACAGTGGTGCAGAATCCTTATGCGATTCGCGTGGGCTTCCGTACGACAAATGACAAATCAAACAAGGTGAAGTACTCGTACAGTGTGATCTGCGAGAATTCCAGCAAGTCGGTTTACGACAAGACCGTGTGGACCAACGCCAAGAACACCTACAAGTACGTCACGATCTACAGCGGATCGAACTCGCTTGGTCGCTTCTGCGACGTTTATGTGTCGTCCGACCTCGGCAGTACTTCCCGGCTCAGGACACAGATCCAGGCTAAGCATCGTTGATTCGTGGAGGTCGAGTCATGTCGGCCGGAGCCTGATGGTTGAGCTTGGTGTGGCGGTAGCCACGCCAAGCTGTTCCTGCGTTCAGGACACGGCCACTCAGGACATGGCCGCGTGAAACGGCGGCAGGAGGGTGTCATCCACCGCATAGCGTAAGTTGTCGACCACGTCGACCACCCCGTCGATCGTGCGCGTCAGCCGGACAGTTGTCTCTACGAGGGATCGCAGCTCCAACTCGCCGCTCAACGTGACGACACCACCATGCGCTTCGACGTGGATCGTGAACGGGTCGTCCCACAGCGCGTAGCGCACGATCCGGCGCGTGACCCGTCGCTGTAATTCCTCGTCCGATGCCAGGAAGACTCTGATCAGATCGCTGCGGGAGACAATACCGGTCAGTTTGCCTTCATCGTCGACGACGATCAGTCTCGTGACGTCGTGGTCGGCCATACGCCGCGCGGCGGCTGGAAGTGATGCCTCGGGGTGGACAGTGATCGCCGGGGCCGTCATCAATTCCCGGGCCTTCGTGCCAGTGGCCTTGGCGTGTACTTTCCTGCTGCTTCGGCGGGCCCGTTTACGCGATTTCCACGCTACTTGGAACTGCTCCTTGCACAGCAGATCTGTCTCGGACACCACGCCCAGCACCCGCCGGTGAGTATCGATGACGGGCACCGCGCTCACCCTCCAGTCGGCGAGATGCTGGACGATCTCCTTGAATGGTGTCTCCTCGTCGACTGTGAGAACGTGCGTCGTCATGACGTCCGCCACGATCCAGTGCTCTCGCATCGCCGGCCTCCTTCGACAACGTCCCTGGACCGGTCCCGGATGGCAGGCCGGCGTCGGACGCTTACTCCCACGTTCCGCGCTGACCGCTGCGAGAAGTCAGGGGCGAAGGTCCTGAGCACGGGGCAAAAGGGCCTCGGTGGAGGCTCTTGCCATCGGGCGAGCAGAGCTTCCCGATTAATCAACAAGCTGCTTGCACAACGAAAGCCTTGTATGTGTGGTCGGGATCATGTCAGCAGTTGCCGATGCCGAATTGGACGCCGCTATCGCGGCAATAGGGGACCGGCCGCGTCGCTCGATCCTCGCGCGGCGGCCCGGCCTGAGCTGCCCCGCGGTGGTGGCCACTTGGGGCTTCGTCAAGCTTCGTGGCCCCGCGTAACGTTTCCCGCTCCTGAAGGGACTCTATCCGTTACGGGAGGCCACGAAGCTACGTGCCGACCACGTTGATAGTTCAGTAGGCGATGTATTATTCGGCCTATGCTGATCTCTGAGACACGTGAGCAGGCCCTGGCTCGGGTCGGCCGGGCCCTGGCCGACCCCACCCGGTGCCGCCTGTTGCTGGCGGTTGTGGACGGGGTGAGCTACCCTGCGCATCTCGCCGACCACCTGAAACTGTCGCGGGCCAACGTCTCCAACCATCTGGCCTGCTTGCGAGACTGCGGCCTCGTCACCGCGTCGTACGAGGGGCGGCGGGTTCGGTACGAGGTCGCGGATGCGCACCTGGCCAAGGCACTCACCGAGCTTGCTCAAGTTGTCCTGGCGGTCACGCCCACTGACCAGTGTCTCAACGAGTCGCAGCCGTCGTGCGCGTGCGCCGCATGTGCTGCCGAGCCCGCGCCCGAGGTGACACCTTGACGGCTGGCGCGGCGTGCTGCGAGCACGACGACGATGACGGTGCGGCCGAGACCACCCAACCCTGGTGGCGGGCCAGGATGATCCGCATCCCGCTGCTGTCCGGGCTACTTCTCGCGGTCGGCTTCGTGTGCGAGTGGAACGGCGCGGACGTGATGGCGCTCCTCCTGTTCTGGGCGGCGTTGCTGGCCGGCGCGTCCAGGTTCGTGCCGGGGGCCGTGCGCCGCCTGGTGAACGGCAAGCTGGGAATCGGCCTGCTGATGACCATCAGTGCCACCGGCGCGGTGATCCTCGGCTACGTCGAGGAAGCAGCCGCCCTGGCATTTCTCTACTCCATCGCCGAAGCACTCGAAGACCGGGCGATGGACAAGGCGAAAGCCGGCCTGCGTGCCCTTCTCGCGATGGTGCCGGACACCGCGACCGTGATCGCGGACGGCGAGCGCCGCGAGATCCGCGCCGGCGAACTGAGGGCCGGTCAGACCATCCTGGTGCGCCCTGGCGAACGCGTGCCCACCGACGGCGTGGTCCGCGAGGGCACCAGCGGCGTCGACACGTCCGCGGTGACTGGCGAACCCATCCCGGCCGACGTCACGGTAGGTGATCCGATATCTGCCGGTTCGATCAATCTCTCCGGTTCGCTTCTCATCGAGGCGAGCGCCGACGGTGACGACAACTCACTGACGGCGATCGTCGCGCTGGTCGAACAGGCCCAGCGGGAGAAGGGGGAGCGGGCCCGGCTCGCCGATCGGATCGCCCGCCCGCTGGTGCCCGGCGTGGTGTTGCTGGCGGTGGCCGTGGCGCTGATCGGCTCACTCTTCGGTTCAGCCGAAGAGTGGATCACCCGGGCGCTCGTCGTGCTGGTGGCAGCGTCGCCGTGTGCGCTCGCGATCGCGGTGCCGGTCACAGTGGTGTCCGCCATCGGGAGGGCGAGCACCTTCGGCGTGGTCATCAAGAGCGGTGCCGCCTTCGAGCGGCTGGGATCGATCCGGCACGTCGCGTTCGACAAAACCGGCACATTGACGCGCAACCAGCCGAGTGTGATCGAAGTCGTCGCCGCGGCCGGGAGAGAAGAGGGCGAGATACTGCGCCGCGCCGCGTCGCTCGAGGCACACAGCACACACCCACTTGCCAGCGCCGTGGTGTCCGCCGCCGACCGCACAGCACACGCCACCGGGGTGAGCGAACGTCCTGGTGTTGGGCTGACCGGAACGGTCGACGGGAGTGACGTGAGTGTGGGCAGTACTCGTTGGCTCGCCACCGGCGTGCTGCACGCCGACGCCGAGCGCCTGGAACGCGACGGGATGACCGTGGTGGTGGTCCACATCGACGGCGTTCCGGCCGGGCTGATCGGTATCCGCGACGAACTTCGCCCGGAAGCGCCCGAGGCGGTTGCCGCCCTGCATGCCAAGGGACTTGGGACAACTCTGCTCACCGGCGACAATGACGGCACGGCCGCGGTGCTGGCCAAAGCCGCTGGAATCAGCGACGTGCGGGCCCGGCTGCGCCCGGAGGACAAGGCGCGGATGGTGAGCGAACTGTCGGCCGGGCGGCCGACCGCGATGATCGGCGACGGCATCAACGACGCGCCGGCGCTCGCCGCCGCCGACATCGGCATCGCCATGGGAACGACCGGCTCCGATGCGGCCATCGAATCCGCCGACGTCGCCTTCACCGGCCACGATCTGCGGCTCATCCCGGACGCTCTCGCGCACGCGCGCCGCGGGCGGCGCATCATGAACCAGAACGTGGTGCTGTCTCTGCTCATCATCGCGTCCCTACTGCCTCTCTCGCTCACCGGCGTGCTCGGTCTCGCCGCCGTCGTCCTCGTTCACGAGGTCGCCGAGGTAGTCGTCATCCTCAACGGGCTGCGGGCGGGCCGGCGGCGGGCGGGCGATGCTCGCCGCCGGACGCCGGTTCGCATGCCCTCGCCGAATGTGGATATGGAGGGAGCCACAGCGACATGACCCGGCGGTCCACAGCGGAACCTTCTTGATCATTGTGCTCCTTTAGGTGCTATGACGCCTAAAGGAGCACAATGATCAAGAACAAGTGGCGAAGACCCGCACTTCCGGGGCGGGCTGCCACGCTGTCAAGACGCGGAGCGCCTCTTCTCGACGCGGCCGAATCCGGTTCGCTCGACCTCGGCCAGGGCGTGGAATAGCGCGCCGTACAGCTCAGCGTCGTCGCCGAGCGCCGAAATCTCCAAGGCCGGCTGATTGAGAGGGTGCCGTTCGAGATGGCGGCCGAGCGCTTCGAGAAGCGGCTCCCCACATCTGGCCAGAGGCCCGCCGATCACAACCAGTCCGGGGTCGAGGATCGACCGGATTGCTGCTATGCCCGTGGCGAAGCGGCCCGCGACGATGTCGATCGCCTCGACGGCGGCCGGCGCCCCCGCGACGAATGCGTCGATCACGGCGTCGAGCTGTTGATCGGCGTCGGAGTCCAATTGGCTGGCGAGGTCGTTGTCACCGAGGCGTTGTGCGACAGCCGAGGCCAGTGCGACGATCTCGCCGGCACCGACCCATTGTTCGAACCGTCCCAAGCCTGCCGAGCTTTGTGCCGCAGGCTCCTGCGCTGTTTCCGCGGTGCCGGGGACGAAATCGAGGAATCCGATATCTCCGGCGTCGTTGGATGCCCCGCGATACAACCGGCCTTGCAAGACGATTCCGGCTCCCACCCGATCGCCCCAGTGAATCACGACGAGAGATTCCTGTGGGTGATCGACGCCGCGCCACAACTCACCCTGGGTGGCCAGTTTGACGTCGTTATCGAGGTAGACGGTGCAGCTCAGCATGTCAGCGACAGTGCGCACTAATACGTCGCCGGAGATCCCCGGCATGCTCGGGATCAGCTTGATCACTCCGGCTGCCGGATCCACGATGCCCGGGGCGCCCACGGACGCGAACCACACGTCGTCCCGGACGACGGCGGCTGCCTCGAGGGTGCGATTGATCCCGGCCACAAGGGTGTCGAGTGCCTCCTGGCCGTTCGGCTCGGCCTGGAATTCCACGTGATCGGCGGCCACGATGTCGCCGACCAGATCACACAGTGCGACGCGGATGTGCCGAGGGTCGATGGAGATCCCCAAGACGTAGCCGGCCTCTGCCCGGAAGCGGACGAGCTGCGCCGGGCGGCCCATTCGGGTAGCACCCCGCTCGGGAGCCTTGAACTCCACCAGCCCCTCGGAGGCCAGCGCGTGGAGGGACCGGGTGACAGCCTGTCGCGACAATCCCACCGCTTCAGCGAGCGCGGCGACGCTCATGCTGCGGTCCGCTCGCAGCTGCCGCAAGATGGCGGATGCGTTGATCTCGCGCATGAATTCGGTGCCGGCGGCAACCACGGTGTCCGGAGCGCTCAACAAATCCTCCCGTGAACGGATCCTGTGCGATACGCTACCATACTTTGGTACGTACCGTACGAAACTAAATGCGGCTGGAGGTGAATATCCCTGTTGAAATGCGACGACGACAAGCCCGCACCATGGGCAGCCACGCTCCAGGGACTCACCGAGCGTGTACTCGGAGACATCTGGAACTCCGTTCATTTCCGCCTGTCCGGCCAGCCGGGGCGGCACTACAGCTACTGGGCGGTCGCCGGTGAGCTGAGCATAGCGGCGACAGACGGGGTGAGCGCCGCCGTGGCGCTGCACCACTTTCTCCGCCGGCACTGTGGTCGTGCAGTGCACTGGGACACGGCATTGCCGCTGCCGATCCACTCGTTGCCGGATGCGCCGGAGACTTCTGGGGAGGCACGGGTCCAGGAAGGCTATTACCTGAACTTCTGCACCTTCAGTTACACGATGCCCTACTGGACCTGGCAGGAGTGGGAGCGCGAGATCGACTGGATGGCGCTGCACGGTGTCACCATGCCGCTCGCCCTGACCGGGCACGAGGCTGTTCTGTTGGCCGCGTACACGCGCTTGGGGTTGACGGGGGAGGAGGTCCGGGAATTCCTCGGTGGCCCGGGCTATCTTCCGTTTCAGTACATGGGCTGCCTCGACACCTTTGCCGGGCCGCTCTCGCAGGCATGGATCGACAGCCATCGCGATCTGGGAGCCGCCATCCTCGAGCGTGAGCGCTCGTTCGGGATGACCCCAGTGCTACCGGGCTTCACCGGGCACGTTCCGCGGCAGCTGGCACCGGAGCTGGCCAGCCCACGGACCTGGCAGGGATTCACCACGCACGTCCTGCCGCCCACCGATCCCCTGTTCGAGCAGGTAGGGGCCGAGATCACGAAGGCGCAAGCCGAGCTGTACGGTACCGATCACCTGTACGCAGCGGACCCGTTCATCGAGATGCCGCCGGTGGATGGCGATCCGGATTTCGCCGGCGCGGTCGCTACGTCGACACTCAACGGGATGCTGTCGGCGGATCCGCACGCGGTCTGGCTCATGCAGGCTTGGCCGTTCTCGTATCAAGCGGATTACTGGACAGACGAACGCATCCGCGACTTCCTGAACGCGATTCCGGACGATCGCTTGCTCCTGGCCGACCTATGGGCCGAGAGCGACCCGCAGTGGCAACGGCTCAGTGGGCTCTCCGGGAAGTCATGGCTGTGGTGTGCACTGCTCAACTTCGGCGGGCGCACCGAGCCGATCGCCGACGTGAACGGCGTCGTGCATGAGATCGACTCCGCGCTGGGCAGCGTTCATCCGCCAGTGGGACTCGGGCTGTCGATGGAGGCGACGCGGAACAACCCCGTCTTCTTCGAGTTTGTCGCCGACCAGTTGTGGCAGCGTCCCGCCGACGCGACCGCCTGGCTGCCGGGCTTCGTCGCCGAGCGCTACGGCACTGTGTCCGGGCCGCTGCTGACCGCCTGGCAGGGCCTGCTCAACACCGTCTATGACGCGAGTGAGGTGCGGATCTTTCCGGAGCTGTTCACCGGAGTGCTCACGGCCAAGCCGTCGTATTCGGGCATCACCGCAGACGTAGGCCCCTGGCTGGAGAACATGCGGGCTGAGGTTCGCGGGCTGGTCTGGTACGACGCCGGCCTTCTGGTCGATGCTTGGGCCCGGATGATCGATGCTGCTGAAAACGACGCCGTGCTGGCCAGGGGTACGCTCGGGCACGATCTCGTCGACGTCGGCATCGCAGTGATGTCGCGTGTCGCTGACCACCTCTACCTGGAGATCGTCGAACATCTGGGAGACACGGAAGGCGATGTTCGTCACCGCGTCGAGCGGTTCCTGGGTGTGTTCGACGACCTGGAACGCCTACTGGGTACGAGGGTCGAGTTCACGTTCGAGCATTGGGAGGACGCTGCCGCGCGCTGGGCCACTGACCAGCTCGAGCGGGCCGTGCTGATCGACAACGCGCGACGGATCGTCACTACCTGGGGTGAGTCGAGCAGCCCGTTGCTCGATGATTACTCGGGCCGGGTCTGGAGTGGGCTCGTCGGTGGCTACTACCGCCATCGCTGGGCGCTGTGGGCTGGCGGGCTGAAGGCCGCCGCCGACGCGGACCCGGCCGCGGGGACGGCGGCTGCAGACCTGGACATGGGGTTGCGAGAACTCGCCGACTCGTTCATCCGGAACGGTCCCAGAATGCTGCCTCCCGCCGGCGTCCAAGACACGACAAGAGAATCACGCCGGCTTCACACCATGTACGCCACGCTCGCCTGCTCGCTCCCGCGAGCGTCACAGCACGACAGACGACGAGGAGCCCGATGACTGCGCAGAGATCGGCCACCGAGGCACGCAACCCGCGCACCGCCGCGATCGACACGGCCAGCACCCGCGACATCGTCCGGCTGCTGAACGACGAGGACGCCAACGCGGTCAGAGCCGTCGACGAGGCCGGCGACCAGTTGGCCGAAGCGGTGGAGGCCGCGCACCTGCGGCTGAGCCGCGGCGGCACGGTGCACTATTTCGGGGCTGGCGCTTCGGGTCGCCTCGCGCTGCTGGACGCGTCGGAGATCACTCCCACCTTCGGAGTGGCCGCCGGGCTGTTCACCGCTCACTTTCCTGGTGGGCTGGCTGCGGTGACGGACAGTTCCCTCGACTACGAGGACGCCGCGCACCTTGGCGCCACCGACGCGGCGGACCTCGACGAGTCGAGCGTGGCGGTGGGGATCACCGCCTCCGGGTCCACGGCCTATGTGGCCGGCGCGCTCAGCGCCGCGCGGACGATGGGCGCGCTCACCATCCTCGTGACCTGTAACCCTGCGGCTGTTTTACGGGAGGCCGCGGACCTCACCGTCGTCGCTGACACGGGAGCCGAGGCGCTGAGCGGTTCGACCCGGCTCAAGGCCGGAACAGCGACGAAGCTCATCCTGAACTCGTTCTCGACCGCACTGATGATCAAGGCCGGGCGGACCTACGGGAATCTCATGATCGGGCTGGTGGCCACCAACGCGAAGCTGCGGGAGCGTGCGGTGAACGTGTTGAGTGAGGCGACCGGAGCCGATGCGCCCACCTGCCGGAAGGCCTTGGAAGAGAACGACGGCATCGTCTCGCAGGCCCTGGTGTACCTGCTCACCGGATGCGCGCCGGAACGCGCCCGGGCTGCGGTCGCGGCACACACGGGCATTCGCCAGGCCATCGCCGCGGCACGGCTGGAACACGCATGAACATCGCCGGCATCGACGTCGGCGGCGGTGGCGTCCGTGGGCAGCTCGAGTTCCAGGGGAGGGCAACACTCTTCGACGACGGCCGTCCGGTCCCTCGGATCAACGGCAAGGTCGATGTAGCGAGGCTGGCGCCGCGGATAGTGGACGCGTTGAATGCACCCTCCGCACAGGGGACACGCCGGTATCACGCGGTGGCGATCGGCATGACCGGCGTCCCGGGACTCGACGATGCCCCGGCAGAGCTGTCGCGGGCGCTGAGTAGACAGCTCGACATCGATACGTTCATCCTCGCAGGCGACGTGCTCACCACGCATGTGGGCTCGCTCGAGTACGAACCCGGCGTCGTCGTTGCCGCCGGCACCGGGGCCATCGCGCTCGGCACGGATTTCGAACACATCTGGCGACGAGTAGACGGCTGGGGTTATGCGCTGGGCGACGACGGGGGCGGCGCCTGGATCGGTGCGCGTGGCCTGAGAGCCGCGCTGCGTGCCCATGACGGCCGCGAGGACGGCTCAGCGGCCTTGCTGGAGCGGCTGCATGCTGTCTATGGCCACCCATCGAAGCTTGTTGCCCACACCTACGACGTGCCGTCGCCGGCACACGTGCTGGCCCAGTTCGCGACAGCCGTCGCCGAGGCGGCCCATACGGGCGACCCGATTGCCAACGGCATCTGGCGAGATGCGGGCCGGTGCCTGGCCCAGGCCGCCGCGGCGGCCGCGTTCGGTTCGCAACCACGGGTCTCCTGGGGCGGGCGGCTCTTCGATGCCGGTCAGCTGCTCCTGGACCCGTTCACGACGAGCCTCGTCGCGCTGGTGCCGGACGTGCGGGTCGTCAGCCCGAGCGGCACGTCCACCGACGGTGCACTCGCCCTCGCGCGCAAGGCCACCCGGGGCGAGGTGGTGCACAGTCCTCCCTACCTGTACGTCATGACCGGCAGGTAATGACCTGGCGAGGTCAATTCATGACAAGGATGAGCAATTTCGCCTATGTCTGTGGGGCGTCTCCTCGCCGAGAATTGTGCGCAAGCGTTGACTGCATACTTCGTCGAGTCGCCCGATGAGTTCGGCCCGGGCCGCGACGTAGCCGGCCACCTCACCTTCGGATATGGCGTGCACCAATGCCTCGGCCAGCACCTGGCCCGACTGGAGCTGCGGATCGCCCTGGGCCGGTCGAGCGCTACCCGGATTTGCGGCCGTCCCGGTCGACGAACTCGAGGTCAATCCAGGTACTTACCCCGGCTCGTTCTTCGGCCCCTTGACACTAGTTGTTGCGGGTGACGCCACCTCGGTCCTTTGGCGGCATGATCCGGACTCCTCGGTAAGCCTTGACTTACGGTCAGTGGCAGCTTACGGTAACCGAGTACTTACCGACCAGGAGGACTAATGGGCGCAATCGACATGCTCGCGGCCATCGGTGACCCGATGCGCCGCGAGATCTTCGAGCGCCTCACCGAGGGGCCGATCGCGGTCGGCGAGCTGGCGAAGACTCTTCCGATCAGCCGACCCGCCGTGTCGCAGCATCTGGCAGTCTTGAAGCAGGCTGGCTTGGTCTTCGAACGCCAACAGGCCACGCGGCGCCTTTACCAGGTCGACCCGCAGGGCTTTGCCGAGCTTCGGGCCTATCTCGACGTTTTCTGGGATCAGTCCCTGGCGTCGTTCCGAGCCAGTTTCCCCGACGCCGACATCCATATGGGTGATGCCGATGAGCGCACCTGAACCCGTGCATCGAAGCGTTACGGTGCCCGCCGACATCGACCGAGCATTTCAAACGTTTGTTGATGGCATCGACCGCTGGTGGCCAGTACAGAACAGCATCACCCAGGCACCACAAGCCCGAGTGACGATCGAACCCCACGTCGGCGGTCGGTGGTACGAGGAATCCGTCGACGGTGAACAGTGCGACTGGGGCGCGGTCCTCGCGTGGGACCCGCCGCACCGCCTCGTTCTCGCGTGGCAGCTGCAGACCGCGATCCCGGGAATCACCGCCGGCAGCTTGTGCCACGGGTTCTGGCAGTACGACCCGAGGATGCGAACCGAGGTTGAGCTCCGCTTCACGGACCTCGGGCCTCGTTTGACGAAGGTCGATCTGGAACATCGCCACCTGGAGCGGTTCACCTACCCAGAACCTGCCCGCTTCCACCTCGACGACGGCACCGGCGGTTGGCCCGGCTTGCTCGACCGCTACGCACAAGCGACTCTGACCACCGCGTGATCGCGGGCCCTCACGTCACCGCAGGTGTCATGGCTGCGGGCCTGCGCGCTTGCTTTCGTGCGCCAATTTCGACGCCGACCACGCGAGCCACTGCCAACGAAGAAGGGATCCATCGTGCCGACGCCTCGCACTCATGACGAGCGGGTAGCTGCTGCTCAACGACGCCTTCAGCAGGACTTCCAGATGTGGCTGTCGACAGGCGGGCGCACGGGGCCACACCTGATTCCGGTGGCGTTCATCGTCGACGACGACGTCGTCGTCACCGCAACTGGCGAGAACAGCAAGACGGTGCGGAACCTCCAGGAGACACGGCGCGCACGTCTGGCATTAGGCACCACCTCCGACGTTGTGATGATCGATACGGTCCTCGATGGTCTCGTGCCGGTGTCCAAGATCGCCTCGGACGCGGCCGACCGCTTCGCAGCCGTCTCCCATGACCCACGTCAGATGCCGGGTTACGTCTACATTCGCCTGTTCCCTCGCCGTGTTCAGGTATGGAACGGGTTTCACGAGTTTCCTGGCAGAACAGCCATGCTCGAAGGTGAGTGGCTGTCGAATCCGGTCGACTGAACGCAGGTGTCGCCAACGTTCAGCCCTCATGCCACCGGCGGTGCGGCGGGCTCGGGCCGGCGTCCACCGGCCCGAGCCCGTCCAGCGGTTCTTGCTACGACTCACACATCGTGCAGGCCCACCACGCCATGCAGGACGCCGTCCTGGCCGCCCACGACGAGCACCTGTTCCGAACCGGAGCCGAGCAGCGCAGCCGTGGATTGCGTGTACGCGGACAGCACCTGCAGCACCTGATCGACCGACCTGTTCTCGAGGTCGATGCGGACCAGCAGACCGCTCTGATTGACCAGCCAGTACACGGAGTCGTCGTCAGGGCTGGGTACGGGCGCCGCGCCGAAGTTGCGCGGTAGAGCGGACTCTTGCCAGATCTCTTCGCCGGTGTCCGGATCCACCACGTGGATCGTCCCGTTGAAGCCGTCCACCAGGAGGATTCCGTGATCGGTCAACGTGGGCGGGGTGTAGAGCAGCTGTAGCATCCCCAGCTCATCGCCCTGTCCCTCCCACACGAGGTCACCGGTGGCGCCGTCGAGTGCGAAGGCGTTGGTGAAGGTGGTGAACAGCGCGGCGCCGTTCGGCAGGATCCGCACGTAGCAGGCCCACGGCCCGTACAGGACGGTGCCGTACCTCGTGGTCCGATCGGTGAGCTGGACACTCCAGACCTCGTCGCCGCTGTCGGCAGTGAAGGCGTAGGCGTTGCCGTCTCCGCTGCCGATGTACACGCGCTCGCCGTCGCACTCCGGGCGACCGGCGCAGATGCCGCTCAGATCAGCGGACCACAAGATGTCGCCGCTCAGGTCGAGGCTGAATAGGGTCGTCCCCGCGGCGACGAAGATGCGGGTTTCGCCGTCGACCTCCGCGAGCGCGACGTCGCCCGCCAGCGGCGCATCGAGGTTCGTCGACCATTGCACCGCACCAGAGCCCGCGTCGAGTGCGTACAGGTGGTGGTCCGTGGATGGGATCAAGACCGCGGAGCCGTCCGGCGTGAAGACCGGCTGGCGGTAGACCGGGCCGGTCTCGGCGCGCCAGATCAGGCGGTTCGCCCGATGGGTGGGTGCGTAGGCCTCGACGTGTCCTTTTGTCGTCGCAGCGACCACGACGCCGTCCCGCGTTCCCAGCGCGCCCTGTATCCGACCATCGAGGCCGGTTGTCCATCTGACCTGCGCGTTCGCCGATGGCAGCTCGAACCGTACAACGTCGTCGTATAGCGCTCCGTCGTCGCCGACGGCGCGCACCTCCATCTTGTGTTGCCCCGGCCACAGTTCGGAACTGTCGATTCGGCCGGTCCAGCGCCGTCCGCCGGCCTGCCCGTCGGCTCGCTCCAGCGACGACCACCGGTCGATATCCCGGCCGTACCGGTAGGGATGTATCCGGGCTTGAACGTCCTCGACCGTGGCGCCCGGCGGGACGTCGACCCGCAAGGCGACCTCGGAGCCGGCTGGATCCGCCTTCATCCGAAGCGGACCGAGTGTTTCGCCCGGGCCCGGGCTGTCGAGCGGCACGACTGCGACCCGCTCCTCTTCCACCTCCCCGTCGGCGGGGACGGTGACCTCGGTGATCTCGAGCACCGGTCCGGAATCGCGATCCTTGCGTTCGACCCAGTAGTAGTACGGGCCGTTCTTGAGCGAGTTGCCGATCACCTGTGTGGCGCCGTTGTACTGGGAAGCGATCGTGCTGTGCCGGTGGCCGGCGAAGATGCCGCGAACGGGGTACTTCTCGATGATGCGCAGGACCTCGTCGTCGTTGTGGACGTAGTTCCAGTCGGCTCCCATGGGGTAGTGCAGGAAGATGATGATCGGCGTGTTCTTCGGGACCTGCCGTAGGTCGCGTTCCAGCCAGTCGAGAAGGTCCTCATCGAAGTACCATCCCCACTCCATCATCACCTGCGGATCCAGACTCACGAAGTGCAGGCCCCCGGAGTCGAAGCTGTAGTGACCTGCTCCGAGGTACTCGTGGTAGAGCTCGTAGTCGACGCTCCACTGCTGTTCGTGATTTCCCGGAACGTTTCTCATCAGTTCCCTGAGGCCGTCAGGGATGCTGTCGAGGTAGGTCTCGTACTCGTCTGCCAGCCCGAGTTCGGTCATATCCCCGCAGTTCAGCACGAAGCTGGGGTTCCTGGGCTCGATGTGTCGCAGAATGCGCTCGAAATCAGCGGTGCGTTCGGGCCGGTCGACGTCGATGTGGACGTCCGTGAGCATGGCGAAGCTGCCTTCGTTGCCACCGGCGACGGCATGCAGGCGTGCACCCACGGCGAAACTCAGCGCGGCGGCGCCGGCACCCACGAGAACGGTGCGCCGGCTCAGTGGTGTCTTGATCGCTTCGGTCGGAGAAGTGGAGGTTGGGTTCGACAATGTTGTGCGCTCCTTCTTCATCGGGTTGGCAATGCACGCGCGATCCGCTGAGAAGCACCATCGGTGCCGATCTGCGCCGGCTGCCTGCCTTGGCGGGCGCGAAGGTTTGACCGGGCGTATGCCCAGCACTGGACGGCGAGTCGGGGTGGCCCTTTATTTTCGTACGGCATGTAAGTAATATGCAGCTTTGGACTAGGAAGGTCAAGGGGTCCACGTGTCCAGCTCCTCCCAGCCCGCGGTGAGCCCTTCGAAGGAGAAGAACCCATGAGTATTCGAACTCACGCCACCCGCATCAGCGCGGTCGGTGTCGCCATGTTCGTCCTGGCTGGCTGCGTCACAGCTGGCAGCGACGACGGGGACGATCAGGAAGATCCCCAGACAGTTTCCGACGAGATCACCGACGAGGAAGTCACCCTCCGGCTCGCCTATACCGACGACCCTCCGGCCCAGGCACTGGTCGAAGGGTTCGAGGACCAATACCCGAACGTCACGATCGAGACCGCCCAGACCGACTTCGGCAACTACATCACCTCCATCACCCGTTCGATGTCCTCGGACGACGCGCCGGACATCGCGCAGTACAACCCTGGGGCGATGCGCTCGCTTGTACCGGCCGGGCATGTGCTCGAACTCGGCGGCTACTCCGAGCTCTACGGCTGGGAAGGTGCCTTCCCGCCGGCGAGCCTCGAGCAGCTGATGTCTGACGACGACGCACAGCAGTTCGGCACAGGTGGGCTGTATGCGGTGCCAGGTGGTCTATCCGTGCTCGGCGTCTACTACAACCGGCCCATGCTGGAAGAGGCCGGCGTGGACGAGGTGCCCAGCACCCTGGCCGAGTTCAGCGAGGCGATGGAAGCGGTGGCTGAGACCGGCGAACGCCCCCTGAGCCTCGGTGGGCTGGAGGTGGGGGCGCTCCATCTCTGGAACGCCGTGTTGAACAGCGTTGGTCCCGCGCAGGACTATCTCGACTGGGTGTACGGCGCCCCGGACTCCTCCATCGAGACCGACGCCGCCGCCGAGGCCACCGAGATCATCGCCGAATGGGTTGAGGCGGGCTACATTTCGGAGGGTTCGAACGCCACCTCTGACGCGGATGCGCTGGCCGACTTCACCGCCGGCAACGCAGCGTTTCACGCCACGGGGAACTGGGCGGCCGCCACCGTCGCCGATGAGATGGGCGACGACGCAGGGTTCTTCGTCCTGCCTGGTGCAGATGCGGGCAGCGTCCCGGTAGCGTCCGGGTCGTCGGTTGCCTACTCGATCTCCTCGGCCACCGAGCACCCTGATGTCGCAGCCGCCTTCCTGGACTACATGAACTCTCCAGAAGCGGCGGAAATCCAGATCGAGACCGGCTTCATGCCGGTCAATACCGAGGCGGACGTCGCCACCGACGGCCTTCTCGGCGACATCGCGGAGAGCTTCGCGCCCGTGGCGGAGAACGACAACATCGTGCCCTTCCCGGACTTCGCCGCACCCGGGATGATCGATCGCCTCACCGCCGGCCTGCAAGGGATCATCTCCGGCCGGACGACGACGGAAGACTACCTGTCCTCATTGCAGGAGGTGTGGACCAGCCACCATGGCTGACATCACCCAGGTCAGCCCCGCGCCGCGGGAACGATCCCGTGGCGCGGGGCTGGGCACCGGTCGGAGGCGGCCACTGAACCGGCGCGCGGCGAAAGCGTGGCTCTACCTGCTTCCTGCCGTGATCTTCTACGCCTCCTTCGCGATCTGGCCGGCGCTGAACACCTTCTATCTGTCCTTCCTGAACTGGGACGGTGTGCAACCGCCGAGCTGGGCGGGGCTGGGCAACTATGTGCAGATCGTGCAGGACCCCGCTCTCTACAACTCGGTCCTGAACGCTCTGCTGCTCATCGTGTTCTTCTCGTTCATCCCGGTCTGTATGGGCCTGCTGATGACCGCACTGCTGATGGGCAGGATGCGCCGTGGCATGGCGTTCTTCCGGACGGTGCTTTTCCTGCCGCAAGTGTTGCCGCTGGTCGCGGTAGGTGTGACCTGGCGCTGGCTGTACAACGAGACCGGGCTGTTCAACCAGTTCCTTGAACTGATCGGCCTTGGCGGCATCACCCGCGCATGGCTGGGCGACTACGACCTGGCCTTGATCGCGCTGGGCTTCATCGGGACCTGGACGATGAGCGGGCTGTGTATGTTGCTGTTCCTGAGCGGGGCGCAGAAGATCGATCCCGCGCTGTACGAGGCTGCCACCCTCGACGGCGCGGGGGCGTTCCGCCAGTTCCGCAGTGTCACGGTCCCCGGAGTGCGCAGGGAGATCACGATCGCCGGCGTCATCACGACGATCGCGGCATTGGCCAGCTTCGACCTGGTGTTCGTCACCACGAACGGGGGCCCGGCAGACCAGACCACGGTGCCCGCGCTGCTCGTTTACCGGCTCGCGTTCAACGAGGGCGACATCGGCACCGCCAGTGCGCTGGCGATCACGCTGACCGCGCTGGTCATCGGCTTCGTCACCTTGATCCGCCGGTTGGCTCGGGAGAACGCATGAGAACTCAGACCGCGGGCATGAGTATGCGCTACCTGGTGCTGACCGTCATGACGCTGATGGTTCTGCTGCCGTTCGCCAGCATCGTCCTGGCGGCGCTGCATGCGTCCGGGTCGACCGTCTCGGGTATGCGGCTGCCGGAGAACTGGCACTGGGAGAACTTCGCCCTCGCCTGGAACGAGGGCGGCTACAGCGCTCTGATGCGGTCGAGTTTCATCATCTCCGGCGCGGTGGTGCCGCTGGTGGTGCTGTGCGCGACCCTGGCCGGGTACGCGTTGGCGATCCTCAAGGCATGGGGCGGCAGGCAGGTAGGAATCATCTTCGTGCTGGGCCTGACGCTGCCGGTCGAGCTGATCGTCATCGCCTTGTACTACAACCTCAGTAACGTCGGCCTGACCAACAACTACCTCGGCGTCATCTTCGCGGAGGTCGCGCTCTTCCTGCCCTTCGGCGTCTACTGGATGCAGTCGCACTTCTCATCTCTTCCGGGCGAGCTGGTCGAAGCGGGCCGGATCGACGGCGCACGTGACCTGAGTGTGCTGACCCGTGTACTGCTGCCGATCTCGTGGCCGGCGATCACCACGCTGGCCGTGCTCGTCTTCATGTGGTCATGGAACCAGTTCCTGCTGGTCATCGTCCTCATGCAGGACCCGGAGATGCGCACCGCGCCGGGCGGCCTCGGCTTCTTCGTCGGCCAGTACTCGACCAATATCCCGCTGCTGTCGGCAGCCACGATCATCACCATCGCGCCGATCGTGCTCGTCTACATCATCTTCCAGCGCAACTTCGTCTCCGGACTTACGCAGGGGGCCGTTAAGGGATGAGTCCTCCTTGATCATTGTGCTCCTTTAGGTGCTATGGCGCCTAAAGGAGCACAATGATCAAGAGCGCTCAGGCTCCGTCGTCCGTGGGCTCGGCTCGTCTGGCCTGTTCCTGGCGCTGTTCGGCTTCGCGCCGATCCGTGGCGGCGCGGGCAGTTTGCTCCCGCGCGATGGCCTCTTCGCGCTGTGCCCTGGCATGACGCTCGTCTGCCTCCGCGCTGCGCCGCTGTGCCCGGGCCTCGTGCACCTCAGCTTCTCTCTGATGCTTCAGCGCTTCCTCGTGGCGTTGTGCCGCACCCCGCTTTCGGGCCTGAACGGAGATCACCGCCACCAGCACGATGACGACGATCGCCGCTACGACGATCCCAATGATGACTGCTGTATCCATGAGGGGTTCCTCCTCCCACCGTGTCGCTACCCATACACCAAGACCGAAAACGTCATATTCGTCGCATATGTGGTGGGCATGGACGTGCCGCCGCTCGGCGGCGCGGCACGCGCCCGCTACGGGATGAGCTGGACAACGCGGCGGCGCTGGTCGAGGAGGTCTCCGACGCCGGTCTCGAGGTTGCTTTGGTGGACGAACACAGCAAGCTCCAGGACGACGTGGGCGAAGCAGTAGGCGAACGGCCCGGGCCCTGCGACTTGCTCGCCGGCGGCAATGATCATCTGCTGCGCGCCTGGCTCGATGTTGTGTGCCGAGAGCAAGGTGGCGTAGTCGTAGACTCTGCTACCGCTGCCGAGCGCTTCGATGTCGACCACACCGCTGATCCGGCCAGCGTCGAAGATGATGTTATCCGGCCGAAAGTCTCCGTGCACCAGGTCGCCGCTCGGCAGGAACACAGGCTCATGGGCGGCGAGAAGTTGCTCGCAAGCGCCGAGAAGTTCCCGCCCGATCGGTCCGATGCCGGCTACCTGTTGCCATAGATGCGTACGCCCGGAGGTCATCGTGGTCGTCACATACTGCGACCAACACCGCTCGGGGTCAGGGTCCACGCAACGCTGGCTCTCGACAAGGTCAATGAGCATCGGCACCGTGTCAACGGTTACTCGGCCCACTGGGCTTCCGGGGACGAGTTCCTGGATCTGATACGGCAGGCCGTCGTCACTGACGCCGACGGCGAGCCAAGCTGGCGTCGGGTACCCGACGGCGCGAACGCTCGCCACCACGTCGGCGGCGCGCAGGACTTGTGCTGCCCAGTGCCGGTTTGGGCTCCATTTCAGCACGGCATACTCCCCAGCCCGGTTGGTCAGGAGCCACGCACCGGACTGGGCTCCACGATCCATGCGGCGGTCGAGCTGGAAGCGCATGCCGTGCGCGCGGTTGGCCTCGGCCAGAACGGCGTGGGCGATAGCCGATTCGGTTCGTTCTGCGTGGCTGGTCATGACGTGAACTCCTGAAGACGAAGGCACGAGGATCCGTCGGCTGTGCCGAACAGCCATGTGTGTTTCCAGCGGCCCGCTTCGGCGAGCCAGCCAGGTAAGGTCACGCCACGTCTCGCAGCGTACCAACCCATCCGTAAGGTCTTGACCGGGAACACCTCGATGAGAGAGCGGCATACTTCGGGTATGGACACGGCAGGTGAACTCATATTGATCCGCCACGGCGAGACTGAATGGAGCCGTAGCGGCCGGCACACCGGCCGGACGGATGTGGCATTGACCGCGCTGGGCGAAGAACAGGCGAGCGCGCTCATCCCGTACCTTGACGCGAGGAATGTCGTGCACGCATTGGTGAGCCCGGCGTCACGAGCGCGACGGACCGCGCAACTGGCCGGCGTCGTCGGCG
The DNA here is from genome assembly GCF_010122465.1 of Phytoactinopolyspora mesophila. Lineage (NCBI taxonomy): Bacteria > Bacillati > Actinomycetota > Actinomycetes > Jiangellales > Jiangellaceae > Phytoactinopolyspora > Phytoactinopolyspora mesophila. Next base: position 854,251 of record NZ_WLZY01000001.1, on the reverse strand, counting down.
TCGAGATCGAGGCCGATCTGTGGGAGTGGGACTACGGCGGCTACGAAGGCCGTACATCGAGAGAGATCCGGCACGAGCATCCCGGCTGGTATCTCTGGACTGATGGCATCATTCCCGGCGACGACGCGCACCCCGGCGAGTCGATCCAACAGGTGGGCGCCCGGGTGGATGCGGTTCTCGACCGTGTTCAGATACTCCTCGATGATGGCGACGTCCTAGTGGTGGCGCACGGACACGTGCTCCGAGTGCTCACCGCTCGCTGGCTCGGCCTCGAGCCGGCCGCTGGGCGTCTGTTCCGGCTGGACACAGGCAAGGTGTCGGTGCTCGGCAAAGAACACGACCGCGCCGTGATCGCCGCGTGGAACATCCCGCCGGTGGTGTGAGGGCATGCGGCAGAGCCGAGTCCAGCAGCCGAAGGGGAGATGCTCCGAGGACTCCCGGGCTCCTCAGCCGAGAGCGGATTGTCAGTCCAAGACGGCGGTGGCCTCGACCTCGACCAAGAGGTCTGGCTCGCCTAAAGCGGCGACGCCCAGCAGCGTGTTCGGTTTGACCGCGTCGACTCCCAGTTTGGTGGCCGCTCTGGCCACACCCTCGCCCAGCAGCGGCCTCTTGTCGGGGGACCAGTCGACGACGTAGATGGTCAGCTTGGCAACGTCGTCGAATGATCCCCCGATCCCGGCCAGGGCTGTGCCGATGTTGAGGTAGGCCTGCTCGACCTGGGCAGCCAGATCTCCCTCGCCAACGCGATTCCCATCCGCGTCGCGGGCCACCTGTCCGGCCAGGAACACCAGCCGTGAACCGGTGGCGACGGACAGTTGCCGGTACACCTCGGGTTTCGGCAGTCCGTCGGGGTTGATCAGCTCCACGGGCATAGCCACTCCTCAATATCGGGCAACGAGATCGATTCTAAACATAGCAGCGCTATGTATTATCGCACCATGGTCAGGACGAAGGACCCCGCAGTCCGCACCATGCTGATCGAGCGGGCCGCTCAGATGCTGCGCGCCAGGGAGCCGGTCACCCTGTGCTCCGTCGTCGCGGGCACCGGCTTGTCCACGATGGCCGTCTACACCTACTTCGGCGGGATGGACGGCCTGTGGCGGGCGATGCGCCAGGAAGGGTTCACTCGTCTGGCCCGGAATCTCGAGGCAGTTCCGTCGTCGGCCGACCCGGTACGCGACCTTGCTGCGCTGGGCGCTGCGTACCTGTCCAACGCCTTGGCCAACCCGGACCTTTATCGAGTCATGTTCGACGCGGGCTTCGGACTGGAAGATCCTGCAGCCTCTGACGAAACGTTGCAATCCTTGGTGCACACCGTCGAGCGGGCGAAGGGCACCGGGCGGTTCCGGCAGGACGTCAACGCTCTGGCTCTGGCCACACAGAGCTGGGCCATCGGGCACGGGCTGGTGTCTCTGGTGAGCAACGGGCCGCTACCGGTCCAAGCACTCGATCACGGCGCGGCCATGCTCGCCGCCCTGTTCGTCAGCTGTGGTGACGACCCCGGCCGCTGCCGCCGGTCGGTCGAACGTGGGTGGCGCTCAATCCGCGATTCGGAACCCTTTCCTGCCGGTCAAGCCCAGCCCACTGATCTGTGACGCCGCTCGTCCGCTGAAGACACGGCACGGCGCTGGCGCTGCGTTCCACGACTTGTTAGAGACCGCGGCGAGGTTGGCGCGATCCTGCGCCTGCCGTTGCGGGCGAATCGCGAGCGTAGTGGGGATCAGGGACTGCCGTGGAGGAACTGCAGCAGATGCGTGGCGAAGGTCTCCGGGGCAAGGATGTCGCCAATGTGTTGCTGCCCGGCCAGCTCCAGGTGCCGCGCGTCGGGTAGTGCATCGGCGACTGTGTCTACTTCGGCCTTGGCTGGGTCGGTGCTTTCCTCGCCGGTCACGAGCAGGACGGGTACGGTGATCTTGGCTGCCTGCTCCGGTTCCAGTCGCGCCCGGGTCTCTGCTGAGATCTCGCGTGGAAGCGCCTCCGCAGCCGCGACGCGGCCTGGCCAGGAAGGCGCCGATCGGAGCCAGGCCACGTCCTCATCCGAGACATTCTCGATGGCACGGAACAGCGTCTCGACGACGCCGCCCCGGTTACCGTCGGCCAACAGATGGTTCATCCGTTCCATCACCTCCACCGGGAGGGCATAGATCGACGGGTCCGGGGCCGGCCAGCCTTCATAGAGGACTAGCTTGCGGAGATTCGCGGTGAGCGTCGCCGCACCGAATGCTGCCATCGCCCCGTGCGAATGGCCGTACACGTCGACGTTTTGCCCGCACGCAGCCGCCACGGCGTCAATGACGGCAGCCACGTCTTCGTACTCCCGCTCCAGGCTGTATGCCACCGCGTCTCCGCTGGCCCCGCTGCCGCGCCGATCCATGGCGTGAACCGTGAGGTGCTCTTCCACGTACGGGAGCAGCGGCCGCCATCGCGTGTGATCAGCCGGCGCCCCATGGACGAGCACAATCGGTGACCCGTCTCCACTGGTCCAGTACACGATCTCGGTGCCGTCGCGCGACACCACACTGCTCTCAACGGTTGAATAGGTAGCCATTCCGGGACCCCCGTCCTGGTTGAGTTGGTACCAGCGTGGCAGGGCGGGGGCCGAGATCACATGGGTAGACCTACCTACGCGGATTGTTGAAGTCGAGCACTCAGAGGCCAAGTCCGGTCGCGGCGCATCGCCGCTGACCTACACCGTGCGTCGATACGATGGGACGGGTGGATGGAACAGACTCAGGCGCGGCACAGCGCCCGGTTGTCTTGACCGTCGGCCATGGTGCGAGGGCCGGTGAGACGTTTCTTCGGGTGCTCGAGGCTGCCGAGGTAGGCACGCTCGTCGACGTCCGGCGATTCCCCGGATCGCGTCGGCACCCGCAGTTCGGTCGGGACGCCTTGGCTGCCGCCCTCGGTGAGAGCCGCATCGCCTACGAGTGGCAGGGAGAAGCGCTTGGCGGTCGCCGCAGCCGCCACGACCAGACCCGGCACACGGCGCTGATCAACGTGGCGTTCGCGGGATACGCGGACCATATGGACACCCCGCCGTTCCGGGACGCCGTGAACACTCTGGTGGTCCGATCGGGTAATGGAGAGCGCGTCGCCATCATGTGTGCCGAGACGCTGTGGTGGCGCTGCCATCGCTCGCTCATCGCCGATGCGCTGGTGTGCCGCGGCGCGAGCGTCATTCACCTGCTCGACGTGGGCCGGCAGGAGAACCATCGTGAACGGCCCACGATGCGCCCCGACGACGACGGCTGGCCGGTCTACGACGTCGCCGACACGCTGCCGATCGACGAATAGGGCGCTTCGCCACACGTGGACCGCTGGTGGTCAGATGATCAAGTTGGGGGTATCGGTGGCCAGTTGGGTGCGGCAGCGGTCGGCGTCGGGCGGCTGGCCGGCGTCGTCGAACACCGCGGCTGCTTCCTCCAGCAGGGCCGTGCGCCGGGGGAGATCCCCGGAGGCCTCGGCGAGGTGGGCGCGCGCCTCGAGGATGGCGCCCTGCCAGGAGGTCCCTTCCCATAGTTCGGACGACGTCTCGGCGACTTTCACGTAGCGCTGCGCGGCTTCGAGGTCTCCGACATCGGCGCAGGCTATGGCGGCCGGCACGGCGAACATGACGACGCAGAACGCACAGGCGTCGTCGGTTCCCATGGTTTCCTCGGCCTGGTCGACCACCAGCCGGGCTGACTGCGGATCGGGGGCGGCCCGGATCATGGTGCCGAAGATGCGTTGCACGAGGTGCAACGCGAGTATCGACCACCGTGCTCGCCGCAATGCCCTTCGGAGGAGGCGGCTAGCCTCGGCGGGGTCACCCTGCAGCAACCGCAGCTCGGCCAGGCGTTGCAGGGAGCTGGCTTCTCCGGCGGCGGCGCCGATCTCGCGGTGGAGGTCGACCGCGTCCTGCAGTTCCCGTTCGGCTTCTGCGAGATCGCCCGCGAGGAGCGCGGCCTCGCCCAGCAGCGCGTCGGCGAACGCCTCGGCGCGCAGCACGCCGGTGCGCCGCGCGGTGCTGCGAAGCGAGTGCGCGAGAGCTTTCACCTCGCTGTACGGGGTGGTGCCGTACAGGAGAAACTCCGCGACGCAGAGGTAGGGGTCGAACAGCGTGCTCGCCAGGGCGGGCGTGTCCTGGGCACGCCGCAGCTCGGTGTTCAGCTGCGAGAACAGCTCCCCGCGGTGGTGGGCGATGAGGGCCTGCAGGGCCAGCAGGTCCAGGCGCTGCCATGTGTTCTCATGCGCGGGCAGCCGGCTGCACACGTCATGTGAGGCTTTCCACGCGGCGTCGACGTCCCCACTGAAATACGCCAGGCTGCCCTTGGCCAGCAGGATGGCCACATCTGCCGGACCGCCGTCGGGCTCCAGCCCATCGAGTACGCCGGCGGCCGTCACCAGGTCGCCCTCCATGACGGCGGCCTGGCCCATCCGGGCCCGTAATAGCGGCCGCGATGACTCGTCGGCGATCGCCAGGGCCGCACGGTAGGCGTCCATGGTCGACCGGTCGCCCAAGGCGGCCAGCAGGTTCGCCCGCAAGGCGAACAACCGGGGCCGATCCGCCGTGGAGGCATGATCCTGAACGGCCTCGAGGAGCGCCAGCGCGTCGCGGTAAGCCCCGATGGCCGCCTCGGTCTCGACGGCTTGCAGGACATAGGGCACCGCTGCGGCGAGCTGACCGGCAGCGATCAGGTGATGGGCGACCCGCGCCGGGGGAGCGCCTACGGCAGCGAGACGCTGGGCGGCTTCATGATGAAACCTGCGCTCCTTGGCGGGAGCGATACCGGCCAGCAGCGCGTCGCGGATCAGGGCGTGCCGGAACCGGTAGCCCGTTCCGGTGTGCTGCACCACCAGCGCGCCTAACGCGGCGTCCAGCGCGGCGAACGCCTGTGGCTCGGGCAGGCCGGTGAGCGCGACGAACTGATCGGTATCGAAGCTGGTGCCGACTACCGCGACCCGCTGCAGAGCTTCGCGTGTCGCTGGTGCGAGGCCGACGACGCTGAGTGCCCCCATCGCGACGGCGTCGGTGGATTCAGGTGCCCTGGCCATCTCGGTGATCGCGAACGGAAGACCTCCGGATACCGCCCAGATCCGCTCGACAGTTTCTGGCGCCGCTTCGGCGACATGGTGCTCGACGAGGGCTTGCGTCGCCGGCCGATCCAGCGGATCCAGCGTGATCTGGATCGCCGCGTTGCGGCGGATCAGGCTGGTGCGGATCTGCTCCACCCTGCGGCCGCCGTCACGAGATCCGAGAACGACGACGGCGCGCTCACTCACAACGGTGCGGGCCAGGTAGTGCAGCATGCGCAGACTGGCCTCATCGGCCTCATGCACGTCGTCGACGGTGAGGAGCAGCCCTGAGCCGGACGCGGCGAGCCGGACGAGCTCCGCCACCGCGACGAACAGCCGCTGGTGGGCGCCTTCGCCGCTCCAGGTCAGCTCGCGCCCCGCCAGGGCCCGCTCGATCTCTTCGCGAAACGCGTCGTCGAGCCCGTCGAGCAGCGTGGGGTGACGACGGCACAGGTCTGCCAACGCATCCAGGACCGGCGCGTACGGCCAGGCGCCCTCGATGGCGGCGGCCACTCCCCGCCCTGCCCGCCAGCCGGTGCGCTCCGCTCGGCGGGCCACCCAGTCGAGTAGCGCCGACTTGCCGACGCCGGCCGGACCTGACACCAGCACTGTCCGGCCCCGTCCACGGGTGGCTTCGGCCAGCGCGTTCTCGATGATTCGCCGCTCGCTGTCCCGGCCGATCAGAGCGACGTGCCCGCTATCGGGTTGTTGCGGCAGCGAGGCGAGAACCTGGTCGCGCAGGGCGAGCGCCGCCGGGCCCGGTCCCACACCCAGTTCGCTGCGCAATGCGGCGTCCATTCGCTCTAGCTGGCGTAAGGCTCCCCGGTGATCGCCCGCGTCGAGATAGCGGCTGGCCAGCGCGAGATGTGCCTCCTCGTCGGCCGGGTCTGTCTCGATCAATCGCGGCCAGTCGCGGGCTTGACGCAGCACCTCCAGATAGCGCAACCGGAGCCGCTCACGGGGCTCGTCGGTCCAGGCCTCGTATGGGTCATCCGGCAACAGCGTTCCGCGGTAGAGGTCGGCGGCGGCAGCAGCCGCCTCCGTCGTCGTGCCGGCGAGGGCTACTTCGGCCGCACGGTCGAAGACGTCGGTGTCGACTTCGACGTCCACACCGGGCAGCAGCACCACCATCTCTCCACGCAGGACGACGGCTTCGCGGTCGTCGCCAAGCGCACGACGGGCGTAATGTGCCAGCTTGTGCAATCGGGGCGCGGCTTCGGCGACCGCGAGATCCGGCCAGAGCATGTCGATCAGGCGTTCCCGGTGCAGCCGGCGACCGGGCGTCAGCGCGAGAGCCTTGACGAGGCTGGCAGCCTGCGGACGTGGCCACGCCGACGGCGCCAGCGGCGTGCCGTCGATCACCACCTCGAATCCACCGAGGAGCCGGATCTCTACCCGTGTCGCCGCCACTGGTACCCCCCTGGTCGCAGCAGCCGTGCCCTAGTGCGCCAGCACCCAGATCCATGATGCGCCTGAACTACACGTCTGTACAGGTGCAGCGTCCGGGGTTAGGGGGCAACGCGGTGGGCTGAATCCGATGCGCTGGCGGGCAGGACGCGCGCCAAGGAGCTATGTTCGGCGTGGTCCTGCGTGGACTCGAACTGCTCGCTCATCGCGGAGCTGGCGTCGAGAAGCGAACGCTGCAGTTCAGCGACGGTCCACTGATAGGACGAGATCGAATCAACCGTGGTCAGAAGTGGCAAAGCGAGTGCGTCCCTAGTCCTCTGGTAGGCCGAAAGTGCCTCCGCCTCGGTGGCGCCGCCTGCGTGGATGCGCAGTATCGCCTCGGACAGCAGGGAGGCGTCGCGCAGCGCGTCGGTGATGCCGTGGGTGCTCAGCGGGTCTTCGAAGCTGCCGGCGTCTCCGGCCAGCGCCCATCCCGGACCCCAGGATTGCCGGAGATAGCCGGTCACGCCCGTGAAGCCGCGCAGGCGCCGGGGTGGTTGGCCGTCAGCCAGCCGGGCCCGCAGATCTGGTGAGACCGCCTCGGCCAGGGTGCGGAATCCTGGCCAGGTGCCGCCCGCACGCGCCAGCTTCATCTTCTCCGGGGTGGTGCCGACGAACACAGTCGTCTGGCCGTCGTTGGTCGGGATCAAACCGGCGCTGACACCGGGGGAGTAGTACCACTCGTATCCCTCGGCCGGGAGGTGATCCCAGTACCCGTACAGGAACGCGCTGCCGGCACCGGACGCCGCCCAGGTCAGCGGTGCGCCGACGGCCCGGGCCACGATTGAGCCGATCCCGTCCGCACCGATGGTCAGTGGACCCGACGCGCGCAGCCGGCGGCCCAGACGATCGGAGGCCACGACGCCGATGATCCGGCCCGTGTGGTCGCGAGACAACGCGGTCACGGTCATCCCGAAGCGCACGTCGGCACCGGCTGCGGTGGCACGGTCAACGATGATGCGGTCCAGCAGGGTGCGCCGGGGTGCGTAGAGCGCATCGACCCCGGGAGTGGGCTTGAGCGTGACTCTGGTGGTGTCGTCGGGGTAGTGGAAGTGCACCCGCCGCACGGGCGGAGTGCCGGCGGCGGCGACGTCGTCCAGCACGCCCAGGCGCTGCAACTGCCAGACGCCACCGCGCATCAACGCGTGCGTGGAAACGGTGTCGCCGCCGTAGCGGCCACGGTCCAGCACAAGGACTCGAAGCCCCAGCCGGGCCAGCAACAGGGCCGTCGTCGCACCCGCGACCCGCGCGCCGACCACGATGGTGTCGTACGTCGATGCACTCATCAGACGTGGGCTCCTTCCAGCACTGTTTCTGCCCGGCGCGTTGCCCGCTGCGCACGCGAGGACATCCTGATGTGGTCGGTGATCGTGCGTGCGTCGTACCGGACGCCGTCGATGAAGCTCGAGTCGCGCCGGTGCAGGAACCGCTCGCCGACGACGTACAGGCCGGGCGCCGCGGTGATGCCCCTGTACTGCAGGACGTGCCCTTCGCGGTCGAAGACCGGAACGCGCAACCAGGGATAGCTGTGCCGGAAACCGGTGGCCCACACCACGGTGGTGATACCAGCGGCTCGTGGGGCGAGCTTGCGGGGGCCCTCGTGCACGTTGAGCACACGTTCCGGGACGGCCGGCAGCACCTCGGCGGCCAGACCGGCCGATTCGGCGTATCGGTCGATGATGTCTAGGGTGCGGCGGGTCCGTGCTTCCGCCGCGGCGATCGTCGGCGCCAGGTCGTCGGCGAAGTACACGGTGGACCCGTCGGCGGCGATGAGCCGGCCGGTCATCTCCACGCCGAGATCGGCCAGAGCGGCGAGGTTGAGATCCTCACCTGACGTGCCGCCGCGCAGCTGCAATGACGGCTGGGTGCGTGCGGCTCGCGGGTCGGGCATCTCGGCGATGGTGCGGCCGAGGACGCCGCTCTGCTCCAGCCACCACATGATGTCCATGCCGCGATACCGGCGGGGGAGGCTGGTGTGCGAACCGACGGCCAGCACCACCCTCCGGCCCGCGCGGCGAAGCTCGGATGCGATCTGGGCGCCCGATGCCGACGCACCGACGACCAGGACGCCGCCGTCGGGCAGCTGGGCGGGCCTGCGGTACTTGCTGGTGTGCAGCTGGTGAAGATCAGATGGGAGCCGCCGGGAAAGCGTGGGAACCGTCCGAGCCGGACCGCTGGCGAGCACCACATTGCGCGCGAACCACGAGCCGCGCAGCGTCGTCACCCGATAACCATGGGCCATGGGAGAGACGTCGGTGACCGGTGTGTGCTCCAACACCGGAGCGCCGAAGGACGTGGCATAACAGCTCAGGTAGCCGGTGAGTTCGGCGGCGGTCATGAAACCGTCCGGCTCGGAGCCGGCATAACTCCACCCGGGCAGCCGGGTCATCCAGTTCGGCGTCAGCAGCCGCAGCGAGTCCCAGCGGGCACTGCGCCAGCTCTCGGCCACCCGCCCACGGTCGAGTACGACGTGATCACGCCCTTCCGCGGTCAGGTAGCGGCTGGTCGCGAGACCGGCTTGACCTGCGCCGATCACAACCGTATCGATCGTTTTCATCACGTTTCTCTTTCTCCTTCTTGCGGGTGGCCGCCCGATGAGGATCGGCCCAGGGGCGGCCACCCGCAGGTGATGGCTCGTGCCGGATCACCGGCGAGCCTCAGACGACGGTCACGTCCAGCGCGACCGGGACAGGGTTGGTGATCACGTCGAACACCGCGGAGCGGTCTCGCGACTGCTCGACCAACGCGCGCAGCTTCTCCGGCGGTGCGTTCCCGGAGATGGTGAAGCTGACCCGGATGTCCTTGTAGCCGTTGCGGACCGAGTCGGAGAGCCCGAGGATTCCGAGCAGGTCGATGTCACCTTCGACGGTCGACGTCACCTCGGTCAGTTCGATGCCGCGGGCCGCGGCGATGTTGGCCAGCCCGGAGGTCAGGCAGGCCGCCAGCGCCCCCAGCACGTACTCGACTGGCGTCGGGCCGTGGTCCTGGCCGACCAGCACGGCCGGGTGATCGGCGTCGATAACGGTGGGATGCTTGTGCTCCATCTCCTGGCCCGCGCCGAAGAAGGTGTGCATCGTCGACTGGTTGTGGGTTCCGCTGATCCACCGGTTGGTCGCGCGGAACTGGAACTTGGCGATGTCCGGCTGGCCCTTGACGGCGTCGAGGGTGGCGAACAGGGTGGGCGTGTCGACGCCGTTGAGAGGGGCTCGTTCTGCGGTGATGCTCATGGTTCTGTCTCCTTGTGATGTGGGGTGGATGGCATTCGGGTGGATCGGTTGCAGTGAACGTAGGGACGTGACCTTCCCGGAACCTTCCGGCGGGCTTCGCGGCCGCGCCGGCGCCGTCATGACGTCGCCACCAAGGCGGTGAGGATCCAGAGCACGGGCATGCCGGCCAGCACCGCCACGTAGGACTTGCGGGTCAGCCGGACGGCGACGACGGCCGCCGTCACCGCGCCGAGCACTGGAACGGCACGGAGGAGATCGACGTCGCCCACGTGGGCGGCGACGCTGCCAGCAGCCAGCGCCGCGAACGCGGCGGGTGCGACGAAGCCCGACGCGCGGGTTAGCCACTCGGGAAGGTCGAAATGGTCGATGAGCAGGACCATGCTGATCCGGAACACGTAGCTTCCGAGCCCGATGACGACGATCACCAGCCAGACGTTCATCGCGCGGCCTCCTTCGCCAGCAGACCGGCCGCAAGGCCGGCGACGATCGCCACGATCAGGCCCAGATGCAGCGGGATCGCGGTGGCCACCGCGGCCACGCCGGCCGCGGTCAGAGCCGCACGGCGGGTGGCTCGGTGGGCCAGCTTCGGCACCACCTCGCCCGCGAGGAACAACGGGATGACGAATTCCAGCTGGAGCGCGGCGGGCAATTGCGCACCGACCAGCGCGCCCGCGGCGATCGCGGCGAACCAGGTCGCGTACAGCACGACGGCCCCGCCCACGTAGTACGTGTCCGCCCGGGACCGATCCCCGGGCTGTTCGTAGCGGGCAATACCGACTGCGAACGACGGATCGATGAGCAGGTACGCGGCGAACGCCCGCCACCGCCGTGAACGGCCTCGCCAGTGTGGCGCCATCGCCGCGGAGTAGAGCACCAGCCGCAGGTTGATGATCAGCGCACTGAACACCACCACCAGCGGAGCGGCACCGGCGTCGAGCAGCTCGATCGTCGCGATCTGAGCACTGCCGCCGGCCATCAACGGGCCGGTCAGCCACCCGGCGAGCGTCGAGACGTCGGCCTGTGCCGCGCTGACCCCGATCACCAGGCCGAACGGGGTGACACCGGCCAGCCAGGGGAGCATCGCGCGGGCACCGAGGAGAAAGTCGGCTGGGCGTGCTGTGTGCCTCGGCGCGTCGGCGTCGGTGTCGGCATAGCTCGATGCCATCACCGATACGGTCACCGGACCCGGCCTCGCTCCCTGGTTGGTGCGGGCAGCCGGCGCGACCAGACGCGCCAGTTCCAGCTGCGACGTGGGCGGGCCTGCACTAGAGCGAGCAGCGCCGCACGTTCAGGGTCAAACGCCGCGCGAGCTTGATTTTCCATCAGCCGCTGGACCTCGATGCCCGCGAGCAAGTACGTCGAATTCATGTTTCCCCCGTGTGTTGGACTGTTGCCGAGACGATGCCCGGGTTGCCTTCCCGGGACCTTCCCACCGGCCCGAGTGCCCGGGCCGTAGCTATGACTCTGCCGTCGTCGCAGGCCACAGACTTGGAGGAAATGTGGAGATGAGGTGGAGAACGGCGTAGCCTCCCTACAGAGATTTCCAACCGGCCGGACCGATCAGCCGTTGGCCGAAAGGGCCGGGCGTGGGCCGAGGGGGCGAAGATTCGAATGATTTACGCCTTTGCCGACTGTCAGCTCGACGTCGATCGATATGAGCTCCGGTTTTCGGGCTCCGTGCAACCCATCGAGCCACAGGTGTTCAGCCTGCTGGCCTTCCTCATTCGCGAGCGGGCGCGGGTGGTGTCCAAGGAGGAGATCCTGGACTCCGTCTGGGGTGATCGATTCGTCAGCGGGTCCGCTCTCACCAGCCGGATCAAAGCAGCGCGACATGCCACCGGCGACGACGGCAGCGCACAACGTGTCATCCGCACCGTGCACGGTCGCGGCTATCAGTTCGTGGCGCCCGTCGAGGAGCGGGCCTCAGCCACCCATGACACCGGACCGCCCGCGCAGCAGATCCGTTTTTGTCTGGGGCCGGACGGCGTCCAGCTCGCGTACGCCACGACCGGCGACGGTCCACCGTTGGTCAAGGCGGCCAACTGGCTCAGCCATCTCGACTACGACTGGCACAGCCCGGTGTGGCGGCACTGGAACGTCGAGCTGTCTCGCCGTTTTCAGCTGGTCCGGTACGACGAGCGCGGCTGCGGCCTTTCGGACTGGGATGTCTCACGCTTCTCCTTCGACGCGTGGGTTGACGACCTCGAAGCCGTGGTCGACGCCGTCGGGCTCGAGACCTTCTCTTTGCTCGGTATTTCACAGGGCGGGCCGGTCGCCATCGCCTACGCCGTGCGCCACCCGGAGCGGGTCAGCCATCTCGTCCTGCTCGGCGCGTTCGCGCAGGGCCGCCGTAAGCGCGCCCGGACCATTGAGGAACGCGAGCTGGTGGAGACCCGCATCAGTCTTGTCCGGCTCGCCTGGGGCCGGCCGGATCCGAGCTACCGGCAGATCTTCGCCGCGCGTTTCCTGCCGGAGGGGACTCAGGAGGAATGGCGCGACTTCGACGAGTTGCAGCGGCGCTCGACATCGCCAGAGAATGCGTGGCATTTCCTCGACGAGTTCGCCGATATCGACGTCAGCGAAATGGCGCCGCAGGTTGGCGTGCCGACCCTCATCCTGTGCTCGCGCAGGGAACCGGACGACATGTTCGAACAGTCGCGGCTGCTCGCCGGGCTCATCCCGGGCAGCCGGCTGGTGTCGCTGGACAGCGCCAACCATCTCCTCCCCGAACGAGACCCGGCGTGGCGGCGATTCCTCGAGGAGATTGACGAGTTCCTCCCGACCCGTCCGGCGGCATAACCAAGGGAGCATCACCGGAGCTCTTTGGCGCGGGTCCGGATCTCGGCGAGGTAGCTCGACACCGGCCCGAGGGTGACCAGCCCGCTGCCCGCGCCGGCCAGCTCCGCCGCGGCGGGGGAGAGCTCGTGGTACGCACGCTCCATCACCTCGGTATTGCCGAGAACGACGGCGGCTCGCCCGGCAAGACACCACATGGCCTCGAACAACAGATCGCGGGGCGGATCCGGAGCCTTGCGCAGTGCGTCCGCGGCATCGGCTGAGCGGTCCTTGGCCAGCAGCACCAGCGGCCGGGCCCATGGATGGTACGGCCCCCAGTCGAGGTCGTCGTCGATGGGTGCGGGCAAGTCATGCTGTACGCGCAGGCACAGCAGAGCGAGGGGGAGGATGCCGCGTTCGAGCCCGGGCATACCGGAACCCTCGAGCCGCCCCGCGGCCTCGCGGTAGGCCGTCTCCGTTTCATCCAGTCCGGCGCGTCCTCCCGCGGAGTGGCGCAGCGCCCGGTACCACTGCGTGAACACTCCCACCAGCGGCAGCTCGTAGCGCTCTGCGAGGTGGTCCGCGGCAGCGGCGTGCTCGTCGGCCCGGTGGAAGTCCGCCAGCGCGCTGAGGGCCTGGATCCGGATGAGGTGGCCGAGTACTTCGGAGGTCGTCAGGCCGTGCCGGGCGGAGAGGCGGATCAGCTCGGCGCCGATCTCGTCCCGGCGCGGGGCCAGGCCGGCTCGCTGGAAGGACTGCATGAAAACGCCGTTGAGCGCGAAGGCGAGCAGCGCGGGGTCGTCGAGACGTCGTGCGATCTCCTCGGCCTGCTGAGCGGCGTGTAACGCCTGGACGGAACAGGTACCGCGGGACTCGAGTGCGACCGTGGCCAGCAGGCGGGCGCGGGTCGCCTCGTGGGAATCCGGCGGAAGTCCGCCCAAGGCGCGTTCAGCTGCCGCCACCACACGTGCCGCCTGTTCTGGGTCGTCGGGGCGGGTCCAGATTGCCGGTACGTCGTAGGCACCGATGACCCGCGCTGTCAGTTCGGCGTCGCCCAGCTCTTCGGCTGCCGTGATCGCCGCGGCACGGTGTTCGCGGGCTGCTTGGAGACCGCCGCCCCCGGTGACGGCGAGGTTGCGCAGCAAGCCGACGGTCGACTCCAGCCGGGCACGGGCGCCGGAGGCCACCGTACGGTCGTAGGCGGCTGCGGCCTCCGACCACACCCGCTCTGCCGCGGCGATCGGGGCGTGGTGGTTCAGGTGGTCAGCCTGACCCAGGACGTCCTGCTCCAGGCGCCGCAGTTGCGGGCTGGGATCAATGCCGAGCTGCTCCACCAGCAGGGACCGCGCCCGGCGCAACACGGCCAGCGCATCGCCCTGACGCCCGGTGCGATACAGCGCCAGAGCCAGCAGCCGCCACGCGTCCTCGCGCCACGGATGCTCGGCCACATGGGCGTCGAGGTCCGGAACCGCCGCTGCTGCCCGGCCAACCGCGAGCATGGCCTCCGCGCGGCGCTCCACGGCGTAAAGACGGAGCTCACCGAGGCGAGAGCGTTCCGGCCGGGCCCACGGCGCATCAGCGAACTCGGTATATGCCGGGCCGCGCCACGAGGCCAGCGCCTCGTCCAGCCGGGTGATCGCCGCGTCCGGAGTCAGGGTGTTGGCATCCGTCGTCGCCTGCTCGAAGCGCCACGCGTCCACCGAGCTGGTCTCGGCGCGCAGCGCATAGCCAGCACCTTCGGTGACCAGCAGCCGAGGCGGCGTGCGGGGAAGGCGTTCTGGCTCGAGCGCACGGCGCAAGGCGGCCACGAACGTGCGTAGCGTGCCGACAGCGTCGTGCGGCGGATGGGTCCAGAGGTCGTCCACGAGGAGGCTGACCGGTACGACGCGCCGTCGGGCCACGATCAGCCGGGCCAGCACCGCGCGATGGCGTGGACCTTTCAGCGCGACGGGGGCTCCGGCAGCGTCCCAGGCCGCCACCGGCCCCAGGACTCCGAACTCGACGTGCACTTTCGAAGACCACCCTTTCGGGGTATCGCTCCTGGTCAACGTAGCACGCTCATTCGATGCTCATCCGGTGCGGCCAGCATGGAAGCAGTCCGCCATCCGACTACCAAGAAATGAGCCGACCATGTCTCCTGTTATCGCCGGATTCACCTATCAGCGTGTTCCCGTGGCCGACGACGTCTCCCTCAACGTGGCGGTCGGAGGCTCGGGCCCGCCGATCGTGCTGCTTCACGGCTTCCCGCAGACCCACCTGATGTGGCGGCATGTCGCCGCGGACCTGGCGGCCGACCACACCGTCATCTGCCCCGATCTGCGAGGTTATGGCGCCAGCGACAAACCCGCAGAGTCTGAAAGCGGCACGTATGCCAAACGCACCATGGCCGCCGACGTCGTCGCGCTGGCCGGCGCATTGGGGCACGAGAAGTTCGCGCTGGCCGGGCATGACCGCGGCGCGCTGGTCGCTTTCCGGGCCGGGCTCGACCATCCCGAGACGATCACTCATCTGGCCTGTCTGGACGTGCTGCCGACTCTGGACATGTGGGACGTGTTGCACGGCACCAACGGCGCGGTCGGCTTCCACCTCTACCTGATGGCCCAGCCGCCCGGGCTGGCCGAGCAGATGATCGGGGCCAGCGCCGACGCCTTCTTCGGGCACTTCCTCGATGTCTGGACCAACGATCCCGAGGCGATCCCCGCTGAGATCCGGGCCGCCTATCTTGACGCCTCTCGCGACGCCGTGACCTCGATCGTGGCGGACTACCGCGCCTCTGCCGGTGTCGACGTCGAGCACGACGAGGCCGACCGTGCGGCCGGGAACCGCCTCGCGATGCCGGTGGGGGTCCTCCAGCAGGACTGGGGTGCGGCGCTGGGATTCGACGCGGCGGCGCTGTGGGGGGCGTGGGCGCCTGACCTGCACCATGCCACCGTCACCAGCGGTCACTTCATGGCCGAAGAAGCCCCCGCCGATGTCGTCAAGGCGCTGCGGGACCTCCTGGCCCGTTGATCTTCCGGTGGTAGCGCCTGATGAGGCGACGCGCGGCGAGGTCCGGGCGCTGGTGATCACTCGCTCGCCGTTTCCCTCGGATTCCCGGAAATGGCAACAGGAGTTGCCGCCATGGCGGCGGCGCGCGCACCATCTTCAGCGGACGTGAGCGCCATGAACGAGGCGATGAACAAGATGATCGGTCAACCGGGCGGGCCGGGAAATGGCGAGGCCGCGCGTATGGGATACGACGTCGTGGTGGCTACCGGCCTGCGCGACGAGCTACCCGACATTCCCGGACTGCGGGAGCGGTGGGCACGTGACGTGCTGCACTGCCCCTACTGCCACGGGTACGAGGTCAAGGACGAACCCCTCGGCGTGCTCGGTACCCACCCGGCTGCCGTGCACCATGCGCTGCTGCTCCGGCAGTGGTCGGAGAACGTCGTATTCATGCCGCACACGCTCGACCTGAGCGACGACGACCGGGAGCGGATCACCGCACGCGGTGTTCAGATCGTCGACGGAGAGATCAGTCGCTTGGTGACCGAGGACGACCAGCTGTGTGGGGTGGAACTAGCCGGCGGGCAGGTGGTGCCTCGCTCTGCCGTGTTCGTGTTCCCTCGGATGGTGCCCAACGACGGCCTCCTCACCGGTGTCGGCTGCGACAGGGACGACCGTGGGTGGGTGACCATCGACGCCACCGGGCGAACGAGCGTTCCCGGCGTGTGGGCCGTCGGCAACGTCGTCGACCCCCGAGCGCAGGTGATCACCGCGGCCGGAAACGGATCCGCCGCGGCGATCGCGCTCAACCATGATCTGCTGGAGGAAGAAGTCCGGCAGGCCGTCGAGCAATATCGCTCGGCCGACCCGCTCGCTGACGCGCCGGCATACCGATAGCGATCTTGGGTACTGATCAGTGCGTGTGGCCACAGGTGCAGGAGGCGGTTGAGCGCAGCACATAGGAGGCGCAACGGATGATTCCCGTCGGTGACTACCTACGTGATGCGTTGGCCGTGCTCTTCCTGCTGATTCCGCTGGGAATGGCTGACGACCTCGCGCATCATGGCGTGGGTTACGACATCCTCATCCCGGTCACGATGCTCTCGATCATCTCCCTGGCACTGCCGTACCTCAAGGCGGCTTCGGTGTTGCCCCGATCGACGAGGCCACGCCAGCTACAGGTGCTCCGGTTGCTGGCGAACACACCGTATCTGGCCTTCGTCGTGATCATGCTGGTATTCGGCTACGTCGGCGCCGATGCGACCGGGGAAGCCGGCGGCGGCCGCGGGGTCGGCGTGGCCGTGACCATCGGACTGGTCGGGGTGCTCCTTGCGGCGCAGGGTCGTGCTTGGGAACAGCGCGACGGGCTGAACGACGGCCGCTTGTGGCGCGGCATCGTCGTCGGCATCGCCGCTCTGGGTGTGTTGCTGGGAACGCTGAGCATAGTGGTGTTCTTGATCGAGTCCGGGGGAGACGTCGGTTGGAGCACGGTCGTGGTGCTCATCCTGGCGACCGCCTTTTTCGCCGGAGTGCCGTTGATCGCGGTGCACGGCTTGGCTCAGGGCGACGGTGTCTGGCGTGATGTGACGTTGGTGCTTGGCCTGGTGGGTCTGCTCAGCGTGCTCTGGGCGCAAGGCGCGGCAGAAACCATGGCCGAGGTCTGGTCTCCGCGGGAAGCCGGCCCGCAGTTCATGTTCTGGCCGGCGATCGGCGCAGCGGCGGCCGCTGCCGGGATCGCGGCCGTGGCTCCGCCCCCGTCAGGCGCCGCTCGCTGGATCAACCTGTCCGGCCGGCTCTTCCAGACCGCGACACTGGTGGCGGTGCTGTCGATCTTGCTCGCCGGGTTCCGGCTGGTCGACCATGTGGATGCTCGTGGTCAGTACATCACCGTGCTGGTGTTGTCGCTGGTCGCGCTGGTCGTCGCCACGTACGGCCGGAACTCTTTGGTGCGCGACGCCCGGGAGGGGCAGGCACGGGCGATGGGAGCGGCCGTCGCACTGATCGGCGTCGCGTTCCTCACGATGGCTGTGCTGGGCATCTCGCGGGCGGCCGTCATCACCGTCGACACCGCGACGATCATCTGCACCTGGTTCGTCTTCGCCGTCGTCGTCATTGTGGCGCTGACGGTACCGAATTCGGTCAATCAAGAACTCGACTCATACGCCGGGGAGCAGGGTGAGGTCCGCGAGGACGACGACGAGTCCGAGGAGCACGGCGAATCGCCGCTGTCCGAACCGGTAGCCGAGCATGCGGAACTGCACGCCGAAGACGAGTCGATCTGGTCCGCCCACACGGAGGGACAGCCAGAAACGTGATCACCGAGCAGGACGCCAGCTTCCCTGCTCGGTGATCATCAACTGATCCGGATGGTGATCTGAGGCCGGATCACTTGGGTTCGTAGGCGAGGTTGGGCCGCAGCCACCGCTCCACTTCGCCGACGTCCATGCCGCGGCGCTTCGCGTAATCCTCGATCTGGTCCCGCTCGATGCGTCCGACGGTGAAGTACCGCGCCGAGGGATGGGCGAAGATCAGCCCGCTGACGCTGGCCGCCGGGTTCATCGCGAACGACTCAGTGAGCTCGAGGCCGAGCCGGTCAGCGCCGAGCAGATCGAAAAGGTCCTGTTTCGGGCTGTGGTCCGGGCAGGCCGGGTACCCAAGGGCCGGGCGGATGCCGCGGAAGCGCTCGGCGTGCAGGTCCTCCAGGGCGGGTTCGGCGTCGGGTTCGAACCAATCGCGGCGCGCCCGCAGGTGGATGTACTCGGCGAACGCCTCGGCCAGCCGGTCGGCCAGCGCCTTCACCATGATCGCCCGGTAGTCGTCCTTGGCTTCCTCATACTTCTTGGCGAGGTCCTCGGCTCCGTGAATCACCACGGCGAAGCCGCCGAGATGGTCACCGTCCGGGGCGATGTAGTCGGCGAGGCTCCGGTTGGGCCGCCCCATCGGCTTCTCCGTCTGCTGTCGCAGCATCGGGAACTGCACGCCGGCGTCACCGAGGATGATCGAGTCACCATCGCTGTGCGCGGGCCAGAAGCCGTAGGCTCCCTGTGCGCGGAACGAGTTCTCGGCGATGATCTGATCCAGCAACGTGTTGGCGTCGTCGAACAGTTCGCGGGCCACCGGCTGGTCGAGAATCGCCGGGTACTTGCCCTTCAGCTCCCAGGCGAGGAAGAGGAACTGCCAGTCGATCAGCTCCCTGAGCGTGGCGATGTCGGGCTGCATCATCCGTACACCGGTGAACTCCGGCACCGGCAGTTCGCCGAAGTCGACCTTCTCGCGGTTGGCGCGAGCTTTGTCGAACGGAAGGACAGGAACCCGCTGCTTGGACGCGTGCTGTTCGCGCAGCCGCTCCTGATCCGCGCGGTTGGCGGTGTCTAGCTCCCGCGCCCGCCCCTCGTCGAGCAGGTCCGCGACCACCCCGACGACGCGCGACGCGTCGAGCACGTGGACCGTGGTCTGGTCGTAGGCGGGGGCGATCCGCACAGCCGTGTGCTGACGTGACGTCGTGGCGCCGCCGACCAGCAACGGCAGGTTCATCCCGCGGCGCTGCATCTCCTCGGCTACGGTGACCATCTCATCCAGCGACGGCGTGATCAGGCCCGACAGGCCGACGGCGTCGGCGCCCTCGGAGATCGCGGTGTCGAGGATGTCCGCGGCCGGCACCATGACCCCGAGATCGATGACCTCGTAGCTGTTGCACCCGAGGACAACACCGACGATGTTCTTGCCGATATCGTGCACGTCACCCTTGACGGTCGCCAGCACCACCTTGCCGTGACCGCGGTCGGCACCCTCGACGCCGTCGAGGATCGCCTGCGCCTTCTCCGCCTCCATGTACGGCTCCAGGTAGGCGACGGCGCGTTTCATCACCCGGGCGCTCTTCACCACCTGGGGGAGGAACATCTTGCCCGCGCCGAAGAGATCACCGACGACCTTCATGCCGTCCATCAGCGGGCCCTCGATCACCTCGAGCGGCCGCGACGCACGTTGCCGGGCTTCTTCGGTGTCGTCTTCGACGTAGTCGACGATGCCGTGCACCAGCGCGTGCGTCAGGCGTTCTTCGACCGGCGCTTCTCGCCAGGACAGGTCGACGGTGCGTTCGGTGGCGGAGCCGCTCACCGTCTCGGCGAACGAGACGAGCCGGTCGGTGGCGTCCTCGCGCCGGTCGAACAGCACGTCTTCGACGAGTTCGAGCAGGTCGGCCGGGATGTTCTGGTAGACCGTGAGCTGCCCTGCGTTGACGATGCCCATGTCGAGGCCGGCCGGCAGCGCGTGGTACAGGAACGCCGAATGCATGGCCTCGCGGACGACGTCGTTGCCCCGGAAGGCGAACGACAGGTTGGAGATACCGCCGCTGGTGCGTGCGCCCGGACAGCGCTTCTTGATCAAGGGCAGGGCGTCGATGAATGCTTTGGCGTAGCCGTTGTGCTCAGCGATACCGGTGGCCACGGCGAGCACGTTGGGGTCGAACACGATGTCTTCCGGTGCGAAGCCGACCTTCTGCGTCAGCAGGTCGTAGGCCCGCGCACAGATGGACACCTTGCGTTCGGTGGTCTCAGCCTGGCCTTGCTCGTCGAAGGCCATCACTACGACGCCACAGCCGTGGTCGCGAATGTGCCTGGCCTGCTCGAGGAACTGTTCCTCGCCTTCCTTCAGGCTGATGGAGTTGACGATGCCCTTACCCTGCACACACGTCAGCCCGGCTTTCAGCACGCTCCACCGGGAGCTGTCGATCATGATCGGGATCCGCGCCACCTCGGGCTCGGTGGCGATCAGGTTCAGGAAGGTGGTCATCGCCCGCTCGCTGTCGAGCAGGTCGGCGTCCATGTTGACGTCGAGCAGGTTGGCCCCACCGCGGACCTGTTCGAGGGCGACGTCGACGGCGGCCTGGTAGTCGTCGGCCTCGATCAGCTTGCGGAAGCGCGCCGACCCGGTGACGTTGGTGCGCTCACCGATCATGACGAATCCAGTGTCAGGACCGATCTCGAACGGCTCCAGGCCACTGAAGCGAGTGGCCGGCTGCGGGTTCGGCAACGTGCGTGCCGGAACGTCGGACACGGCAGCGGCGATCTGCTCGATGTGGGCCGGGCCGGTGCCGCAGCAGCCGCCGACAATGTTGACCAGCCCTGTCTCGGCGAAATCGCGGAGTAGGGCGGCGGTCTCCGCCGGTGTCTGGTCGTAGCCACCGAAGGCGTTGGGAAGCCCGGCGTTCGGATGCGACGACACGTAGCTGTTGGAGATCCTGGACAGCTCGGCGACGTGCGGGCGCATTTCTTCCGCGCCGAGCGAGCAGTTCACGCCGACGACGAGCGGCTCGGCGCCCTCGATCGAGCGCCAGAACGCCTCGACGGTCTGACCGGAGAGCGTGCGCCCACTCAGGTCGACGATGGTGACCGAGATCCACAGCGGCAGGTGTGGGGCGACCTCGCGGGCGGCCATGACGGCGGCCTTGGCGTTGAGCGTGTCGAAGATGGTCTCGATCAGGAGCAGGTCGACACCGCCCTCGTCGAGTCCCTTGATCTGCTCGGCGTAGGCGGTCTTGACCTGTTCGAAGTTCACTGCCCGGTAGGCGGGGTCCTCGACTCGGGGCGACAGCGACAGTGTGACGTTGAGCGGGCCGAGCGAGCCGGCGACGAACCGTCCGTCGAACTCGTCGGCAACCTGGCGCGCGAGCTGTGCGCCGCGCACGTTCATCTCGTGTACGTGCGACTCGAGGCCGTAGTCGGCCTGGCCGATGCTCGTGGCCGTGAACGTGTTGGTGGTGGTGATGTCGGCCCCGGCGGCGAGATACTGGCGGTGCACGTCCAGGACGACGTCCGGCTTGGTCAGGTTGAGCAGGTCCGGGTCGCCGGTGACGTCGTGTGTGTGATTGGTGAAGTGCTCGCCCTGATAGTCGGCGGTGGTGAGCTTGGCTCCCTGCAACATGGTTCCCCATGCGCCGTCGAGCACGAGGATGCGCTGATCCAGGAGCTCCCGGAGGCGATTCTCGCTATCCGAAGCTGCGGGCGTATCCATATGTGACTAGCCACCTTCCGTTGGAAGGCGCCCTTGACGGCAGAGTCCAAGGAGTCGAGCGTGGCGGGCCCGTGAGCCCGTTGCAGCGCCTCTCGACCTGAATCGACCATAACGACCGTTCGGTGTCGATCTCAAACTCGGACCACCTGATGGGCACCACCCCCGGTGATCATGAGCACGTTTTGGCGCTACAAAGACGACATTTCGGACCGAAAACTGGCGGATCGCGACCACAACGTACTGACGATCACCGGGGAAGGGGCGGATCGTCGTCGGGTGGAAAGGCGCGTGCTGCCGCGACGGTGAGTCGGCAGCAGGAAATACGGCTCGTGGCGGGCAGGTAAGCGCTGCGCGCTATGCGCCTACTCGGTCGGACCGATCGCCGATGGGTTGGGGAGGTCGCGCGTCGCGCACGAGTCCGTGAATTTTCAGACCGACGGTCTACCTAAGACGGCATTCTGTCGTTAGGATCTCCCTCAACAGGCAGGCTTCAAATGACCACTGGTATGTAACCGGCGGAAGTGTCAGGTGATCCGGCCCTCGGCGTAGTCGCCGCGACTCAGCACCACTGTCTAGCCGCAAGGCCCGGAACAGGAGTTGATGAGGAGGTGAGGGATGACCCAGCGCCAAGCCGTCGGCGTCCGCTATCGGGGCGTCTCCAAGTGGTTCGGCGATGTGCCCGCCGTGAAGGACGTCGACCTCGACGTGCCGGATGGCGAGTTTCTCGTGCTGGTCGGACCGTCCGGATGCGGCAAGTCGACGTTGCTACGGATGACCGCGGGTCTCGAAGACATCAGTGCGGGCACCCTCGAGATCGGTGGGGAGATCGTCAATGACGTCGACGCGGCTGAACGCGACGTCGCCATGGTCTTCCAGAGCTACGCGCTGTACCCGCACCGAACGGTCCGGGGCAATCTGGCCTACGCCCTGCGGCTGCGGCGCATGCCGAAGCATGAGATCGCCGAGCGGGTCGAGGCGGTGGCCGAGATGCTCGACATCCAGAAGCTCCTGGACCGGCGTCCCGGGCAGCTCTCAGGCGGTCAGGCGCAGCGGGTAGCGCTCGGACGGGCGATCATCCGCCAGCCCAACGTCTTCCTCATGGACGAGCCGCTGTCCAATCTCGACGCCAAGCTGCGGGTGCAGATGCGCGCCGAGCTCATCCGGCTGCACCGGGAGGTGGGCACCACCACCATCTTCGTCACCCACGACCAGGTCGAGGCGATGACCATGGGACATCGGGTGGCGGTGCTGAACGACGGCGTTCTGCAGCAGGTGGGGCCACCCCGGGAGGTGTACGAGCGCCCGGTCAATCTGTTCGTGGCCGGATTCCTCGGCGCGCCGCCGATGAACCTGGTCGAGGCCGAGCTCAGCTCCGACGGCAATGGCCTGGTCGCCCGCGCGGACAATATCTACGCACCCGTGCCGACGGGGGTGGCGCGGGCCGTGGAGTCGATGGCGGCCGGCCGGAGCATCGGTCTCGGCATCCGGCCGGAAGAGCTGGAGGTCGCCTCGGCTGACATGGCGGCCCACGACGCGAGCAATGTTGTGGTGCGCGGCCTCGTCGATGTGGTGGAACTCCTGGGCGGGGAGTCGTACCTGCACCTCACCAGCGGTACCCAGCAGGTCATCGCGAAGGTGCCCGCTTCGATGTCCTTCGACGCGGGCAGCAGCGTCACTCTGCGCGCGCCCGGCAATTCGGCACATTTCTTCGATCTCGATACCGGGTTACGGCTGGACGTTTCGGCGGAGCGTTCGACGCTGGGGGCGCTATGACCCCGGAAGCTCCGGCGCGTCCGGCGCGTTCACGGTGGCGACGGCGACAGAACGTCGTCGCCTTCCTGCTGCTCGCGATCCCGCTGACCGGTGTGCTCGTCTTCCGGTTACTCCCCGGCGTGGCGTCGTTCGGGCTGGCTTTCACCGAGTGGCCGCTGTTCGGCACCCCGGAGTTCATCGGACTGGCCAATTTCCAGGAGTTGATGCGTGACGACGTCTTCTGGCAGGCGCTGCGTAACACCGTCTACTACGTGGTCGTCTCCGTGCCGGGCATCGTGTTCATCTCGCTCGGGCTGGCGCTGATCCTCAATCGGGGCATCCGCGGCATCAAGATCTTCCGCACCATCTACTTCCTGCCGGTCGTGTCGTCCATGGTGGCCGTGGGCATCATGTGGCGCTGGCTGTACAACGCCCAGTACGGCCTGATCAACACCGGGCTCGGCTTCCTGGGCATCGAGCCGATCAACTGGTTGGGATCGTCGACGTGGGCCATGCCCGCGCTGATCATCGTGACGGTCTGGCGGGAGATGGGCTTCTACATGATCATCTTCTTGGCAGCCCTGCAAGGGGTGCCCCGGCCGCTGATGGAGGCAGCCCGCCTCGACGGCGCGGGCCCATGGCAGCGGTTCTGGGGAGTGACGTTCCCGGCGATCTCGCCGGTCACGTTCTTCGTCAGCATCCTGGCGATGATCAACACATTCCAGGCTTTCGAGTACATGTTCGTCATGACCGACGGAGGCCCGCGCAACGCCACCCTCACCCTCGTCTACTACCTGTTCCAGGAAGGTTTCCAGCGCTTCAGCATGGGCTACGCGTCGGCGATCGCGTTCGTCTTGTTTGCGATCATCCTGCTGATCACCATCGTCCAGTGGCGGATTGGAGAACGTCGTGTCGTCTACTGATACCGCCGTGCGGGACGAAGACCGGCCGGACCGGACCAACCTGGTGCAGCCTCTACGGGGCACGGCCGCCGGCCGCCCGGCTGTGGCGGCGAAGGGCGCCGAGCGTGTCGCCGGGATGACACCGCCGCCACCGGTGCATGTCTCGGTGGTGCAGCGGCATACCCGCTGGCTGGGACGGCCCCTGTACTATGCGACGCTCATCGCCGGCGCGGCGGTGATGATCATCCCGTTCCTCTGGATGGTGTCGACGTCGTTCAAGCGGGAGAGCGACGTCTTCACTTATCCGCCCGAGTGGATACCGGATCCGATCCGCCCGGAGAACTATCCGGATGCGTTGACGGCGGCACCTTTCGGGCGTTACCTGGCGAACTCGCTGTTCGTGTCGGTGACGGACACGGTGCTCTCGTTGCTGATCTGCGCCATGGCAGGCTACGCCTTCGCCCGGCTGCGGTTCCGGTTCCGGAACACGATCTTCATCGTGGTGCTGGCCACGATGATGGTGCCCTTCCACGTCGAGTTGATCCCGACGTTCGTGCTGATGCGCTGGCTGGGCTGGGTGGATACGTACCAGGCGATCATCGTGCCGTCGATCTTCTGGGTGTTCGGCATTTTCCTCTTACGGCAGTTCTTCATGACGGTGCCGAAGGCGTTGGAGGACGCCATGCGGATGGACGGCGCCGGACACCTGCGCATCCTGTTCGGGTTGATGATCCCACTGTCGCTGCCTGCCTTGGCGGCGCTCGGCATCTTCAAGTTCATGTTCACCTGGAACTCGCTGATCGCTCCGCTGATCTTCCTGCAGACACGAGAGAACTACACCGTGACGCTGGGCCTGGCCATGTTCCAGGGTCAGTTCGAGACCCGCTGGGCGCTGTTGATGGCGGCCACCGTGGTCACCCTGCTGCCGATCATCGCGGTGTTCCTGATCGCCCAGCGCTACTTCATCGAAGGAATGGCGCTGTCCGGACTGAAACGTTAAGGAGGAACGACATGAGCGCACGCACTTGTGCTGATGGCACGACGCGCCGCCGCACCTCGTCCGTCTGGCCGTGCGCGGCTGCCCTCGCCGCGTCGGCGGCGCTGGTGGTCGCCGCATGTGGCAATGGTGACGACGCGGCGGCCGGCGGTGATACGGACGAACCCGTCACTCTGGTGTTCTCGAGCTGGTTCACCGATGCCGAACTGGCGGTGGCCGATGAGCTGATCGCCGAGTTCGAGGACGAGAACCCGCACATCACTGTCGATCACCAGATCACGCCGTGGGCCGACTACGCCACCACGTTGCAAACACGCGTCGGTGGCGGCCAGTCTCCGGACGTGATGTTCCTCAGCCAGCTCTTCTACCAGGGCTTCGCCGACATCGGCGCGATCGCCCCGATCGACGAGCCGGCGCAGGACGACGCGGACTTCAACATCGCCGACTTCAATGAGGAACTGCTGGCCAGCGGCTACTACGAGGACCAGCTGTACTGGATTCCCTACGGCATCGACATGCAGGTCCTCTTCTACAACACCGACAAGTTCGACGAGGCCGGGCTCGACTATCCGGATGAGTCGTGGACCTGGGATGATCTCCGGCAGGCCGCTGCGGAGTTGACGGTGGAAGACAACGGCCGCACGTCGCAGTACGGCTTGATCGCGCAGAACGATTTCGCTTCCGGCTGGAACTGGATCTGGCAGAACGGCGGACAGGTCCTGAACGCCGAACTGACCGGTGGCGAGATGTCGAGCCCCGCCACGGTCGAGGCGCTGAGCTTCTTCGAAGAGATGATCACCGAGGACGGGTCGGTGCCGAGCCCGGACGTCATCGAGGACCTCGGGTACACGCAAGCCTTTGCCGGTGGCAATGCCGCGATGGGGATCTACGGCGCCTACTTCATCCCCACCCTTGAGGCCGATGCCGACTTCGAGTGGGGAACCACGGTGCTGCCGTCCGGGCCGGCGAACCGCAACTCATTCGCCTCCGGCGCGGGCTGGACGATCTCCACCCAGACCGACCACCCGGATGAGGCTTGGGCGCTCGTGTCGCACATGGCCAGTGAAGACGGCTTGCGTAAGTTCATGGAGCTGGGCTCGATCACGCCGCCGCGCACGTCGTTGTACGAGAGCCCGGACTTCCTGGAGCGCGAGGCCGCGCACGCCTTCGCCGAGCAGGCCGAGCACCTGACTCCGTTGCCGATCTCGCCCCAATGGAACGAGTACTACGACCTCATCACCGATCAGCTCGAGGGTGTCTATCGCGGCGATCTCACGCTTGAGGAAGCGACCCGAACCATCGACGACGGACTGGCCTCCATCCTCGGCGGCTGAGCTCCGCCCCACCCTTCCACTCCTCCCACCCACCCCTTCCCGGTGATCGACAGTGGGTTGTGGCTGTGATCCCGCAACCAGAACCCACTGTCGATCACCAAATCACAGCCACAACCCACTGTCGATCACCGGGAAATGGGGTGAGGTGGTGAGCGGGTAGGTCAGAGGCGGTCAGGCGAGGTCAGGCGAGGTCAGGCGGGTCAGGCGAGGTCAGGCGGGTCAGGCGAGGTCAGGGGAGGGTGACGCCGTGCAGGACGCCGTCCTGGTCGCCGACGACGAGCACGTCTCCGGCCACGGCGGGAGCGCTGTAGCAGTTGGCCGTGGCGGTGAGCTGGAGCCGTTCGGTGATGTCGCCGGTGTGCACGTCCACGCCGGTGAGCTGGCCGGTGGTGCCGTGGACCCACGCGACGCCGTTGTGCAGGGCCGCGCCGGTGTTGAGCGCCCGGACCCCGATGTTGGTGGTCCAGCGGACGTCGCCGGTGGCGGGGTCGATGCTGGACACGGTACGAGCCCAGTCGTCGATGAGCAGGAGCTCGGAGTCACTCAGGCGCTTCTTCGGCGCGAAGACGTACGAGCCGGGGATGCGCCACAGCTCCTCGCCGGTCTCGACGTCCAGGGCGAAGCCGTTCTGCACCGTCGAGACGAGCACCGAGCTTTCGGTGAGGAGTTCCACGTTGTCGTACCACGGCCCGTAAATGAGCCGGCGGTAAGACTCCTGCTGGGTGTTGGTCAGGAAGGACCACACCACGGCACCGCTGGAGGCGTCGAACGCGTAGGCGCGTCCGTCGCCGCCCCCGGTGTAGATCCGGTTGCCGTCGGCGGCGGCCCGTCCGACGAACATGCCGAGGTCGTTCGCCGACCACCGACCGGTGCCGGTCTCGGCGTCGATCACGTGCACGCTCTCTCCGGCAGGACAGACGACCACCGGTGTGCCGTCGATCTCGGATAGGAGCGGGCTGCCGAGCACCGGTTCGCCGGCGTCGTAGGTGAAGCGGGTCTCGCCGGTCGCGGCGTCGAGTGCGTGGATGTGGTGATCGACCGACGGGACGAACACGGTGGCACCATCTTCGGTGAAGACTGGCCTGCCCTTGACCCCGCCGATCTCCCGGGTCCAGCGTTCGTCCAGCCCGGAGCCGGTGACCCGGCCACCGACGACGACACCGGCGCTCGTCGTCGCGACCAGCAGGTCGGCATGGGCGGCGAGCCCGGCCTGGACCGGCGCGCCCAGCTCGACGTGCCATACGACCCGGTCCGCACCCGGTACGGCGAAGTTGTGTGTCTCCTCGTGCCAGACATCGTCGCCGTGCACCTTGACGCTCATCCGGTGTGCGCCCGGTGCCAGCGCGGAGGTGTCGAGGGTGCCGGTGAACCGGCGGCCGCGGTCGTCGGGCGTGAGCGCCTGCCAGTCGCCTGGGTTCTTCATCGCATACGTGTGTTGCGGGTACAGCTGCGCCTCGACCAGCGAGCCGGCGGCACGCGAGCGAAGCCGTACGGATACGGTCAATGATCCGCGGGTGGGTTCGAGATCGACGGTCAGCGGCCGTTGATGCTGCGCGATCCGCTCGCCGCCGAGCGGGATCGTGCCGACCTCACGCACGATGACCTCGTCGTCGTCGGGATCGACGGCACCGCGGTTCGGATCGTGGCCGGCGGGATCGGGAGCGCGGTCGGTGGCGTGGTCAGGGTAGCGCCGCAGCGTGCGGGCGGCCGGATGGTCGGCGCGGCGGACCTCCGAGACCTTCAACGCCGGCCCGTCGGGCCCGGTGATTCGCTCCAGCCAGTAGTAGAGAGGAGCGTTCAGAGTGCCGTTCACCGCCAGCTGGGTGACGCCGTTGAACTGGTGGATCTGCTCGTTGTGGATATGCCCGGCGAACCAGGCGCGCACGTTGTAGGACTGCAGGATCTCCAGGATGCGCTGCTGGTCACTGACGTAGTAGTTGTCGAAACCGATGGGGAAGTGGCACATCATCACGATCGGTTGATCATCCGGCGCCTGCTCCAGCTCGTGGAGGAGCCATTCCATGCCGTGTTCGCCGAAGCCGCCGCCTTCCTGCAGCAGATGACTTGGATCGAGTGCGATGAACCGGATGCCCGCGGCGTCGAACGAGTAGCGGCTCTGGCCGAGGAGTTCCCGGTAGCGTTCGCGAGCCGTCGGGTCCCAGCGCCAGTCGTGGTTGCCGGGTACATGATGGACTCGTTCGAAGAGATCGTCGGGAATGGTGCTGAGGTACGCGTCGTACTCGTCGACCGAGCCGTAATCCATGATGTCGCCCACGTGGCACACCGCCGAGGCATCTCTGGCGAGAATGTGTTCGTAGACCCACCGAGTCCATCCGGTGCGTTCCGGCACCGTCACTCCTACGTGGGTGTCGCCCAGCAAGGCGAATCCTTCTGGTCTCGGCTGGGCCGACGCCGCGTTGCCCAGGGGTGTCGCGCCCAGCGCGGTGGCTCCGACGGACCCCGCGGCCAGGGAGAGTAGGTGACGACGGCCTAACGTGTGCGGCTGAGCTGTGACCTGGTGCTCGACACCACTCATGGCGCTCCTTTCGTCGTGCTTTTCGAAGGCGGGCTAGGTGACTGGAAATGGGCGCGCGTCGTTCGCGGACGAAGGTGGTGGTCAGATGAACAGCCGGCGGGTTTCGGCTGGGAAGTGGGCCTGTCCAGGCCGGACGAAGTGTCAGGCCTGGGGGTAGAGCACCGGATTCAGCGGCGTGTCCGGGACCTCGCCGACGACGGCGCCGGGCATCAGCTTGTCGAGATCGTTCTGCTGCTCGGGCCGGGCCAGCGGTGCGACCCGAATGTCGGCGTCCATGTAGATGACGGTCATCACCCGGCGAGGCTCGGTGCCGACGTTGCGGCCGGCCCGGTGGAAGGTCCAGCCGAGGTGGAAGCTGACGTCGCCGAGATCGTATGGGTGCTCGTCCACGGGGAACTGCTCGCGTGCCAGCGCGTCCTGGAGTTCGCGTTCGGATTCATCGCTGATCTTCATGTCGCGGCCGAACTCGAAGTGGTGGCTTCCGGCGGCGAACGAGAGTGGCCCCATGTCGAGTGGCGTGTCTTGGAGCGGGATCCAGACGGTGCAGGTGCGGTCGCTGGACAGTGGCCAGTAGTACTGGTCGGCGTGCCACGGCGTGATGCCGCCGGATGGTTCTTTGTACAGCGCCTGGTCCGCATAAAGCCGGACGCCGTCCACCTGGAGGAGCTCGGCGGCAATCCGGGCCAGGCGGGGGGAGAAGACGAGATCGTGAGCGGCTTGGCTGTGCCGCCACAGATTGCCGACTTGCAGGAACGCCTTCTGGGTGGTGCTGCGTTCTTCCATGGGCTTGTGGACGGTGTTGAGTTCGAGCACCTTGGCGGTGATCTCTGGCTCCCGTTCACGCAGGGCGTCGGGGTCGAGCACCTCACTCAACCGGATGAAGCCGTCGCGGTCGAACCGCTGAACGTCGTGGTCTGTTAGCAGGTACGGGGTCTCGAGTGCGGCGGGCGCAGCAGTCATGGTGGCCGGTCTCCTCCGAACCATCGGTCTGCTCAAGAGGTCCCGCGAGCGGGTCTCCGGGACCCCCAGATCGGTCATTTTCCGGGAGTCTAGCGGCTATGGCGAAGATTTAACAGACCACTGGTATTAAAAACTGCGGTCGCCAAAAGGTGCCCAGGCAGGTCCTCTGCGGAAGTGATGGGATCACTCGACGCTGCTGTTCGGGCTTATGCACGGTCTGCGACTCGACGGCGGAGTAACCGTCGACGTCGACCTCACCGCGATCCTCGCCTCGGTTCTGGCCGGAGTGTTGCTCGTCTGGGTGCGCGTCCGCGGAGGGAGTCTGCAGCCGGCCGTTGTGCTGCACAACGGGATCAACTCCAGCACGCTTGCCGTCGGCGCCATGGGGTGAGTAAGGCGGACGGGGAGAGATGGCAAGGTAGGGCAGATGAATGGGTGGAGCGGATGATCTCCGACCACGGTGTGCCGGGCGACACGGTGGCCCGGCTGCGCGCCTTTTACGACGACGGCGGTACCCGCGCGCTGGCCTGGCGTCGCCAACAGCTGGCTGCGTTGGCGCGGATGCTCACTGAGGAGTCCGTGGTGCTGGAGCAGGCGCTACGCGACGACCTGGGTAAGTCGGCAACCGAATCGCGGCTGACCGAGATACGGATGGCGGTCGCGGAAGCCAATTACCTGAATCGGCACCTTCGCGCCATGCTGAGACCACGGCGTCATCGGCTTCCGCTGCGGCTGTGGCCGGCCCGCGGCTGGACAGTTCGGGAGCCGCTGGGTGTTGTTCTGGTGGTGTCGCCGTGGAACTACCCCGTTCAGCTTGCTCTTGTTCCGCTGGCGGGGGCGATCGCCAGCGGAAACACGGTAGTGCTCAAACCCAGCGAACAGGCCCCGGCCACGAGCGCGGCGCTGGCGAACCTGCTGCCGCGGTACCTCGATCCGGCCGCCGTCGCGGTGGTCGAGGGCGGACCGGACGAAGCGGCGGAACTCTTGGAGCAGCGTTTCGACTACATCTTCTTCACCGGAAGCGCGAGGGTCGCCCGGATCGTCGCGGAGGCTGCCGCCAGGCACTTGACCCCCCTGACGCTGGAGCTCGGCGGAAAGTCACCGGTATGGGTGGATGGCACGGTGGACCTTCAGACAGCTGCCGACCGGATCGCGTGGGGCAAGTTCCTCAACGCCGGGCAGAGCTGCGTCGCTCCCGACTACGTGCTCACCACCGACGCGGACGCTGATGCCCTAGTTCCCGCACTGCGCCGGTCGATCCGCCAGTTTTACGGCGACGACCCGGCCTCCAGCCCGGACTACGCCCGGATGCTCAGTGCGCAGAACCTCGATCGGCTGACCGCCATGCTCGAGGTGGCTTCGGTAGTGATCGGAGGCGAGTCGGACCGGGCGAGGCGCTACCTTGCCCCCACCGTGTTGGACCACGTGAGCACCGACGACCCCATCATGCGGGAAGAGATCTTCGGCCCCATCCTGCCGATCCTGCGAGTGCCCGACGTCGAGGCCGCGATCGAGATCATCCGCTCGGGGGAGAAGCCACTGGCGGCCTACGTTTTCACCACCAACCGAATGGTGCGCCGCGCATTCGCCCAGCGCGTCTCCTGCGGCGCGCTCGGCGTGAACGTGCCGGTCGCGCACCTCAGCGCGCCTGAACTGCCATTCGGCGGCGTCGGCGGCAGCGGCATCGGCCAGTACCACGGGGAGCATTCGATCCGCACCTTCAGCCACGAACGTGCGGTGCTCTCGAAACCCATGACGCCGGACACGCTGCGTATGGTCTATCCGCCACACGGCCGGCTGGCCGATGCCGTAGCGCGCTGGCTGATGCGATAGACAGGTGCGATGAAATTCGCAGTTGTCGGGCTGGATCACGATCACGTATACGGCATGGTGCGGGGCCTGCGTTCCTCGGGTGCGCAGTGCGCCGGCGCATACGCCGCGGACCCCGCGCAAGTCGCGGCGTTCACACAGGCCTTTCCCGACGTCCCGATCGTGGACGACGCGCGCCGGTTCTACGACGCCCCTGACATCGATGTGATCGTCACCGTGAGCGTGTCCGCCGACCGGGCCGGTGTCGCCATCGATGCCATGTACGCGGGCAAGGACGTGCTCGCGGCCAAACCGGCGGCGACGACGCACGAGCAGATCGCCGACCTGCGCAAGACCGTGGCCGAAACCGGCCGGATCTGGGCGGTGTACTTCGGGGAGCGGTTCGGTAGCCGGGCCACGTCAGAGGCCCATGAGTTGATCACCGGTGGCGTTATCGGAACCGTCGTGCAAACTATCGGCCTCGGACCACATCGGCTCCGGCGCGGCACGCGGCCCTCGTGGTTCTTCCAGCGCGAGCGTTACGGCGGCATCCTCACTGACATCGCATCGCACCAGATCGACCAGTTCCTTTTCCTGACCGGATCGACCACGGCGCAGATCGTGTCCGCGTCGGTCGGGAACTACGGCAATCCCGACGACCCCGAGCTGCAGGACTTCGGCGAAGTACTGATGAGCGGCCCGCACGCGCGAGGATACGTCCGTGTCGACTGGTTCACACCGGACGGGCTCTCCGATTGGGGCGACGGGCGCATCACCGTTCTGGGCACGGACGGCTACATCGAGCTACGGAAGAACGTCGATATCGCCGGGCGAGCTGGGGGTGACCACCTGTTCCTCGTCGACGGCGCTGGTGAGCACTACGTCAACTGCTCGAATCGGCCGCTGACGTTCTTCGACGACTTCATGGCCGACGTTCGCGATCGCACCGAGACGGCGAATCCGCAGCAGATGTACTTCACCGCGATGGAACTGTCGATCACCGCCCAGCTCACAGCGGAGCAGGCAAGCGCCTAGTGCCGCGGCACAGTGGTGGGCTGAGCCAGCCGGATCGCCTCCGGGGGTTGCGCCCACGGCACGCCGATCTCGGAGAACAGCTTGGCCTCGCTGCCGGACTCGGCGATGACATCGTTGATGCCGCGCAGGACAACTCTGCGGTCCTGGCCGTCGTCGTCGGCGTGCACCTCTAGCGCGTCCGCGGGAACCGGATGTGGGGGTGCGGAGGTGACCATGCTTTCGACGAACGACGTGAACGCCGCCGTTCGCGTTAGTGGAACGAGCAACGGGGAGCCTTCGCGGAGATGCGCCAGCAGATTGTCGAGCGGTTCGCCTCGGTCCGCCGGGAGCTCGACCGGCGCGCCGTCAACGCTGAGTGTGGTGGCTGTGGCGCCGAGTTCGGCCACCGCACCGGTTCCGTGCACGGTGACGACCGGATCGGCGAACTCTTCGGCACACAATGTCAGAGCGATGTGAATGCGCTGGCCACCGCTGAGGTCCAGCCGGGCGCTGATCGTGTCGTCAGTGGCGATGTCGCGGCAGCGGTAGCTCTCCACCTCCATCCGAACGGGCACCGCGCCGGGATCGGCAGCCTCGGCAATCGCGAGGGCATTCATTACCGCATGGGCGAACGGGTTGGTGGCCGCGCCGTCGGCCACGACCACGCCGTCGAGTGTGCGGTGCCCGGCCCATCGCGATCGGCGGTAGTAGCTGTCGCGACGGATCCATGCGCCGGTGACGGCGATGTCGCGGATCTCGCCCAGCCGGCCTTCGGCCGTGAGCTGGAGTAGCCGCTGCATCGGTGCGCCCACCAGGTTCTGAAAGCCGATCTGGCACACCCGGTGCCGGCTTCGGCACACGTCGAGCAGAGCCGTGTGTTCCGCGGACGACACGACGGGCGGCTTCTCCATGAGAACATCGCTGCCCGCCTCGAGTGCGCTGCGGGCCATCTCGAAGTGCTGATGCGGGGGAGTCGCGACGATGACCACGTCCGCGGGGCACTCACGCAACATGGCTCGGAAGTCGGTGTAGAACGGCACTTGTGGTGGCAGATCCGCGGCCGCGTCAGGCGCGATGTCGCAACCGGAGACCATCCGGACGTGTTCGGCACGTGCCGGGCTGGTCAGCAGCTCCATGTACTTCTGGCCGAAGCCGCGTACACCGATCAACGCCACCGTGGTTGCTTCAGCTGCATCCATATGTGCTCTGCCGTCCTTGTGCTGTCTGCCAGATCGCCGGATTCGAATCGTCCGGTCCCCAGCATGGTAAGCGTTATCCGGCGATGGCCACGCCGTGCACCGAGGGTGTCTTCGACGAGGTGCTGCTGCCCAACGTCGGCCGGGCCACTCCGCCGGCTGATTTCGAACACGTGTGTTGACCTGGTCAACGCTAGAGAGCGTGAAGCGCGCACGGCTAAACTGCGTGTTAGCGAGGAATGAAACGATCGTGCAGCGGTCCGTGGCGCTATGCCTCTGTCGCGATCGCGGACGGACAGGAGTGCGGCGTAATGAGCCCGCAGGTGTCTGGTGTACCGATCGCGCATGGTGGGGCGTTCATCTCGTGGCGCTATCCGGTCATGTACCTGATCCGGTTCGCCGCCGTCACGTTCGTGGTGCTGTCCGGAATCGTCGCGGCTGCCCTCCAGATGGAGCTGTCCTCGGACTGGGCGGACGTCAGCTTGCGGGAGAGCCTGATCTTGGTCGGCGTACTCGTGGTGCCGCTCAGTGTCGTCGTCTTTCTTCCGATGTTCATCGGCCAGCTCGCGTGGCGCTGGGAGCTGTGGCCCGACCGGCTGGTGGAAGGACGCTTGGGCATGCCGCGGCCGTTCCGCCGCCGGCGGGCCTTGCTCTTGGGCGACGTCACCCGGGTCGAGGTGGTCGTCTGGCACGGGTTGCGGCGAAGTGATGAGAACACCGTCGCGCTGAGGAGGGCTCCTGCGCGCAGCGGCCCGGATGGCTACTACCTGATGGGCCGGTTCTACGACTGGATGCGGCATGGAGTCGCGGTCTACAGCGATCACTCGAAGCGCGTCATGGTGATCGGGCTGCCCACCGAACCGGATGCCGACCTCCTGGCTCGTCAGGTCGAAGAGCTGGTGTCCAAGCAGTAAGCCGCACGCCCGGCATCTCCCTGCGGCGGGTACGCCGGCGTTCAACTCACGGCGAAGGCCGCAGACCCGTGTCGGCGAGCCACGGCTGTTCCCATGCCCCACCGTGATGCGGATGTGTAATCTTGCCGTTATTGGTTTGTGATTTTTGCGTCCTGGGTATGCCCTCAGGATCGCGCCCACATCCGGCCTCGGCGCGGATGCGGCACGGCCCAAGGGAAGGTGAGCACTGACTATGGCGGTGTTGTCGGAGTGGTCCCGTCGGCAGGCAGTGTCATCGTGGCTGGCGGTGCCGTCCATCGCCGGGGCGCTTGTCTTCACGGCTGGATGGCTGATCGCAGGCCGAGTGCAAGATCAGTACGATCCCCGGAGCGACTACATCAGTTCGCTGGCTGCCGTCGGGGCGGCGAACCCCGAGATCATGATCGCCGCATTGGTCCTGTTCGGAATCGGGGTCATGTCGCTGGGTGCCGGGCTAGTCCATTCGTTTCCCGATCCGCTCGGGCGCATCGCCTCGTTCGGGGTTTTGCTGAGTGGGCTCGGTGTGCTGGTGGCGGGCTCGATGCGCCACGATTGTGGTCTCCAGTTGCCGGACTGCTCGGCCAGAGTCAGCTTGGGGGAGATCTCCGGGTATCACGCGGTGCACGACGTCGCCAGTGCCGCGACCTTCATGTTCGCCGGTGCGTCTCAGCTTCTGTTGTCGCGGGCCATGCGCCGGCGGGACGGTTGGCGTTACCTGCGGCTGCCGTCGGTGGCCAGCGGGATGCTCACGTTGCTGCTGTTCGTGCTGATGATCTCCGGGGAGTTCGCCGAATGGGTGGGCGCGCTGCAGCGAACCATCGTGGTCGTGGGGTGTATCTGGGTCTGCATGCTCGCCATCCACCTGATCCGGCTCGGGATGAAAGAGCGTGGACGCAAACGTCTACGTGATGGGCCGAGTGCTCACGAGGCAGGTTCGCCCGCTGGTTTATCGCGTCAAGATCACCGATGATGAGGCATACATATCGGGCAGGACGTAACAGCCGGAGCATCGAATGACCGACAGATTCAAGGCTCACTTCGAGAGCCTGGATGACCGTTTCGCTTCCTACGGAGGAGATGAATACGTCGAGATCCTTCATTCCGGTAGCCGGAAGACCGAAGGGCCCGTGTATTTCCCAGCGGGCCGTTACCTCGTGTGGAGCGACATTCCGAATGATCGGCTGTTGCGCTGGGATGAGACGACGGGAAGCATCGGGGTTTTCCGGGAGCCGTCGGGAAACGCCAACGGCAATACCATCGATCGGCAGGGCCGGCTGCTGACGTGTGAGCAGGGTGCCCGCCGGGTGACGCGTACCGAACACGACGGCTCGGTCACCGTACTGGCGGACCGATACGACGGAAAGCGGCTGAACAGCCCGAACGACATCGTGGTCCGGTCCGACGGGTCGATCTGGTTCACCGATCCCCGATATGGCATCACCGGGTACTACGAAGGCATCGAGGCCGAGAGCGAGATCGGCGCCGATCATGTCTACCGGATCGATCCGGCTACCGGTCAGATCGAGATCGTCGCTGACGACTTCGTCCGTCCCAACGGCCTTGCCTTCTCCGCCGATGAGAGCCGGCTGTACATCGTCGACACCCGTAGGCGGCACATGCGGGTGTTCGAGGTGAGCGACGACGGCGAGCTATCCGGCGGCGATGTGTTCGCCGAGTCCTGGTTCGACGGCATCCGGCTGGACCATCTCGGGCGTATCTGGGCGGCGGCGCTGGACGGCCTGCACTGCTACGACCCGGACGGCACCCTCGTCGGAAAGTTGCGACTGCCGGAAGCGGCCTCGAATCTCACCTTCGGTGGGGCCAAGCGCAACAACCTGTTCATCACCAACTCCGCCGGGGATCTCTACTCGATCCGCGTCACGTTTGCTGGCGCGCGGCCGGGCGTAGCCAGGTGATCCCACCGCCGTTGAGGGCCGGTTGAGCGCCGCGTCGAACGCCGCGGCGACGAACCTGAGATCGGACGGCGCCCAGACGCGCATTGGGAGACTGTTCCGGACCGTACGGCAGGCACGGGCGCTCAGGCAGCGTCGGATTCATCGTCGGCGTGGGTGCCGGATTCGTGGGTACCCTCCCCGTCGGCGCATGCGTGACCGGCGGCATCGCCGGCTCCGGGACTAGGGGCACGTCGGGGCTCGGGTGCGCGTCTGCTGGCAGCGGCGGTGGTTGCAGCTCCCGGTCCGGCTCGCGGCGATCCTTCGGATGTGTCGCTGACGTCGACGAGTCGATGGACCACTCTGCTGGTCGAGACGGGCGGATCCTCGTCGCGTCGGCAGCCGTCCGGGTCGATGAACACGAACCGTCCGGGTGCGACACACAGGATGCTCCAGCCGCCCTCGTGGACGGCCGTGTGGTGTTTTCGGCAAAGACTGATCAGGTTGGCCAGATCGGTACAGCCACCGTGTGCCCAGTGCAATAGGTGGTGCGCGTCGGTCCACTCGATCGGGCGATCGCACCCGGGGAAACGGCAGCCGCCGTCGCGCAGCCGCAGCGCTTTGCGCTGCGCCGGGGTGAGTGTGCGCTGGGCGCGCCCGACGTCCAAGGGCTGGGAGCTGGGGTCAACGATGATCCGCGTGACCTTCGCATCACATGCGAGCCGTCGGACAGTCTCGCCGCGGAGGATGCTGCCGTCAGGGAGCTCTCCGAACCCGCCTGCGCTGGCTTCGAGTGTGTCGAGGTCGGTGACCACCGTGACGTGGGTGGGTTCGCCGCCCTGCGTGGGCAGGAGGCCGGAGTTGAGCTGGCGGCGGCACAGCTCTACCAGCGCATCGGCGCGGCGTTGAGCCGGCGTGCGCTCGTCATTCGGCCCAGACGGCTTGGCCAGCGCGTCGATCGCGGTGGCAACGACGGAACCGGCCTCGTCGTCACCCGGGAGCATGCCGTTGATCGCCACGGCGCCGTCGAAGGTGGACGCGATGTCCAGCCAACGGCCCTGGTCCCGCCGCCGCGCTCGGCGCACGGCGTCCTTGTTGTCCACCGCGGCGCCAAGCCCGCGTAATGCCGCGCGCAGCCGGGTCGGGTCGTCGGTTTTCGCCGCGGCCACCAGAGTGTCTTGGCAGCCGGCAATCACGTCAGTGCCGAGCAGAGCGGCAGCATCGGCGATGGCAGCGGCATGCGGCAGCCGGATGTCACCAGCGATCAGGGCGGCTTCGATGACCGGCAGGTCTACCAGTCTCTTGGCGACGTTCAGCACCCGGCTGGTTTCGGCCGGCGCCACGTGTAGCTCATGTTTCACCCAGGACCGGGTGGACAGCACCGAACGCTGCTCGGAGAGTCTGCGGGTGTCGAAGGTACGCAACCGGCGAAGGTAAGCAGCCTCGGCTACGTCAGCTAGCCGGCGCAGTGCCACCAGCTCAGTCACGATGTCGTCATCGGACAGGCTGTCAGTGTCAACCGCGGCGAGCTGTTTCGCCGCGTTGACAATCTCCACAACCGTGTCCGAACTCATGTGTCAAACAATAGTCATAGCCACTGACAATGTCGTGTCGATGTTCTGCCGAGCGGTGGTGGATGGCGAGCCACTGCGTCGGCGGCGGCGCAGGGATGAGAGGTTGATGGCGTGAGCTTTGACGCGGATGTGGCGGTAATCGGAGTCGGGTCGATCGGCAGTATGGCGTTGTGGCGGCTGGCCGGTCGCGGGTTGGCGGTGCATGGGTTCGACCAGTACGGCGTGCCGCACGACCGAAGCGCCATGGGTGGTGAGACCCGTATGTTCCGGAGCACCAGCCCCAGAGAACCGGTGTACGTGTCGTTCGCCGCCGCGTCGTTGACGTTCTGGCAACAGCTCGAGGCCGAGACGGGCCGGGAGTTGCTGACCCTCAATGGCGAGCTGGTGCTGGGAGCTGAGAACGCACCGCACATCGTCAACGTACTGAATTCCGTGCGCGCATTCGATCTGGAACACGAGCTGCTCGACGAGCGGGACGTCGCGCGGCGGTACCCGCAACAGCGGATGCGGCCGGGCGACGTCGGCGTCCTCGACCCCAACGCGGGTTTCCTGCGCCCGGAGCTCGCGGTGCTGACGGCCGCGCGGCGGGCGGCCGAGCTGGGCGCCGTCGTACACACCCACACACCGGTCACACACGTGGAGCCCGACGCCGACGGCGTCACCGTGACCACCGCGCAGCGCAGTTACCGCTACCAGCACGTCGTGCTGGCCGGCGGGCCATGGGTGCAGCGGCTGGCGCCGCAGCTGGCCGGCAAGATCCAGGTCCGCCGCCCGATCCAGGTGTGGTACGCAGCCGACGATCCCGCGGCCTTCGCTCCTGAGCGGTTCCCGATCACGCTGCGCCCCGAGGACGACGGTTTCTATGCGTTCCCCAGTGTTGACGGCGCCTTGGTCAAGGCCGGGCCCACGGGTCCGTTCAAACAGATCGTCCCCGATCCGGATCAGCTGGACCGCACGGTGGGCCTCGACGAAGTGCGGGGCCTGAACGAGATCATCCGGCAGTACCTGCCCGGCCTGCACCCGGATCCGATCCGGGTCTCGGCGTACATGGACGGCTATACCGCGGACAATCGCCCGATTGCCGGCTGGGCGGAGAACACCGACCGGGTGGTGATCCTCGGCGGGTTCTCCGGGCTGGGATTCAAGTACGCCACCGCGTTCGGCGAAGTGGGAGCCGAGCTCGTCACCGACGGGAAATCCACGTTCGACCTGGAGCCCTTTGCCCCTGACCGGGAGCTGATGGCGTGGCCGGATCAGAAGCGAGAAGGGTGACGACGACGTGTCTGGAACCGCACCGGTATTACGATGCCCTCGCTGCCTCGATGAGGGAACCGGAACGGCGGGGTGTCAGCGCTGCCGCGCCGAGGGGGTGACGGTCAACCTCGAGCTGCCGCTGACCGATCTCCGGGGGCACGACCTCGCGTCGTTCCCGGGTGGTCCGTGGGGGTGGGAAGGCGCCGTACCGGTCCCGCCCGGAACCGGGGTCGTCACGCTGGGGGAGGGGAACACACCCGCGGTGTGGCTCGCACCTCGCCCCGGCCGGCCCGAGGTGTGGCTGAAGAACGAGGCCGCGAACCCCACGATGTCGCACAAAGACCGCTACATGGCGGCGGCGGTGACGACGGCGCGCGCTCAGGGCGCCGATACCGTGATCGCCGCCTCGAGCGGAAACGCCGGGGCTTCCGCCGCGGCGTACGCGGCACGTGCCGGGTTGCGCTGCGTGGTGGTGACCAAGGGATCCCTGCCGGCCGCCATCCACGCGCAGATCGTGGCGGCGGGAGCGGTCGTCGCCGGCTTCCCGGACGTCGTGGCGCGCAACGGTACCATGCAACAGGCTGTGGAGCAGCTCGGATGGTTCCCGCTGACGAACTACGCCGAGCCCGGTCCCGGTGGGCACCCGTATGCGATCGAGGGACTCAAGAGCATCGCCTACGAGCTGGCCCGCGATTTCGGCGATGAGCTGCACACCGTCGTCATTCCGACGTCACGGGCTGACGTTCTCAGCGGTGTGCACCGCGGCTTCAAGGAGCTGGTCAATGCGGGATTGATCAGCGCGAGTCCGCGGCTGGTCGCCGCCGAACCGAGTCGGGCCGCGGCTTTCAGCACTGCTTTGCAGAAGAGCGATCGCTCCGAGCAGGAACGCACCCGGGTGCACTACGGCCCTTCGGCGGCGTTCTCCGTGGGCAGCGACGTGGCCAACTGGCAGGGATTGCAGGCCCTCTGGGACACCGACGGCGAGGCGATCCCGATCGATCCGGACGAGTTCATGGACGAGTACCGGGCCTGTGCGGCGGCCGACGGGATCTTCATGGAAGCCTCGTCCGCCGTTGCAGTGGCCGCCACCAGGCACTTGACCACCAGCCCGGGCAGCGGCGTCGTCGTGGCGCTCGGCACGTCGTGCGGGCTCAAGGACCTTGACCTTGCCTTAAGCGACGCACCAGAGCTGCCCGTGCTGGACAACGGACTCGATGATCTTGTCCCGCTCGTCGACCAGGCTTCGCGCTAACAGGCGGGCACTAGGCATTAGATCCAAAGCCGCGCCGTGGGCGCGATCGGCTGGCTGCCGTCGGCCGTGACCGCATCACCATCGAAGGCGACGGTGGTAGCCGTTGTGTCGAACCCGACGAGCTGATGACGGTGGTCCACGTTGCCGAAGAGGTGCAACGTCCACGGCCGTCCGAGCAGATCGTCGGTCCGGCGGATCGAACCGTCGACCTGGAGACGGGGGAGGATCGTGCCGTCGCGAACCAGGACGGGGATCCGGTCCAGCGGTATGTCCTGGATCACGAACCGTGGCCCGGTGAGCGCTTCGCCGGTGAACAGGTCGGTCCAGCGACCTTCCGGAACGTAGTAGCGGCGCCGGACGGGTGTGTCGCCGTCGTCGAACACCGGCACGACGAGCAGGTCCGAACCGAGCAGGAACTGCCCGTCGACGCCGGCGGCGACGGGGTCGTCCGGGTACTCGAACGCCAGCGGTCTCAGCACGGGCCAGCCGTTGCGGCTTGACTCGTGGGCAACCTGCCACAGATAGGGCAGCAGCTCGTAGCGCAGCCGGATCCACCGCCGGCAGATCTCGAGTGCGTGTTCGCCGTACTCCCACGGCTCACGCGGGCGCAGCCCGTGTGCACGCATGAGGGGAGACAGCGCGCCGAACTGAGTCCAGCGCACGTACAACTCCGGGGTGAGCTCCGGCCCGTAGAACCCGCCGATGTCGTGGCTCCAGAAACCCGGTGCCGACATCGCGTAGGACAGCCCGCCCCGGACGGTAGCCTGCATGCCGGCAACCGTGGACTCGGCGTCGCCGCCCCACTGTCCCGGGTAGCGATGCGATCCGGCCCAGCCGCTTCGGCCCCATACAAGGGCAGGCTCGTCGCCGAGCCGGGCCAGAGCGGCCCACACCGCACCGTTGTAATACAGCGGGTACAGGTTGTGGGCGTGGTTGCCCGGCAGCCCGCTGTGCGGCGCGGTGCCGTCGGGTAGGGCTTCGCCGAAGTCCGTCTTGAACACCGCGACGCCGTCGGCGAGGAATTCCTCGTGCATACCCTGCCACCATGCGACCGCATCCGGATTGGTGAAGTCGACCAATGCGCGCGGCCTACCGTCGGGGGTAGGCGTCTTCTGGATGGTGGCGAGTTCACCGTCGGGATATCGCACCAAGTAGCCTTTCGCCTCGGCTTCGGCGAAGCGGGGCGAGGCCGGGTCCAGGTACGGCAGCTCCCAGACGGAGAGCCGGGTGTGCAGCTTCTCGAGCTCCTGGACGAAGGAGCGCCGGTCGCCGAATCGGTCCTTGTTCCAGATGAAGTCGCAGTTGAGCCGGTCGACGACGAGCCAATCCGGGTCGCAATGCAGCACATCGAGCGGCACCTCCAGCTCGCGAGCGCGGCGGGCGACATCGAGCATCTCCTCGCGCGAGTGGTACCGGCACCGCCCCATCCAATACCCGAATGCCCATAGCGGCGGAACCGGTCCGCGTCCGGTGAGCGCGGTGTAGGAGTGCAGCCGTCGCCGCGGCTGCGCGCCTCCGACCACGTACAGGTCGAGTGCGTCGTCGTCGAGACTCAGACCGAGCACGCTCGGTCTCGTGTGCCCGACGTCGGCGGTGACCGTCGCACCGGTATTGAGGAAGCCGGTGTAACCGGCCGACGAGTGCCAGACGGGGACCGGCTTGTACGCCAGCCCGGTCCCGGTGCCCAAGGCATCTTCGCACCGGAGGGTCAGTTGCTGACCGTTCTTGACCAGCCGGCCGAACTGTTCACCGAAGCCGAGAATGTCCTCGCCGGTGCCGAGTTCCAGATGCACGCTGATCCCGCGGGCGTCCGCGATGGCCGGTGGTGCGACGGGGAAACCTGCGGCCTGGCGCAACCGCTCGGCGGTGCGCAGCACCTGGGCGCCGGTGAGTAGATCGTCGACGATGATCGAGAATGGCCGGCGGCCCACCCGCACCCGCAAGGCGGAACTCTCGATCACCACCGCTGTCTCGGACTCCTCGACGTGCACCGGAGCTGCGGCCGGGGCAGGATCTGTGACGATGCCGAGCCAGGTGCCGTCATCGTCCAGTACCGGGTTGTTCTCCGGCGCGATGGTCAGACGTACGGTGTCGGGCGCCGCCCAGGAGATGCGCACCGCGTAGGCGCGCGGGTCACTCGGCGGCAGGTCGAGATCGGGCAGATTCGGCAGCGTGGTCTCGATGCCCTGCTCGGCCAGCGGCTCGCCGGTGAGGTAACCAGGCATGATGCCCACCTGCACGGCCGGGCGAGCTGCCACGGACAGTACGACGTCGTCGCCGCGGCGCCGCACGCCGACCACCTGGCGCAGCATGTACGCGTCGGTCATCGTCATCCTTTCACCGATCCAGAGGTCATCCCGCTGATGAACCATCGCTGCATGAACAGATAGGCCAGCACGAGCGGCACCGACGCGATGACCACCCCGGTGAAAAGCATGGGGTAGTCGGTGAGGAACTCACCGGTGAAGTCGAGCAGCGCCACCGGCAGTGTCTTCTTGCTCGGTTCCTGGATGAACAACAGGGGATACAGCAGGTCGTTCCAGTGGATGACGAACAGGAAGATCGCGGTGGCGGCGACGGACGGCATCGAGAGCGGCAGTGCGATGCGCCGATAGGTGTTCCATGGTCCCGCGCCGTCGATGCTGGAGGCGTCATAGATCTCCCGCGGCAGTGTCTTCATGAAACCGGTCAGGATGAACACCGAGACCGGCAGCGTCACCACGATGTTGATGATGACCAGTCCGGTGAGGCTGTTGAGCAGGCCCAGGTTCTGGAAGAGGACGTACTGCGGGATCATGTTCGCCTGCGCGGGCACGGCCAGCCCGAGCACCAGAAAAGTGAAGATCGCCCAGCTCTTCCAGCCCGGGATGCGCGCGATCGCGTAGGCGGCCAGGCTGGCCAGGAACAGGGTGATTGGCACCGAGAAGATGATGACCAGGGTGCTGTTGAGGAAAGCCCGGCCAAGGTTCCGTTCGGTGAGCACGGTGTGGTAGTTGCCGGGGTCGAACGATGACGGTAGCCCGAACGGCGAGCTGAACAGCTCGGACTGTGTCTTGAACGTGCCGGTGAAGACGACCAGCAGGGGCACGACGATCAGCACCGCATACACGGCCAGCACGCCGCGGCGCCCGATCCGATAGCGCATGTCTTCCTCCGTTCAGGCGCAGGTGTTCACTGAGCACCAGCTTGGGTGAGCCGGACGATGCGCCGCTGCGCCCAGGTGATCAGTGCGATCACGACCATGAAGTAGATGGACTCGGCCGCGGCGTAGCCGAACTCGGAGTTGGTGAACCCGGCGTAGATACGTGTGGACAGGATGTCCATCGACTGCTTCGGCGGGTTGCCGCCCAGCCCGAGGATCAGGTCGAACGCCTTGAACGACTGAATCGTGGTGTACGCCATCACAATCGCCGTGGCGGGCGCGATCATCGGCCAGGTGACGTGCCGGAACCGGCCCCATCGCGACGCTCCGTCCACCTCGGCGGCCTCGTACATCTCTTTCGGTACCTGCTGCAGGCCGGCGATGAAGATCACCATCATCTGCCCGGCGTGGAACCACACCTGGGTCACCGCGACCCAATAGATCGCCTGGTTCGGATTGCCGAGAAAGGCGCCGGTGAGACCGTCCAGGCCGACCGTCTCCAGCACGCTGTTGATCAGCCCGAAGTTCGGGTCGTACATGAACTTCCAGATGAAGGCCACCGACACCGACGACAGGATCGTCGGGAAGAAGAACAGCGCGCGCAGCATCACCGAGCCGCGGGTGTTGACCGTCAGCAGAATAGCCAGGATCAACGCGAACAACGTCTGGAAGACAACCACGACGAGTACGAACTTGAGGTTGTTGGTCAGGGCGTTGCGGAACAGGTCGTCGCTGGTGGCGATCCGCTCGAAATTGCGCAAGCCGACGTT
The DNA here is from genome assembly GCF_010122465.1 of Phytoactinopolyspora mesophila. Lineage (NCBI taxonomy): Bacteria > Bacillati > Actinomycetota > Actinomycetes > Jiangellales > Jiangellaceae > Phytoactinopolyspora > Phytoactinopolyspora mesophila. The sequence continues at coordinate 809,432 of NZ_WLZY01000001.1, read as the reverse complement.
GTCGTAGGCCGCGCTGAACCCGTCCCAGTTGGTCATCGCGTACTGGAACGCCTGGAACGTGGGAACGGCGAAGAAGATCGCGTACAGCACCAGCGCTGGCACCGGGAACAGGTAGAGCAGTGGGCTCACCGTCGATGACGACCGCCGGCCCCGCCGCGGCGGGGGATGGGGCGCCGCGGCGGGTGGTTGTGGGGGAGAGTGCCCGGTTCCGGGCTTCGTGGGGGTGGTATTCATCCCGCAGCCCTGGTCACGCGCGCCTCTGCTCGACGATGCGCTGGGCATCGGCCGCTGCCTGCTCCGGGTCCTTCCCGCCGACCACCTGGATGGCGGCGTCTTCGATCGCCGAGCGCATGTCGAGATCGTTGAACTGGAACCTCGGCGCCAGGATGGTCGGCTGGTCGAGCCAGTGGGCAAGTGCCTGCAGATCGGGACTGGTGTACTCGACACCTTCGACGGTGACGTGCTGGCCGGTGCCATCGGCGTACACGGCGGCGACCTCCGGCCGGGACAGGTATTCGACGAAGGCGGTGGCCGTGGCCTGGTTGTCCGAGGCGGTGTTCACGCCCAGGATGAACGTGGCGTTGTGCACGCCGCGGAATTGGACCTCGTCCGCGCCGACGGTGATCGGGGAGATGAGATCCATCGGAAACTCCGCGCCCAGATCACGGATGGCGGCGATGTGGTACGAGCCGGTGGCGAGGATCGCTGCCTCTCCCTCGGCGAACATCTGCTGCGCGGGCTCGACCGCCGTCCCGGAGGCGTTGTTCTGGAAGAACGGCCGAAGCTCGGCGTACTGCTTGAGCGTGGTGACGAACCAGTCGTCGGTGGCGTCGAACTCACCCTGTTCCATGCCGGTGAACATGTCCTCCGACGGTGCGTTGTTCATGACCATCGAGTTGATCAGCTGTCCCGCATTCCCGGGCTCGCCGCCTGGCCAGGCCATCGGCGTGTATCCCGCCGAAGCGAGCTTGTCGAGCAGGTCCAGGAACCCGTCCCAGTCGGCCGGCGGCTCGGAGATGCCGGCATCCTCGAACGCGTCGACGTTGAACACCGGCATGTTGAACACGAGCTGGTAGGGAAAGCCGAGCTGACGGCCGTCAGACTGCCCGGCGGTGATGAGGTCGGCCTGGTAGTTCTGCGCGAAAGGCTGCTCGGAGAGATCGGCGAAGAGCCCGGCGCTGGCCATGTCCACGAACTGGGCACCGCGGAAGGCGGTGAACGCGTCACCGATGGCAGCGCTGCGGACTCGCTGCAGGGCGGTGGACTGGTAGTCGTTGGACGGCGAGATGTCCTGCCGAACGCTCACGTCGTCGTGTTCGGCAGCGAAGTCGCTGATGATCTCGTCGAAGACATCGCTGTCTTCGGCACGCCAGTGCGCGAAGGAGATGGCTCCGCTGACGTCGCCCTCCTCCGGGGCGGCGTCGTCGCTGTTCGTGGTGCTGCCCGGTCCGGCGCATGAGACGCCGAGCGAGCCGAGCCCGGCGATTCCGAGGAGCCGGAGCAGATCGCGTCTGTGCATTCCCTGCGAAAAAGCCTTGGTCATCGTGGCCTCCTGCCAGATGCGTTGGGGATCACCACTCGACGATGGGAATCCCGAGATGGTCGGCGGCCGTCCGAAGCGCGGGCCGGACGTCCTGCCAGGCGATGACGGTGTGGTGCGGGAACCCCCCGGTCACCAGACCGTGGACGAACTCGTCGGCCGCCGTGTCGAGGACGACGTCGGCGGTGTTGCCTTGGAATCGGTTGGGCGCCGGAACCGACTCACCCGAGGTGAGGAGCAGCCGTAGCCCGCCCGGCTGTGCCGGGTTTTCGGTGAGCCGGCCGAGAACCACCCGGCCGGTCTTGAGCGGAAAATCTCCTGCCACGCCGATCTTGCGATTGCAATGGACAGACTGGGTGGCTGTCGCTGGTTCGGCGGCGAGTTTGGTGGCGGCGGACCCGCAATGCCAGACGCGGACGATGTTGTCGTCGGTCTGCAGGTCCACGGTGTCGACGAGGTAGGTGGGACCGGATCCGAGCGCCTCGAAGACGAGCATGGTCAGCGCGCCGTACACGTCGCGCTCACAGGCGGTGGCTGTGCCCTCGTCGGCCAGCCGGGAGAGCGCCGAGCACGGACAGGCACCAAGCTCGGTAGGCAACTCCGGCCAGCATCGCAGGGCGACGCCGGAGAGTAGCTGGCCGGCCGACCAATCCCGGAGCACGGTGGTCATCGCCGCGAACGGTTCGACGTGGGTGGTGTCGAGGTGGCGTAGCGTCGGGCGCTGTTCGACCGCCTCGGCGAGTTCGCGGTCCCGAGCGGCGGGGTCGGCGTCGCGGATCCGCTCGATCAACTCGTCGAGGTCGAGCTGATCGACCTCGACGCCGAACAGGCGGGTGATGATCTCCGGATCGTATTCACACGGGGTGAATCCGGCAGGCGCGTCGCCGATCACTCCGATGCGACGGCCACGCAGGCCGTCCAGCGCCGGGAGTACGTCGTCTGACGCCGCGCGGGCTCGGCCGGCGGCAGCCGGCAGTTGAGGTGCCGGGGGCAGGGCGCCGGCCAAGGCCTCTCGCAAGGCGGCACGGACAGCAGGTTCCTCCGGGTCGCCGTAGAGCAGCCGGACTTCACCACCGTGTCCAACCAGGGCGTGGCCGAACAAGTTGGCGCCGCACAGTGAGTTGAGCCAGAGCCGGTCTCCCACCGGCCCTGGTTCGCGGAATGCCCACAGCAGCACCGGCCGGTCGAGGTCGCGATAGAGCCTGAGCGCCGGTGTTGCGTCGGAGAAGGAGGCACAGACGTTGACGACGAGATCTGCGTCCGGATCGACGAATCCGGCCGCGTCCTCGACGTCGTCGGGTGTCATCACCAGATTGGTGGGCCCGACGACGTCGGCACCCAGTTCGGCCAGGAGGGTACGAGCTTGGGCGGCGCGTTTGGCCGCGGTCTCGACGGCGAACGTGGGGCGCGCCGTAGGGATGCAGACGACACGGGGCACGGAGTACACCTCCTCAGCGGTTGGTGATGCCTTCGTCGACGACGTCGCACAGCCTGCGCAGCCGCGAAACCGCATTGCTTCGTAGGGTCGCTTCGACGTCGGACGCGCCGATGCTCGACTGCCACACGGCCCGGCCGGCAAGGAAGCCTGACGCGCCTTCGGCGACGGCTAGTTCCACCGCCCGCGGGAACGCGTCTTCGGGAACGCCGGAAGACAACACGACCCACGGCGAGGCCAGCGTCTCGGTGATCTGGGCGCAGCGGCGCCGAATCTCGGCGGCATCCCCCAACCCGTGCAGGGGAACCTCCGCCTTGTACAGGTCAGCCCCGAGGTCACCGAGTTCTTTCACCGCGGCGAGCACTCCGGCGTCCCAGTCCCAGGACCCGCCACCGCGTGGCGCCCGGGATACCGGTTCGATGATGCTGGCCAGCCCCGCGGCATGAGAGCGTGCCACGAACCGCTCGACCAACTCGATCCGCCGAGCCGGGTCTTCATCGGGCCGCCACACCACGAGGAGTTTGAGGGCCACCGCGCCGTGGTCGCGGTAATGGACTGGATCGACCGTGTGGTCGATCCGGGTGTCCGCGACGAACTCGTCAGATCCGGCGACGAACTCGTCGGCAGCGGCGATCAGGGAACACCCCGGCGCGATCGCCTTCTCGGAGATGGCCTGATCGAGAACGAACTGCTTGTCCAGCAGCACGGCGGAGGCGAATGGCGTCAATACTCGGGCGGCGGTCAACTTGAACTCGGTGACCTGCTGATCGGTGACTGGATCGGATCGATGCTCGGCAAGCATGGCTCGCAGCGCTTCGCGCTGATCGAGGGCGAGCATGGCGAAGGCGCCGGATGGACGGGTCAGCGGTGCGAGGTCTGGCGCTCCCGCGGCGTTGGTGGCCAAGGGATTGGACTCCTTCTCGTGGTGAAGCATCAGGCGAGGTCCGCCAGGTGGCGACGGACTTCGTCGTGGGTGGGAATTGCTGAGCGGCCGTCCAGCCCCCGGCAGGCGAGCGCAGCGGTGACATTGGCGTAGGCCAGGCATTCCGGCAGATCAGCGCCGTGGTGTATGGCGGCCAGCAGTGCGCCGTGGAAGACATCGCCGGCCCCGAGTGTGGAATGCACCTGCGCCGGAAAGCCGGGAGCCTGGTAGCGCTGCCCGCCGGAGCCGACGGCGATCGAGCCCTGAGCGCCGCGCGTGGCCACGACCGTGCGCGCACCGTCGGCCTGCGCGGCGTCGAGCAGGTCTTCGGCCTGGCACTCTCCATATCTGACAGTGAGTGCTTCGACGGTGGGCACGTAGAGATCTACGCCCGCGGGGGTGAACCCGTCGATCGGGTTGCCCCCGTCGACGCTGAGTCGCGGCTGATCTTTCTGGGACCCGGCGAAGGTGGCGCTGAACGCAGGCCAGCCGACGTGATCGGTGTGGACCCAGGCGGCTCCCACCATCCGGCTGCGTTGGCCGGCGTCGATCTCGAGCCGTGGGCCGGAGCGGTGCGAGATGGCTCGGGTGCCCTGGCTGTGATCGACGACGACGACGCTGGCCGGCGTGCGCGTTCCGGGTATTCGGCGAACGCCCGAGGTGTCGACGCCCTCTGCCTGAAGGTCGGTGACGACGCGCTGGCCGTCTTCGTCGTCGCCCACGGCGCCGAGGAAGGCGACATCGGGTACCCCGAGGCGGGCGGCGGCGACGGCTGCCGTGGCGGCCGGGCCGCCGCCGGCGTAGGTGACGTCGTCGGCGAGCACGCGTTCGTCCGGCTGGGGATACCGCTCCACCAGTGCGATCGCGTCGAGAGTCGCGAGACCGACGAAGATCAGCGGTCCGTCGGACTGGTGGGTCATGGCTTCCTCCATTGGTGAACGACTGGTCAAACACTAACAACGGTTGTTGGAAAGTCAACACTTCTCGCGTAAGGTGCTGCCCAGAAGCCCGAGAAGGGAGCCGTTGGTGACCACCGATAACCTCCGCTACGACCAGGCGCCTGACCGGCGGGAGAACATCCTGTCGCGGCTGCGTGCGGCCGGGTTTCTCTCGGTCAGCGCGCTGGCCGAAGACCTTGGCGTGTCCGACATGACCATCCGCCGTGATCTCCGGCGGCTGGCCAGCGACGGCGAGGTTCGCATCGTGCATGGCGGCGCGAGCCTGCCGCACCCCACGCTGCGGACCTCTGAGTTCGTCAGCCGCGCCCGCGCTCATGCCGAGGAGAAACGGATGATCGCGCACCGTGCGGTCGAGCTGATCGGCCCGTCCGACACGATCGCCATCGACGCCGGTACCACGACCTACGACGTCGTCCACGAATTGCCGGATGAGTTCTCGGGGTGTGTGGTCAGCCATTCGGTGCCGGTTCTGCAGGCGCTACTGGCCCGGCCGGAGCCGCGGGTCGTGGGCCTCGGCGGCGACCTGTTCCGATCGAGCCAGGCATTTGTCGGACCTCTCACCGAGTCGGCAGCGGCCGGTCTGCGGGTGCGGGTCTTCTTCCTCGGCGCCGCCGGTGTCGACGAGAAGGGCGTGTACGTCGAGGCCGACATCGAACGGCCTACGAAACTCGCGCTCATCGAGGCCGCGGACGTCGTCGTGCTGCTCGCCGACAGATCGAAGTTCGAGCACCCGGCCACGGTGCGCCTGTGCGGGCTCGAACAGCTCGACCGGGTCATCACCGACCAGGAGCCCCCGGAGCGAATCCGGCAGGCGTTGGCCACGGCCGGTGTCGACGTGACCAGTTCATGAACGTAGTTCCCATCACTGGAGGTGGACATGACCGAGCGAGGACCTGACTTCCTCGCCCATCGCGAAGGCGACCACGTCGCGGTGGCTGTACGTGATCTGAGCCCCGGCGAGGTCCGGGGTTCCTACCTGGATGGATCGGGCGAGGCCGGCGTCGTGCTGAACCACGACGTGCCTCTTGGGCACAAACTCGCCCTGGCGCCGGTCGCATCCGGCGCCGATGTCGTCGAGTACGGGATACGGATCGGCGTCGCCAGCAAAGACATCGAGGTGGGCGACTACGTCCACGTACACAATGTGAGGAGCGCACGGTGGCAGAACAGCGTCGCCTGACCGGATATCGCCGGCCCGACGGCCGGGTGGGCACCCGCAACCACGTCGCCGTCCTCCCGGTCGACGACCTGTCCAACGCCGCGGCGGAGGGGGTGGCGAGCTTGGTGCCCGGGACGCTCCCGCTGCCGCACGCGTTCGGACGGCTGCAGTTCGGCGACGACCTGGAGCTGACCTTCCAGACGCTGATCGGTGTCGGCGGCAATCCGAACGTCGCCGCCGTGGTGGTGATCGGGATCGAGCCGAACTGGACCGAGCGGGTCGTCGAGGGCATCGCCGCCACGGGTAAGCCGGTCACCGGGTTCTCCATCGAAGGCAGCGGTGATCTCGCCGTCATCGAGCGAGCCTCGCGGGTGGCCAAGGACTATCTCCAGCAGGCCAGCGAGCTGACCCGGGAGCCGGTGGAGATCCCGGACATCATGCTCACGATGAAAGACGGCGAGTCCGACACGACGACGGGCCTTGGGTCCAACCGGGTGACCGCCTATCTGGTGGAGCGGTGGGTCGACGCCGGCGGCACGGTGATCTTCGGCGAGACCAGCGAACTCACCGGCGGTGAACACCTGATCGCCGAACGATGCGCCGACGACGACGTGCGCAAGAGGTTCCAGGCGTTGTACGACGACTACATCGACATGATCGACGCCACCGGCGCCAACCTGCTCGGCTCACAACCCACTCAAGGCAATATCGCCGGTGGGTTGTCGACCATCGAAGAGAAGGCGCTGGGCAACATCGTGAAGACCGGCAGCGTGCCCATCGTCGGCGCGCTCGCAGCAGCCGAGGCTCCCACCCGGGCGGGGCTGAACTTCATGGACACCTCGTCCGCGGCGGCGGAGTGCGTCACGCTGATGACCGCCGGCGGCGGCGTGGTGAATCTCTTTCCGACCGGACAGGGCAATGTGATCGGCAACCCGGTCCAGCCCGTCGTGAAGATCACCGCCAATCCGAAGACGGCCACCTCGATGGCTGACCACATGGACGTGGACTGCTCGGCGGTTCTTGCCGGCCGAGCCAGCGTCGAGCAGGCGGGCGAAGAGCTCATCGATCTGGTGGTGCGCACCGTCAACGGGCGCCTGACCGCGGCAGAAGCTCTAGGGCATCGCGAGTTCACGCTGACCAAGCTCTACCGCAGCGCCTGAGCACGGGACGAAGGCGGCGGCGCGACAAAGGAGGAACACCGAAGGTGAAACGCCAGGCGAACTCGCTCATCGCGGGCGAATGGACGGAATCGGCCGGGCATGTCGACGTCCTCAATCCAGTGGACGGCTCCGTCGTCGGCGTTGTCGGGTACGGGGGAGCGGCCGAGGCGCGGGCAGCGGCCGACGCTGCCGCCGCGGCCGCCGATCAGTGGGCGTCCACACCCGCCCGCCTACGTGGCGACATTCTCCGTCGCGGTGCTGACCTCATCGCCGAGCGGGCCGAGGAGATCGGCGTGCTGCTGGCCACGGAGGCCGGGAAGCGGCGCCCGGAGGCCGTGGGAGAAGTCCGGTTCTCCGCGGAGTACTTCCGGTGGTTCGCCGAGGAAGCGCGCCGTCCGGACGGTAGTGTGCATCCGCCTGAGGATCCGGCGCGCCGGCACATGACCATCCGTCGCCCGGCGGGCGTGGTCGCAAGCCTGACGCCGTGGAACTTTCCGTGCTCCATCCAGGCTCGTAAGCTCGCGCCCGCTCTTGCCGCCGGGTGCACAGTCGTGGCTCGGGTATCGGAGAAAGCGCCGCTAGCCGTCACCGAGATGATCCGGTGCCTCGCTGAAGCCGGTGTGCCGGACGGCGTGCTGAACGTCGTGCATGGCCTCGCGGCGGAGGTGACCGGTGCTTATCTTGATCATCCGGCGGTCCGGGTGGTCTCGTTCACCGGTTCCACCGCCGTGGGCCGGCAGATCATGGCCAAGGCCAGTGAACGGGTCGTGCGGCCCCTGCTCGAACTCGGCGGCGATGCGCCATTCGTCGTGTTCGAGGACGCCGACGTCGACGCCGCTGTCGAGGGGGCCATGCTGGCGAAGTTCCGCAACACGGGACAGTCGTGCATCGCCGCCAACCGGTTTCTCGTGCACGACGCGGTCTACGACGAGTTCGTCACGGGTCTGGCCGCCCGGATCGATGCGATGGTTGTCGGCGACGGCCTCGCTGATCCGGTGCCAGACCTGGCCGCGTGTATTGACGACGAGCGAGTCCGCGCGGTGGAGGCGATGGTGACCGAAGCCGTCGACGGCGGTGCCAAGAAGGTGACGGCCGAGCGCGAGCTGCCGTCCGGAGCCTTCTGCGCGCCGTCGTTGCTGGTGGATGTGCCCGACGATGCTGCACTGGCCACGGAGGAGATCTTCGGCCCGGCGGCCGGGGTGTTCCGGTTCAGCTCCGAGGAGGAAGCACTGAGCCGGGCGAACAACACCGAGATGGGCCTGGCGGGCTATTTCTACAGTCGCGATGTGGCCCGGATGTGGCGGATCGGCGAACGGCTCGACGTGGGAATCGTCGGCGTCAACAACCCGCTGCCCACGGTCTGCTTCGCCCCGATGGGCGGGACCAAACAGTCCGGGCTCGGGCGCGAAGGCGGCTCACCCGGGCTGGAAGAGTTCCAGGAGGTCCGATATCTGGCCGTCGGCCTGTGACGGCCGAGGACGCGGCCGGGATTCACGGCCGCGCGGACCGGCGACGAGGAGGATGCAGTGATCGCGGATAGCGGTGCGGCGGATGTCGCGGTGGTGGAGGACGTACGTGGAAAAGGTCTGGACGACCTGGCCGCTCGGCTGAATGTGCGCCACGACCCGGCCGCGTGGAGCACGCCGGAACGGATAGTGGCGGTGGCAGCCGGCGCACGTGCGCTGGTGGTGCGCAACCGCGCTCAGGTCGACGCCGCACTGCTGGACGCTCTGCCGGCTCTGCACGTCGTCGCCCGGGCCGGGACGGGCTTGGACAACATCGATCTCGACGCGGCCGACCAGCGTGGCGTCGTCGTGGTCGCTCCGCTGGGCGCCAACGCGCTGAGCGTGGCCGAGCACACACTCGGTCTCGCGCTGGCCGTCGCCCGCCGGATCGTCAAGCTGGACGTCGAATGCCGGGCCGGAGGCTGGAACCGGACACCGGGTCTGGAGCTGAGTGGGCGGACGTGGGGTGTGCTCGGCGCGGGGGCCACTGCCCGGGCCGTGGCACGTGTCGCCGCGGCGTTGGGGATGGCGGTCATCGCCTATGACCCCTACGTCGACGCCGGAGACCCGGAGCTCGCCCAACTCGGCGTGCGGCTGGCGCCGCTCAGCGAGGTCATGGCGACCGCTGACGTGATCAGCAGCCATCTACCCGCCACCGACGCCACCCGCCACCTCGTCGATGCCTCATTGCTCGCCCACGTCAAGCCGCAGGCGTTGTTTGTCAGCGTCGGCCGCGGTGAGGTGGTGGACGAGGAGGCCCTCGCCGATGCGCTCGAGTCGGGCCGGCTCGCCGGCGCCGGACTCGACGTCCGAGAGCAGGAGCCACCGGTGCCGGGCCGGCTGGAGAAGCTGGACAACGTGGTGCTCACCCCGCATGTCGCCGGCATCACCGCGCAGAGCCAGGAGCGGATCGTCGGCATCCTGGCTGCCGACATCGAGGCGGTGCTCTCTGGTGCGCCGGCCCGCCATGCCGTCGGCCAGTCCACCCGGAGGAGAACCGCGTGAGCCTGACCATCGGCACCGCTCGTCGGCTGGCCACAGACTTGCTCCAGGGAGCCGGATTCGGGCCTGAAGAGGCCGGCGCCACCGCCGAGGGCATCGTGCTGGCCGACTGCTGGGGTATCGGCTCACACGGACTCATGCGGTTGCCGTATTACCTGCACCGTGCCGTCACCGGCGGTTACCCGCCGACGGCGGCGTTGCGCACCGTCTCCGATACCGGTCCGGCGATAGCCCTCGATGGAGGTGGCGGGCTCGGGCACTGGCAAGTGCGTCGTGCCGCTGAACTCGCCGCCACCCGGTGCGCCCGGTTCGGCCTGGCCGCGGTCAGCGTCGGCAACTCGGGGCACTGCGGCGCGCTTGGTGCGTACACGTTGCCGCTGCTCGAAGCCGGCTACGTGTCCATGATCTTCTCCACGGGGCCGGCTGTGATGCCGCCCTGGGGCGGCTCGCAACCGCTGTTGTCCACCTCCCCGCTGGCCGCCGGGATACCGAGCCGGCCCCGGCCGATGATCGTCGATCTGGCGAGCAGCGCCGTGGCCAGAGGGAAAATCGCCGCGCACGCCGCGCGGGACGAGCCGCTGCCTGCGGGATGGGCGCTGGACGCCGCGGGTCGCCCCACCACCGACGCGCGAGCCGCGCTGCACGGGATGCTGGCTCCGCTGGGCGGGGCGAAAGGATACGCGCTGGCCATGCTCGTGGAGACGATGTCGGCCGGGCTGGCGGGGCCCCGGCTCGCCGGTGACGTGACCGACATGTTCGACCCGGAGGACGCGGCCGAGCCGCAGCGGATCGGGCATCTTGTCGTTGCCTTCGATCCGGCGCGGTTCGACGTGGAGGGTGGTGCCGGCGCCCAGAGCCGCCTCGATGAACTGGCCGCTCGAGCCACCGTCGCCGGTGGCCGGATACCAGGTGGGCGGCGTGTGATGCCAGCGGAGATCGACGACGACGCCGTACTGGCCGTGGACGAGAAGACCCTGTCGGAGCTGCTGAGCTGGGCGCAACGGCTCGGCGTCGCGGATGGCACGCTGAATACACGCTGAACCGGCGTGGAAATCGCTTGCCAACGTGCATTCAGCGTGCCATGTCTGCCCTGGACGTCCGGCCGGGACGTCAGCGTTGCCCGGCCGGTCGCCGGGCGTCGCCGGTCTGCGGGACGCGGGCACCGGCCTGCTCGGCCAGCCGGACAAGCGTGGCGGCAGGTTCGGCCAGCCGGCGACGCCGTGGCCAGACGGCCCGGAGCGGACGATCGAGTTCGAGCTCCGCCACGGCCACGTCGCGCAGCCGGCCGTCACGGACTTCACCGGCCACGGCCAGATTGCTCAGTACGGCGGGCGCCTGCCCGGTCTCGACGGCGACCTTCACCGCGGCGTTGGACGAGAGCTCCAGCAGTGGCGCCGCCATCTGGTTGCGATCGAGGATGCGCTCCAGCGCCGTCCGGGTGCCGGACCCGGGTTCGCGTACCACCAGCGGGGTAGCGGCCAGTTCGGCGGCCGGGATGGGCGTGCGGCGGCGCGCCCACCGGTGCGCGGGCGCCACGATCACCACCAGCCGGTCCGTGGCCACCTGCCGCGAAGTGAGGCCGCCGGGAACGCTGGGCGATTCGATGAAACCGAGGTCCACGTCACCGGCGCGCACCATCTCGCCGACCGACTCGGAATTGGCCACCTGCAGGCTGACGTCCACGTCAGGACGGTTGTGCCGGAAGGTCATCAGCCAGCCGGGCATCAGGTACTCGGCGACGGTCATGCTGGCCGCCACCCGCAGTGCGCCGGCCCGCTCATGACGCAGGGCGGAGACTCCGGCCATGAGGTCGCCGGCGGCTGCGAGGGTCGCGCGTGCCCAATCGACCACGACCCGGCCGTCATCGGTCAGCCGGGAACCGGTGGTGGAGCGTACGAGTAGCGGGACTCCGAGTTCTCTTTCAAGCGTGTCGAGCCGGCGGCTGGCCGAGGCCTGGGTGATGCCGTGGCGCGCCGCGGCTTGCCCGACGCTGCCGTGCTCGGCGACCAGAACGAACAGCTCCAGGCTGTTCAGGTCCGGCCACGACGTTGATGTCATGCAGTCACTCTATGAGTACTTGCGGACGTGATGGCTACCGGCGCGCCGGGTTACGGCGCAGGCTGGAAACTGTGGAACCGATACCAGGGGAGAAGCCGGCGCACAGCAGTGTGTGGCCGGGCCTGGCTTTTGTGGCGGCGGGCGTGGCGGTCGCGTTCGCGGTCAACCACACCGTCCCGGTCAGTGTGCTGATGATCGCTCTGGCTCTGGGAGCCGTAGCGACGAACACGGGTATGGTCGGTGCCGCGCTGCGGCCCGGGCTCGCCTTCGCCGCCCGCCAGTTGCTGCGAACCGGTGTTGTCCTCCTCGGGCTGCAACTGGCCTTGCCCGAGGTACTGGCGCTCGGGCCCCGCGTGCTCACGCTGGTGATCGTCAGCGTCGCGGTGACCTACGCCGGCACCCTCGTGATGGGTCGCGCCCTGGGGTTGTCGGCCGAACGGAGCCTGCTCATCGCCACCGGATTCTCGATCTGTGGCGCGTCCGCGGTTGCCGCCGCGCGCAGCGTCGTGAACAGTGACGATGAGGATGTGGCCACCGGCATCGCGCTGGTGACGATCTTCGGCACCTTGTCCATCGTGATCATGCCGGCCTTGTACATGCCGCTGGGACTGGACCCGACGTCGTTCGGCATCTGGGCCGGAGCAAGCGTGCACGAGGTAGCCCAGGTGGTGGCCGTCGCCGGGACGGTCGGCGCGTCGGCGTTGGCTCCGGCCGTGGTCGTGAAGCTCACCCGGGTCGTGTTGCTGGCGCCGCTGGTCGCCGGGATGAGCTTGTGGCAGCGACGCCGGGCCGGGCAGCCCGTCCCGGGCTGGCGGCCCCCGATTGTTCCGGTCTTCGTTCTGGGCTTCCTGCTGGCCATGGCGGTGCGCAGCGCCGACGTCGTCCCAGGCGGGTTGCTCGAGCTGGCGGCCACCGCACAGACCATGCTGTTGGCCGCCGCCATGTTCGGCATGGGGGCCGCGGTTCATTTGCGCACATTGATCCGTGGGGGAGGACCGAGCCTGCTGCTGGGGCTGCTGTCCACACTGCTCATCAGCACGGTCTCCGGCGCCGGCCTCATGCTCCTGTGACCACCACCCCACCCACCCCAAACCGCCACCTAAATGATCACGTTCGGTGGGTTTTCCCAAGCGTCACCATGCCTGCAGCCGTGGTGACGCCGGAGAAGACCCGGTGAAGTCGCGGTGTCGTTCGGCCGCCACCAGCCAACCGCCGACGCGTCCGTTCGCCCGCGAAGAGCGGCCGTGTGGATCAGCTAGAGTTGCCGATACGCTCGTCTAAGGGCGAAAACCAAGGAGGTGAGACCCATTTACGTCACGTCAGGCAGGGTGCTCTCACCTCAAGGCCGCCGGGTCAGCCACCGGGACAGGTGATCGGGGAGCGCATCCTGGGTATCTCGAGAGGTTCCCATGCTGGATTCGCTGTTCACCCACCCTCGAACCGTCGTGGCCGCCACGCTGCGCGCCGCTGGTTCTGTCTTCGCCGAGGAAGAAGCTGACCTGCTGATCGACGCCGCGCTCTCGGAAGCCGATCGCAACGCCATGATCGAACGACGCGCCAGCGGCGTGCCACTCGAGTACGTGCTCGGCTGGGCCGAATTCTGCGGCAACCGGATCGCGGTCGATCCAGGGGTGTTCATTCCCCGGCGTCGCACCGAATTCCTCGCTCAACAAGCGATTCTGTCGGCGCGGGAAGCTGCATGCGCGCGGGCGTCGGCAGCCGGCTCGGCGCCGGTGGTGGTCGACCTGTGCTGCGGCACTGGCGCGGTGGGAGTGGCGCTGGCCGCAGCGGCCGGCACCGTCGAACTCTATGCCGCGGATATCGATCCGGCTGCGGTCCGGTGCGCGCAACGTAACATCGGTGCCGCGGGCCGGGTGCTGGAGGGCGACCTGTATGACGCGCTGCCGCCGGCACTGCGCGGCCGGATCGATGTGCTGGTGGCGAACGTGCCGTATGTCCCCACCGACGCGATGGCACTGCTCGCGCAGGAAGCACGCCTGTACGAGCCGCCACTGGCCTTCGACGGCGGGGCCGACGGGCTCGACGTGCTGCGTCAGGTGGCCGGCGCTGCGACCCCATGGGTAGCGCCAGGTGGGCGCGTGCTGATCGAGACCAGCGCGCTCCAAGCGTCCGCCGCCGCGGAGATCTTCGTTGCTAACGGCCTGGACGCGCGAGTAATCAGCTCCGACGAACTGGACGCCAGCGTCGTCGTCGGTACCCGCCCAAGCTGATCCGGGGCACCTTGGCCAGCCGGGTTGAAAGCCCGGGGCTGGCGTGGACCACCAGGGTTGTTCCCCTGATCGCCTCACGACGAGCGATCAGGGGAACAACCGATCAGGCGAGCAAGGTGCGCAAGACCCGGGCCGGGGTTGCTACTGGGTGAGCCCGGCGTGCAGCGTCCTGGTCAAGGTGGCATTGGAGTCGTCCCCGTCGAGCGACCAGATCATCGCGCCACCGAGACCGTTGTCCTTGATGTAGCCGGTCTTCTGCGTCAGCAGGACGGGATCGTCATAGCTCCACCATTGAGTGCCGTCGTATAACCAGTACGCGCCCGTGGACTCGTCACGGAACCGTGGCCCGGACCTGTTGACCAGGACCTTGTAGTCCTCGATCCCGGCCTCCCAGGTCCCAGGCGCAGGGCCGGTGGCCTGCTGGAACAGCCCGTTGGTCGCCCCGGCCGAAACGCCGGTCCAGCCGCGGCCGTAGTAGGGCACACCGACCACCAGCTTGTCCGCGGGCGCCCCGCCGGCCAGGTAGGCCTGGATGGCGGTATCGACGCTGAACTGGACCGGTGAGGGGTCGCCCGGTGTGTCGTACAGGTTGGACTGGTGATTGGCGGTCGATTCCCAGGCGCCGTGGAAGTCGTAGCCCTGTACGGTGCCGAAGTCGAGGTAGTCGAAGACCTTGTCGACCTCGAACCCGGCGTCGATCTTGGCCGGGTCGGCGGGAAGGAACGCGGTGAGGTCATATGTGCGCCCGGTCTCGGCCTCCAGATCGTCCAGCTGGGAGCGGAATTCGGCCAGCAGCGCCGTGAAGTTCTCCCGGTCTTGCGGACGGACGATGTTGCCCGCGTCGCCCTCGGAGGCGGGCCATTCCCAGTCGAGGTCGATGCCGTCGAAGACACCGAACGCCGAGCCGGGTCCTCCTGCCGGCTCGCCGCCCTGAACAGGCAGGTCGCCGCGGAGGTACAGATCGATGCAGGACTTGACGAAGCGCTCCCGGTTCTGCGGCAGCGCGGCGTCGGAGAAGTAGGTCGACCAGGTCCAGCCGCCTAGCGAGATGTAGACCTTCAGGTGCGGATGCATCTCCTTGAGCTTGCGGATCTGGTTGAAGTTGCCCTTCAACTCCTGGTTCCAGGTGTCCCCGACGCCGTCCACACTCTCACCAGCAGTGAATCCGCGCTGGTAGTCAGCCCACGCGTCGCCGACGCCGGTCTGGTTGACGATGAAACACTCGGAGTTCGACGAAACGTTGCCGAAGGCGTAGTTGATGTGGGTGAGGCGCTCTGCCGCACCACTTGTGTGCACGTCACGGATCTTGAAGTTGCGCCCGTAGATGCCCCATTGGGTGAAGTAACCCACGATCCGGTCGTCACCGGGGCCGGCGCTGGCCGGCGGCGTCGTGGCCGTGACCGGTGCGCTCTGGTCTGATCGTCCGGCGTCGTTCTCAGCGGCGACGGTGAGCTGATAGGTGGTCTCTGGGGTGAGTCCGCCGATCGTCGCCGGGGGAGTGGTTGGTGAACTGCGAAGGTTCCCGTCCACATAGACGAGGTAGTTGTCCGCACCGCCCGATGGATCCCACGACAAAGTCACAGCTGTCGGAGTGACACCGGTGACGGTGACATTCGTCGGTGGGTCAGGTGGATCGACAGGTTCTTCACCGTTTCCAGAGCACGGTCTGGAATTGACGACGCAGCCGGAGGGGTCGGTCCAACTGCCCGAATAGGCGCCCTCGAAGCCGAACGTCACCGACGAGCCCGGCGCGAGGTTGCCGTTCCAAGCCTCGTTGGACACCACATGGTGGTTGCCGTCGCGTGTGTGTACGCCGTTCCAGACGCTGGTCACCGACTGAGAGCCGGAGACATCGAACTCCACGGTCCATCCGGTGACGGCAGTGCTGCCGGAGTTGGTGATGGTGTACTGGGCGACGTAGCCAGAGCCCCAGTCCGACGTCTTGGTGAACGTGGCGCTGAGCTGCTCTGACGCCCAGCTGTTTGTGGCCGGCAGGAGCGCGGCCGGTAGCAGGAGTGCGGCACACAGGGCCAGCACCCGGTGGATTCTTCGACGGGGGGACACGATCCACCTCCTAATAGTTAAGAAACCTTCCTATTCAAGGTGAAGCTAAGAGCCGATCGACAGTCCGTCGATCATCCATTCACCCGATTGCCAAAGCCCGCAATGCCTGCTAAAGGCACGCGACGATGACGCTTCGGCCTTGGTTGAGCAGGTGGGCCGACGGTTCCGTTCTGCTCTGAACGCCACTAGCATCGTGGCCACGGTGCTGACGTCTGAGCACCCGAGGGGTGGGGGTTGTGGCGGGTGGACGAGACCAGGTGGGGCCGCTCGAGCGGCTCATCCGGATCCTGGTGACCTTGGAGGAGGCCGAACCGCGAGGTCTCACCACGGATGACCTCATCGACATCGCCGGGTACGGATCCACCAAAGATCCGCATCGGCAGCTGAATCGCGACATTGGCGAGCTCAAGAAGATCGGCTGGGACATCCGCAATGCCACCGAACGTGGTTCAGCCGGGCGGTACCGGCTGTACGCGCGCGACACCAGGCTGCGGGTTGAACTCGCACCACGGCACCAGGTTCAGCTGGTCCGTGCTGCCCTCGCGGCTGGTGCCACCGGCTTCCTGGACAAGCTCGGCGACGATCTCCTCGACTTCGACGTCGATGAAAACGACCCCTTCGTACGCACCAGTGAGCCGCACCGTGCAGGTCACGACGCCCTCGACAAGGCCGCATACGCGACCGAGAACCGGTGCCGGATCAGTTTCGTCTACAAGCAGCAGCCGCGCGTGGTGCATCCGCTTGTCATCCACCCAGGCGCGTCCGGCTGGTACCTGGTGGGGTGCGAGGACGGGGCGACGTCGGTCAAGCGATTCGTCACCGACCGGATGACACACGTGGTAGTCGACCAGCCGAACAGTGCATCAGTCCCCGAAGAGATCACCTACGAGGAACTCAACCCCATCACCTGGGAAGTCGATCCGCCGACAGATGTTGTCATCAAGACGGCGAGCGAACACGAACCCCAGGTGGTGATGATGCTCGGTACTCCGATCCGGCGCGAGGCCGGCGACGACGCCGTCACGCTGACCGTCCCCGTGACGCACCGCGCGGCTTTCCGGGCCCGGCTCTACGAGCTCGGGCAGCGCGTTCAGGTGCTGGGACCCGAGGACGTACGCGCCGAGATCATCACCGAACTCGAGCGGTTCGTTCAAAGGCAGCGGCTGTGGTGACCCGCCCGCCGGTCTATGTCCGCAGATTCGACCGGGTCACCCGAGCATTGAACGTCCTGGCCATGCATGCCAACGGGCTGCCGCTGAACCAACTGGCCCAGGCTCTCGACACCGACCCGGAGGCGTTGCGCGAGGAACTGCGCGTCTTCTTCGCGGCGGACATGCCGCTGCGGTACTACGCTCGGATCAGCCGGCCGACCACGATCAGATTCCACGACGCAGACGGCGACGATGCACCACCGGAGCACGCCGAGTACGTCTCGGCGATCCCGCATTCGGCGATGGAGGTCGGAGCCGACTACGTCAGTGTCGGCGAGCTCGCCCGCATCTATCGAGCCGGACAGGACTTGCTGGCCATCGAGCCGGGAAACACCGACCTGGAGGACGCTCTCGACGCCCTGGTCGCGACGGCGCTGCAGGGGATCGGCACCCGCCGAAGCGCCTGGCTGGCCGACCTCGCCGCCCGCCTGGGCGCCGCGCTGCGCGAGCATCTCCACGTGCGCATCACCTACGCCCGGGCCTGGCAACCCGGGGTCCGCGAACACGTCATCCGGCCCTACCGGTTGACCAAGACGCGCCGGGGATGGGAGCTCGACGCTGGACTCGACGACGACCACACCGGCACCTTCCTGCTGTCCGGAATCCGTTCGGCGGAGGTGCTCGAGGAGGCTTTCGACCGTCCCGACGATGTCGACCAGCGCATCGCCCGCAACAGGCGGACCGAGCCCGTGGACATCGCGGTGCCGCAGGACTCCCGCTGGGTGGTCGAGCGGTTCGCCGAGTCGGTCGAGGTGATCAACGAGACCGAGGACGAGGTGCGGCTGCGGGCGCACCTGCTGGAGCCGATCGAGGAACGGCTCGCACTGCTGCACGTGGTGGCGGGTCCGAGCGCATTCGTCTACACACCTACGCGCCATCGCGATGTGGGAGTCGGCCTGGCCAAGCGCTTGCTCGAACATCACCGAGCCTGACGAAATCGCCCTGGTCTTCTGGCGGCAGGAGTAGGGGGCAGCGTCCTGGGTAAGCGATGAGTAGGCCGTCCGTGGCGGGCAGAAGCGCCGAAGCCGGCGAAGCCACGGGTGAGCCACTCGCGTTCGGCGACTTCGAATGAAGGTGGAAGTGTGATGCTCACATTGACTGGTGACGCGGTGTCTGCGATCCGTGGCCTGACGGTTCAGCCCGAGGTGTCGGACAACGGCGGGTTGCGAATCTCATCGGCGGCGGCGGAGAACGGCTCGGTCGAGATGGTCGCCACCATCGCCGGCGGGCCGAACCCGCACGACGAGATCGTGGAGGTCGGCGGCGTCCGGGTTTATGTCGATCCGTTGGCCGCGCCGGTGGTGGAAGACAAGGTGCTGGATGCCGAAGCCACGGAGCAGGGTCAGGTCCGCTTCGAATTGATCACGCGCCCCGAGGACTCCTTGATCGACGAGTGACGACGACATCCCCGCCGAGTGCGACTAGTGCCCTGCGTGGCACTAGTCGCACTCGCCCGTCACGTTGACGACGGCCGGGTGAAACTGGCCCTGATCCTAGACCGACGGTTCGTCCGGCGTGCCCGCGGTCTTCTGCCGGGTGCGGCCCAGCCAGCCGGTGATAGCACTGGCCAGCAAGAAGATCACCGCAATGATCAGCATCCAGCGCAGCGCTTCGACGGCCAGCCCGATACCTCCGAGCAGCAACGCGAGTATCAGCACCAACAACGCGATGGTCAGCATTTCTCCTCCGTTTCCGTCGCGTGATCAGCACGCACGTGCGGCTGGCCACGCGGCACTGTGTCCGCGAGTTCGGCCGCACAGGCGGATTACTCCTCCGTTACCCGAATCGGCTGCGGGTAACGCCCTGGCACCACGACAGGCCGAGCCGAGCGGCATCGCCACCTCGGGCCTCGTCCTGGCGACCCCGCGGCCGCGCGGGGCTACACCTATATCGGCGCGGCCGAACCTCAATATCCGCTCAACAGGTGTTCCCTGTCTGATCAAGCGCTGGTTCGGTGAAGGCACGCTTCTGCCCCTGCTGCGGCTGTGCCGCGCTGAGGAGGTTCGACCGCATGATCGGACAGGGAAACGGAACCAGACGACGACCCCGTAAACGAATCGGCGCACTCGTGTTGGCTTCGGCCATGGTCGCGGCGCTGCCCCTGGGCGCCGCGACCGCGCCGGTCGCGGCCCAGGGAAACCCCGGGACCGGCCAGCCCGGCGTCGAGATACTTGAGCCGACCACCGAACAACCGGCGGCCGGCGTACCCGGTGAGCCGGTCGAAGTGGTGTTCACCTCGACTCGGGCCTGGCCGTACGTCGTGGACTATCGGGAGACGTCGTCGGACGGAGAATGGACGGAGTTCGCCGACGGCAGCGGCCGGGACGCCGCGGTCAGCGGCGAGAACACCATTGAGGTTGTCCTTCCCGAGTCCGCGGAGGCCGGGGACCACGATCTCCGGCTGCGCCTGTTCACTCCGGGATCCGACCCGGATCGGCATCGCCCACGCGCGGAAGACGTCGTGCCAGCCGCCCTGGTGGTGTCCGACGACACGCCGGGCGCCCACGTCACGGACTTCTCCGGCGATGTGGTGGGGGAGGCTCCGGCGGACTGGTCGCAGCAATGGCGGGACAGCGACTGGACCGTGCTGGACGACCCGTCGCGGCTGCGGCACGAGGTGGACGACGCCGGCGGCCGACGCGCTTTGACCTGGGACGAACCCGGCGACGACGGCTGGATCGAAGGCGACGTCGAGGTGAGCGCCGTTGTCCAGATGCCGGATGGCTTCACCGCGACCCGGTTCCAGCTACCCATTCACGTGTCAGGTGAAGCCGGGGCGGAGAGCGCGTACTACCTGGACGGCCGGGCCGGCAGCGTGCGACTCAACCGGTACGTGGACGGAGCCTTCACGATGCTCAGTGAGGTGGATCTTTCCCACACCGTCGACTCGGGTGCCTGGTATCGGGTCGTTCTGCAGCGTGACGGCGGCACGTTGCGGGTCAAATTCTGGCCGAACGGGATGGACGAGCCCGACGAGTGGCTGATCACCGCGACCGACGACCGGCTCGACGCGGGACGGGTCGGCGTCGCGCACTTCACCGCCGGATCGGTCAACGACTGGGCCTGGTACTCCGTTGGCACGGGTGGGGAGAGCGCGCCGCGCGCGCCGGCCGATCTGTTCCCGCTGCCCGATCCCGACCCGTTGCTCACCGGATTCGAAGAACGCGGCGGCAGCTTCTGGACTACTGAGGCGGAAGAGCTCGAGTTCCTTCAAGCCGTGGACGCAGCGTCGGAGCGGATGAGCTTCACGCAGGTTGGCGAGTCGGTTGAGGGACGGCCCGTGCATCTGGTGCGGCTGGGTTACCCGGCACCGCCGGCGGACGACGAGATCGCCGCCGGACGCAGCGTCCTGGTCCTGGGCTCGCAACACGGAAATGAACCCGCACCCCGCGAGATGACGCTGCAACTTCTGCGTGAGCTGGCCCTCACCGACGACGATGCCCTGGTCGACCAGTTGGCTGAGACAACGGTGCTGTTCATTCCCACCGCGAACCCCGACGGGCGGGTGGCGAACACCAGGCAGAACGCCGCCGGTATCGACACCAACCGCGACCACCTGCACGTGAACACACCTGAAGGGCAGACCATGGCCCGGGTGCTGCGCGACTTCACGCCGGACATCACCGTCGACGCGCACGAGCGCCCGTCCGGGCGGAACCCGGACATGGAGTTGCTGTGGCCGCGCAACCTGAACGTCTACGAGCCGGTCCGCGAACTGAGCCAGCAGCTGGTGGAGGACTATGTGTGGCCGGACACCGAGGATGCCGGGTATACCGTGGGACTCTACGGCCCGAACCCCGGGGCTCCGGGTGACGAGAACGAGACGATCGCCCGCAACGTGATCGGCCTGCGCCATGGTCTCGGCATGCTGACCGAGACCGGTGGCCAGGACCCGACGGTTTCCCGGGTCGATGCCCAGGTGGCCAGCGTGCACGGAGTCCTGCGGTTCCATCGGGAACGCATCGATGACGTCGCCGAGGCGGTGACGGCGGCGCCGTTGCACAAGGAGGCCGTCGGCGCTGACCAGTCGGAGCCGTTCTTCCTGTTCGGGGCGGACAACGACCCGCCGGCCGACGAGGACGTCCTTGATCCGCCGCCCTGTGGGTACGTCATCGGTGCGGCTCAGGCGCAGCAGATCGAAACACCGGCCGAGCTGTTCGGACTGGTGACCGAGCAGGTCACGGACGACCAGGTGTTCGTGACGATGGCACAGCCGATGATGACCGTGGTGCCGTTGCTCCTCGACCCCGACGCCAGAGCCAATCTGGTCGACGGCACCGCGCTCTACGACCCCGCCGAATGCGCTGACCCAGCATCCGCGCGCTAGGTCACGGCTCCGCCTATCCCATGATCATGAACACTAAATGACCGATATGGTCACTTAGTGTTCATGATCATGGGTGTCGTTTAGACTCTCGCGGGGAGGTCCGCTGTGCGTTTGCTCGTCGTCGAAGACGATGCTCATGTGGCGAGTGCGCTCGTCGCCGTGCTGAACCGGGCCGGGTACGAGACGGTGTGGGTGAAGGACGGGCGCGGGGCCCTCGAGCAGCTCGGTTCCGACACCGACATGGTGCTACTGGACCTCGGGCTGCCCGACATCGACGGTCTCGAGCTGTGCCGGCGGATCCGTCGTCTCTCGGACGCTCCCGTTGTCATGATCACCGCTCGCTCGCAGCTCAACGCCCGGATCCAGGGCCTCGAAGTCGGCGCCGACGACTACCTGGTCAAGCCGTATGACGTACGCGAACTGATCGCCAGGATCGAGGCGATCAATCGCCGGGGGCGGCCGCGGGAACTCCGCCCCGCCGGGGACGATTCCGCGATCCGGGTCGGCGAGGTCCGGATCGACCTCGCGTCTCGTGAGGTGCGTGCTGGGCACACCCACGTCTCCTTGACCAAGAAAGAGTTCGACGTGGTGGCTTTGCTGGCCAGGCACCCTGGGGTGGCGTTGCCCCGGGAGCGGATCCTGCGGGAGGTCTGGCAGACGAACTGGCGCGGTCTCGGCCGCAGCCTCGAGGTGCATGTGGGCTCTATCCGGCGCAAACTCGGCAGCCACGACGTGATCGAGACGGTACGGGGCGTCGGGTACCGGTTGGCGCGCAGGTAGGGACTACGTGCGCGTCCGCCTGATCGTCGTCCTTGTCATTCCGCTGATCGTTCTGTTCGGGGTGCTCGGTGCCGCCTACGGGCGCAGCGTCGCGCTCGCGAGCCAGCAGGAACTGTTCGTGGACCGGCTGGGCGACGCCGGCTACTTCGTGACGAGCGCGCGGCAGGCGCTGCGCACGGACGATCCGACCGTGATCGAAGGCGAGCTGGAACGGTATCGGCAGGTCTACGGCATCAAGGCGATGGTGCTCGACCGGTCCGGCGATATCTGGGCGACCAGCGGGCTGAACATGGTGGGCCTGGACGAGCCCGCGATGCAGAACGTCGACACCGCGCTGTCGGGGCGCCGCGGTGACGCACCGCGAACCGTCCTGCCGTGGCAGTTCGACGATCTCGTACTCGCCGAACCCATCTTCGACGCCGGTGACCTGATCGGTGTGGTCGTCACGTCATCGAACACAAACGCACTGGCCCGGGATGTGATGCGCCAGTGGGCCCTGCTGGCGCTCGGCGGTGTGCTGGCCATCGGCGCCAGCCTGTTCCTGATCGCGCGGCTGGCCAACTGGGTGCTTCGCCCGGTCCGGCGGGTGGACTCGGCGATGAAGGAGATCTGGCACGGGCACATGGAGGCGCGGATATCCGACACCACCGGCCCGCCGGAGCTCCAGCACATGATTGCCGTCTTCAACAGCATGGCCGAGGAGGTCGAACACCTCATCCAGCGACAGCAGGAGTTCGTCTCCAACGCCTCCCATGAGCTGCGGAACCCGCTCAACGCGCTGCTGCTCCGGATCGAGCATCTGGCCATGGGACTTCCCGACGAGTGGGCCGAGGAGGCCGAGCGGGCCCGCGAAGAAGGCAGACGGATGACGCGGATCATGGACGCGCTGTTGATGCTGGCCAGAGGTCAGAACTCGGAGCCTGACGCGGCGCCGGTGGACGTGGTGGCGCTGGTCACGCGCCGGCTGGAGGCGTGGGAACCGATCTCGCGGCAACGCGACGTGGAGCTGGCGCTGGTCGACGCGGGCCAGGTCCACGGGTTCGTCGACGAGATCGTGATCGAGAGCGCTTTCGACGCGGTGCTGGACAACGCGGTCAAGTTCTCGCCGCCGGGCGCCTCGGTCGATGTGTCGGTGACCAACGGCGGCGACACGGTGGAGATCGCGGTACGCGACCACGGGCCAGGTGTGGCGCCGGAGGATCTCGCGCTGGTGACCGAGCGATTCTGGCGGAGTCCGGCCGGCCAGGACACGCCCGGTTCCGGGCTGGGCCTGGCGATAGCCACCGAGTTCCTGAATTCGTGTGGCGGGACGCTGGCCGTGGCCTCGGGTGACGGCGGCGGACTGCTGGTCACCCTGCGCCTGCCCGCGGACGGGACGGCGTCGTGACTGGCCGCCGGAGCGGAGTCATCAGCGGCCTCGGGCTCGTCGTGCTGCTGGTCGTCGTCGCTTGCACCGGTGGCGGCGATCAGGCTCCCGGCAGCGAGCGGCACGTGATCGCCGGAGGTGGTACTACCGGTGTCTACTACAACTACGGCCGGTACCTGGCCGCGTCGATGTCGGAAGAACTCGATCTCACCGTGGTGGTGGCGGAGAGCAATGGCTCGGTCGAGAATCTTGAGCAGGTGGCCGCGGGGGAGGCGCTGCTCGGCTTCACCCAGGGTGACACCGCGGTCGACGCGGTGGGTGGTCACCCGCCGTTCGACGAACCGCTGCCGATCAGGGCGGTAGCGCGGGTGTACGACGAGTTCGTGCACGTCGTCGTTCCCGAAGACTCAGCCATCGAAGAGCTCGCTGACCTGCGGGGGCGCCGTGTCTCCCTGGGGGCGTCCGGCTCCGGGACAGAGATCATCTCCCAGCGCATCCTCCGGGCGGCCGACCTGGATCTCAGTGAGCTGGAGAACGCGTCGCTCGGGATCGACGGATCGATCGAGGCCCTGCTGGCAGGTGAGGTGGACGCCTTCATCTGGGTGGGTGGGCTGCCGACGCCGGGGCTGTCCTCGCTGGAATCGCAGATGTCGATCCGGCTGCTTCCGGTCGAGGAACAGGTGGATGAGATCAACGCCGATCACGGCGGCGTCTATCGGCACGCCGTCGTCCCCAAGGGGATGTACGGCATCCGCGAGAGTGTGCCGGCCATGGCTGTGCCGAACTATCTCGTGGTCTCCTCCGAGACCCCCGACGAGCTCGTGTACGAGACGTTGGGAGTGCTGTTCGACGAGCGGCTGAGCATCGCCCGGCACGTTCCGGCGGCCGGTCTGCTCGACCGGCGGCGGGCGATCTTCACCGAGCCGGTGGAACTGCACGAGGCTGCGGCGCAGTACTACCGCGACACCAAGCACTGACCGCGCTACTCAGCCGACTTCGATACCGCCAGGTTGGATTGCCGCGCCTGAAGCCCGCGAAACTCCATCTCTCGGTATTGAAGTGGCGATGCGGTGCCGCCTCGGCGCTTCGGAATGCTCAAGAGCTCCTCAAGAGGCATTCCGTGCCGGGCAGGTCGTTGATTGGATCGCAGGTGCCCGGCTCCTGCCGGGTGTACCCCCTTTCTCGAGCCGGAATACCGGCGCAACGTCTCATTCGCCGAAGGAGGTCGCTACCTAGCACCGCACCGAAACGAGCCGAGAGGAGCAGGGATGAGCGACGACACGAACGAACGACGGTTCCAGCTGGGGCGGCGGCGGTTCCTGAGCTTGCCGGTGGCCGGCGTGGCCACGGCCACCCTTGGGAGCCAGGCGCAGGCCTCCGGCGAGGCTGAGCAGCGTGGCTCCGGACAGGGTGGCTCCGGACGGGGCGGCTCCGGATTCGACATCATCGTGCGTTCCGGCACCGTGATCGACGGTTCCGGTACCGAGGGCTTCGTCGCCGACGTCGGCATCACCGGCGGATACATCGCCGCTGTCGGTGATCTGTCCGGCGCGTCTGCCGACCACGAGATCGACGCCACCGGCCGGGTCGTCTGTCCCGGCTTCATCGACGTGCACTCTCACGGGTCGCTGGCCGCGCTGCCGGTGGCCGAAAGCTCGCTCACCCAAGGGGTCACCACCGAGATCCTGCATCCCGACGGCGGCGGGATCGTCCGCATCGCCGAGCGGTTGTCCATCGGGGAACAAGGCCTCGGCATCAACATCGGGGTGTATATCGGCTTCAACGCGGTGTGGAGCAACGTGGTCGGCAACGAAGACCGGCGGGCCACCGAAGACGAGATCGAGATGATGCGCCAGCGGGTCCGCAGCGGTCTGGAGAACGGCGCCTGGGGCGTTTCAGCGGGTTTGTACTACACCCCGGCGTACTTCGCCCAGACCGACCAGGTCATCGAGATCAGCGAAGCGGCGCGGCATTGGCGCACCAACTTCCCGAACCACATCCGCAGCGAGAACGACGAGGTCATCGACGCCACCGAGGAGACCGTCGTCATCGGCGAAGGCGCCGGCATCGCACCGGTCATCACCCACATGAAGGTGATGGGGCCCGGGAACTGGGGGAAATCGGAGCAGACGGTCGGGCTGCTCGAGGAAGCCAACGCGCGCGGTACCTACGCCGCCGCCGACGTCTACCCGTACCTGCGCAGCCAGACCGGCATCAACGCGACGATTCCGCAGTGGATCCGCGACGGCGGGGAAGCAGCCATGTTCGAGCGGTTCGACGATCCCGGCCTGCGCCCGCGGATCGAGCAGGAGATCGAGGACCTGCTCCACAGCCGGGTGCCGGGGCCCGAGGACGTGTGGATCCGTTCGCTGGGCCAGACTCTCGCTCAGGTAGCGGCTGACCGCTGGGACGACTCACCGGTCAGTGCGGGCGAGGCGGTGATGCGGGTCCGGCAGGAGGAGGGCAACGAATCCTGCATCTGGACGTTCGGAAACGACGAGGACTTCGCCCGCATTCTGCTCAATCCGACGACGGCTATCGCCTCCGACGGCGGCACGACCACGTCGGCCACCACGCACTCACGTGCTTACGGCACGTTTCCACGCGTGCTGGGGTATTACGTGCGTGAGCAGGGTCTGCTCAGCCTCGAAGAAGCGATCTTCAAGATGACCTACCTGCCGGCCACGATGATCGGCATGGTGGACCGCGGCCTGCTGGCACCCGGGATGGCCGCCGACGTGACCGTGTTCGACCCGGACACGGTGATTGACCGCTCTACCTTCGAACAGCCGCGACAGTTCTCCGAAGGCATCGAGCACGTGATCGTCAACGGCACTGTCGCGCTCACCGCCGGCACGCAGACCAACGCCCGGGCCGGGCGTGCCCTGCGCCGGAGCGCTTCGATGATCACCCGGCCGGCCACCCGCTCCGGTGCCGGACGCGTCGCGGTGAACGGCCGGCTGGTTCCCGCCGATCAGCACCAGCCCGACGGCGAGGTGTTCTCCACCGACTTCATCGGCGACACCATCGGCGAGGCGCCCTCCGGGTGGACCGAACAGTGGCGCACCGGTGACTGGACCGTCGTGGACGGCCCGCGTCGTCTGCGCATGGGGTCGGCGCTGAGCAGGCGGGCACTCACCTGGGACGTCGTGGGAGATGTCGACGGTGACGTGGAACTCTACGGCCGGGTACGAGGTAATGGCCACGAGACGCTGTTTCACCTGGGGGCGCTCGTGTCCGGCGACGCGGGGGACGAGAACACGTACTTCCTACGCGCACGGCTCGAATCGGCCAGCGGTACCCCGAACCAGCTGCAGATCGGCCGCTACCAGGGTGGGGATTACTTCACCCAGGACAGCAAGGCCATGGTGTTCCCGGTCCAGGAAGACACCTGGTATCGCGTGCTCTTCCGGCGTGAAGGGCATTGGCTCAGGGGCAAGATGTGGCCCGACGGAGACACCGAGCCGGCTGGCTGGCAGGTCGAGGTGTCGGCGTACGACATCGATCAGTTGAATGGCGGCCGAGGAGCGGTCGGGCCGTCACATTGCTGTTCCGGCGCGGTGACCGAGTGGTCGTTCATCAGTGCCGGCACCGGCGGTGAACGAGCGCCGCGGATGCCGGGAGACCCGCCGCCGGTGCCGGAGGAGTGGAGCGCGGTCCAGGTGTCGTTCAACGCGCGCGAGCGCGCGGGGGAGACCGTCGGCCAGCTCCTGGTCAACGATCACGACCAGGACGTCACCTTCCGTAGCGCGTCGCTCGGGAAACTGCAGACGGCGCCGGGCTGGGCGAGCGTTACCGGTCGCGGCGTCGTCTCGGGTGAGGACCGGGAACGGGCCTTCCTGCTGATTCTCGACGAGCAGAATCCGCTCGCCGACGGACGCACCACGGTCACCGTCGACATCGACGGATTCGAGCGCCGGACCGGAGTGCTCGACAGTGGAACGAGCCGGGTGGAGGGCGCCTGAGCTCCGTGCCGCCAGCTTGGAGCCCCGATCACGACCACCACGAACGCCGTCACCACGACGGCCGTCACCACAGAGACATACCCAGAGACAACCCACATCCCAAGACGTCCCGATCCCAAGATGACCCCCACGAAAGGGAACCTGATGAGAATCACACATGGCGCCAAGGTGCTGGCGCTGACCGGCGTCCTCGCGCTCGGCCTGGCCGCATGCGGGGGCGACGACTCCGGCAACGGCGACGGAGGTGACGACGGTGGTGCGGACACCTCCACACAGGACGACGGCGGTGACGCCGACGACGGTGACGATGACGATGGCGCGCCTGACGACGGCGACTTCACCAACAGCCTCACCTTCGGCACCGGCGGCACGGCAGGCGTGTACTTCCCGCTCGGCACCGAGTACGCCAACCTGTTCGAGGCACACATCGACGACGTGTCCGTCAACGCGATCGAGACCGGCGCGTCGGTGGACAACCTGGGCCGGATCTTCCAGGGCGAGATGCAGATCGGCCTGACACAGAACAACACCGCGATCGAGGCGGTCAACGGCGATGGGGAGTTCGAAGGCCTGCCGCTGGACAACATCGGGTGGCTCGGCCAGCTCTATCCGGAAGCCGCTCAGGTGATCACGCTCGAGTCCGGCGGCTACGACTCGATCGAGGATCTGGCCGGTCAGCGCATCTCCGTCGGTCCTCCAGGTAGCGGTACGCGTGCGGTGGCACAGGCCATCCTGAGCGCCCACGGCATCGAGGACGGCGACTACGAGGCTTTCGAGGAGAGCTTCGGCGACGCCCGTTCGCGGCTGCAGGACGGCAACCTCGACGCGTCGATCGAGATTCTCGGCGTGCCTGCCGGGTCGCTGGACGAGCTGGCGGCGACACACGACGTCAAGCTGCTCTCGATGGATGAAGCCGTTGCCGACGCGATTGCGGCCGACAGCGACTTCGAGCCGTACACGATCGAGGGTGGCACCTACTCGTTCATCGACGACGACGTCACCACCGTGTCGGTCTTCGCGGGAGTCGCGGCATCAACGACGCAGGTCAGCCCGGAGCTGGGTTACGAGATCACCCGGGTGATCTACGAGCACGCCGGGGACATCTCGCTGGCCCAGGGTGATCTGATCAACCTGGAGGACGCGCTGCTCGGCCAGGGAAGCCTGCAGCTGCACCCGGGTGCGCAGCAGTACTTCGAGGAACAAGGCCTCTTGTAAGAGCCGGCGGAATCGATAAGGGGCGATGGTGAGCGAACAAGCCACGACCGCGGAGACGACGGCGGACCCGCATGCCGTTGACGAGCAGACGCGGGAAGTGCTGCGTCAACATGACACGGCCAGCCGGTATCGCACCGATCTGGGCCCGTGGAAATGGGTGGTCGGTCCGCTGGCCATCGCCCTGACCCTGTTCCAGCTCTACACCGCGCTGTACGGCGCCCGGCCGACTTTGGTGCAGGGCGCCATCCACGTCGGAGCCGCGATGGGTCTGGTGTTCCTGCTGTATCCCGCCCACCCCAACCTGGGGCACCGCCGTGGCATTCAGTGGTATGACGCCATCCTGGCCGCTGCGGCGCTCGCGGCGAACCTCTACATCGTCGTGAACTACACCCGGCTGACCGGCACCGAGGTGCGAATACTCGGGTTCACCGACACCGACCACATCGTGGCGGTGGTGGGGATTCTGCTCATCCTGGAGGGAACCCGGCGTTGTGTCGGATTGCCGATCGTGGTGATCGCCTCGGCGGCCATCCTGTTCGGCATCTTCGGTAAGCATATGCCGGTCTTCTCACACGGCGGATACAGCTGGGACGCCTACGCGACCGAGACGTTCTTCACGAGCCGGTCGGTGTTCGGCACGCCGATCCAGGTGTCGTCGACTTTCATCTTCCTGTTCCTGCTGTTCGGCGTGCTGCTGGTCAAGACCAACATCGGCGCGTTCTTCAACGACCTGGCCTACCGGGCCACCGGACGTTACTCCGGAGGCCCGGCAAAGGCGGCCGTCGTCGCCAGCGGCGCGCAGGGGATGGTCTCGGGTAGCTCGGTGGCGAACACGGTGGCGTCGGGCTCGTTCACGATCCCGATGATGAAACGTGCGGGGTTCAAGCCGTCGTTCGCCGCCGCCACCGAGGCGTCGGCGTCCACCGGTGGGCAGTTGATGCCGCCGGTCATGGGTGCCGCGGCGTTCATCATGGCCGAGTACACCGGTGTCCCGTACAACGAGATCATCGTGCTGGCGCTCGTGCCGGCCCTGCTGTACTTCACCGGGCTGTTCATGGGCATCCATTTCGAGGCGAAGCGGCAGGGCATCGTCGGCGTAGACAAGAGTGAGCTGCCGTCGTTGCGCAGCCTGGCCGTCCGAGTCGATCTGTTGCTGCCACTCGTCGTCATCGTCGGGTTGCTGCTGAGCGGGCGCACTCCGGCCAACGCCGCGCTCTTCGGCATCGCCACCGCGTTCGCGCTGAGTTTCCTGCGTCCGTCCACCCGGCTCTCGCCATTGGGTATCGTGCGGCTGCTGGAGGCGGGCGCCCGGGTCGCGTTGCCAGTGATCGCGGCCTGCGCCACCGCGGGCATCGTCGCGGGAACCGTCACCGCGACGGGTCTGGGTGGCAAGCTGGCCGGTGGCATCCTGGATCTGGCGTTCGGCCACTTCCCGCTGGTGCTGATCTTCACCATGCTGGCCTGCCTGATCCTGGGCATGGGGCTGCCGACCACCGCGAACTACGTGGTGACCGCCACCATCGCGGCGCCGATCCTGCTCAGCGAGTTCGACGTGCCGATCATCGCCGCGCACCTCTTCGTGTTCTACTTCGGTATCCTCGCCGACATCACCCCGCCGGTCTGCCTGGCCGCCTACGCCGGTTCGGGGATCGCCGGCGCGAATCCGCTGAAGTCCGGCGTTACCGCCTTGCGGATCGCGATCGTCGGATTCATCATCCCGTTCATCTTCGTACTGGAACCGGCCCTGCTGTTGCAGGACACGAATGTCGGTGAGGTTCTGCCGGTGGTGGTCACGGCGTTGCTCGGGATGCTGGCGGTCAGTTCCGGCCTGACCGGCTACCTGCTGCGCTCGGCGAGTCGACTGGAACGCATACTCCTCGTGGCCGCTGGTATCGCCCTGGTGGTGCCGGAGTGGACCGCGGCGATTCCAGCCCTGGTGGTTCTGCTCGGTATCGCGTTGGTGCAGCACCGGACCAAGAACCCGCGCGTATAGGGCAGACTCCCTCCTAGCGCGCGCCTGGTCCGGTTGAATATGTGCTGATAAATCCGGCGTGTCGTGGCGTGGCGCTGATGATCAAGTCCTAAGCTGCGGGCAGCGGTCAAATGTCTTCGGGGGGTAGGAGACTCATGAAACTCTCCATGCCGCTCCTGGGCGTGCTAGTCGTGATCGTCATCGCCTTGAGCGCGGCCAACAGTCGCTCCGCGGACGAGTCCGGCGCGGGCACCGAAGCGTCCGCGCGTCATTTCAGCACGCTGCCCGAGGCTGTCCGAGCTACCAGCGGTCCACTGGAGTTCGGCGGTGCGTCGGTGCCGGCGCTGCGGGGCGGGAACTCCGTGGCGCTGACGTTCGACGACGGCCCGCACCCGACCTACACACCGCAGGTCCTGGACCTGCTGGCCGAGCACGAGGTTCGCGCCGTCTTCTGCGTGGTGGGCGTGCAGGTTCGCCAGCACCCGGAACTGGTGCGCCGGATCGTCGACGACGGCCACACGTTGTGCAACCACACCGAGAACCACGACTCAGAGCTGGCCAAGCGTTCGCCTGAGAAGATCGACGAGGAGATCGCGGCGACAGCCGGTGCTATCGCCGAGGCCGCCGGTGACGCGCCGGTCCGCTTCTTCCGCCAGCCTGCCCGCTACGTAGCGCCCGAGGTCGCACCGATCGCGGAGGAGCACGGACTCACCTTGCTGGACTGGACCGTCGACTCGCAGGACTGGAAGCGGCCCGGGGCGTCGGAAATCGTCGCCCGGGTCGCCGACGGTCTTCAGCCCGGTGCGGTGGTGCTGCTGCACGACGGCGGCGGTGACCGGTCGCAGACGGTCACCGCGCTGGACGAGATCCTGGTGCTGATCGAGGAGTCGGGCTACCGGGCAACCGTGCCCGTATCTTCATAGGCCGGTTCGCTCACAACTCGGCGACCTCGCGACTGCCGGATCGCCGCCTGCTGTTCAGTCGGGTGGGGCGGGATGGATCATGTCTCGTCGGGGGAGAGCCGGAAGCGCTCCGGCTGCGGCGGAGCCGGCAGGCGAGCCAGCTTGATGGCTTCGTCGGCGTCGGTGGCGTGTTGGACCAGGGCACGTCCGGTGTCGCTGATGAAACCCTCGGCCTCGGCGTGATCGAGCATCGACATCAGCGGCGTGAAGAAGCCGGATTGATCGAGCAGGATGATGGGCTTGTTGTGCAGGCCGAGTTGGGCCCACGTGACCACTTCGAACAGTTCCTCGAATGTTCCGTAACCTCCGGCGAGGACGACGAACGCATCGGACAGCTGGTTCATCAGCGCCTTGCGTTCGTGCATCGAGCCCACGACGTGTAGTTCGGTCAGGTCCTGGCGGGCGAGTTCCCGGTCTACCAGGCCCTGCGGGATGACCCCGATCACCTCGCCGCCGGCCGCGATGGCCGCACCCGACACCGTCCCCATGGTGCCCACCCTCGCGCCTCCGTAGACCAGGCCGAGCCCTTCGGTGGCCAGCTGGGTGCCCAGCTTCGCGGCCATGGTGCCGTACTCTGCCCGGTTGCCCGGGCTGGAGCCGCAGAAGACACAGACCCGGCGGATTTCGGTGGTGGGAGCGTTCAGCTCTTCGTTGTTCACAAGAGGGCAGTTTACGAGCGGATACGTCCCGGGCGGGGCTCAGCGGGCGCGCAACCCGGTGCGCTTGGCGTATCGTCGGTGCGGCACCGGACACGATGGGGGAAGGAATGATGACGCGGATCGCGTTGGCCACATGTTCGGAGTTCGCCGAACTGACCGATGACGACAAGTTCTTGTACGAGCCGTTGCGGCGCCGTGGCATCGACGCGGTACCGGTGGTGTGGGACGATCCACACTCGAACTGGGCCGCCTTCGATCTCGTGGTGATCCGATCGACGTGGGACTATGCGAAGCAGCGGGATGAGTTCCTGAGCTGGGCGAAAACGGTGCCCAATTTGCTGAACCCGGTGGAGATCATCCGCTGGAACACCGACAAGCGGTACCTGCGTGAGCTCGAGTCGGCGGGTGCGCCGGTGGTATCGACCCAATGGATCGAGCCGGGAGAGCCGATCCGGCTGCCCGGCGGCGAGCTCTCCGGCGACGACGTCGCCGAGATAGCACCGGAGTACGTGATCAAGCCGTCGGTGAGTGCCGGGTCGCTCGACACCGGCCGATACTCGATCGCTGATCTATCGCACGAAGCCTTGGCCCGCGATCACGTCACGCGGTTGCTGGACCGCGGCGCCACGGTGATGATCCAGCCGTATCTGTCGGCTGTGGACGCCTTCGGCGAGACCGCCATGCTCTACTTCCGCGGCGAATTCAGCCACGCCATTCGCAAGGGGCCGATGCTCGACGGCCCAGATCGAGGGGTGGAAGGTTTGTTCCGTTCCGAACGCATCACACCGCGCACCCCGTCTGACGACGAGCACAAGGTCGCCGAGCAGGTCCTGGCCACCATCCCCGGCGCCGACGAGCTGCTCTACGCCCGGGTGGATCTCATACCGGGCGCTGACGGATCCCCGATCCTCCTCGAGCTCGAACTGACCGAGCCCAGCTTGTTCCTGGACCAGGACGGCGGCGCGGCCGAGCGTTTCGCCGAAGCCATCGCCGATTGGCTCCGGCCGTCGCTTGGCGGCACCACCTCGTAGGGGGCACGCGCACGCGATCGCCGCGCTCGGGATTCCGGCCCGAGCTGTTGTGCTGATGCCCGAAGAGCGATGAGATCGAGCGACTCGTGGCCAAAATGTGCGGACAAACACGGCCCCGGGCGGCGACAATGGCACTAGCGACCTCCGAAGGCCGCAGCGGAGCTTGGCCAGTCTCTTCACTGTCGAAGGGCCGTCATGGGACCACTGACAACGGCACAGCTGAAGCGGGAGGCCGGACGGCTAAGAGTCGCCTGGCCGGGTCGGCGCGGCTCGGCGGCCGGCGACGACGAAGCCGAGGCAGCGCAACCCTCGGAAGAGATCGCCGTGCCGTTGCAACGGCTGCTGTCGGTGGCTACGCTCACACCTGCCCAGGCCGCGTTGCTGGCGCGTGACCTCGTCGGGTGGCTGGACGCCTACCATCGCCTGGACGTCAACGGAGTGGTGGTGGACACCCGTGCCGTGCGCCTCATGGGCACCGGGCAGGTGCGTTTCGATCCGGAACGGGTCAACACCTCCGCACAGAGCACGGCTGAGTCCGCGGCGGCCGTGGTGGAACAGCTCGTCGCCAGTGCGCAGCAGGCGGGGCCCAGGCGGCAACCCGCTGTCGCCCGCTTGGCGCGGCTGGGAGAACACCACAGCGACGTCACTGAACTGGCTCACCACGTCGAGGAGGTGAGCACTGAGCTGCTCGACGGCGGCGGCCCGGGGCGGGTGCGCCAGGTGCGCCGGGGGTTGGGGGCGCTGGCGGTGGCCAGTCGTGGCCTGGACTCGGCCGCGGCGGAACAGGACCATCCGATCCGCACCGTCCAGCCGGCGGCGCCTACCGTCGCCAACCGCCGTCTCGGACCACCAACCCGCCGGTTGCCCAGGCGGGTCATGTACCACCGCCGGCGCCGCGGCCATAAATGGAAGGTGTTCCTGATCGGCCTCGCGATCGTGATGCTGGTGGCGCTGGGATGGTGGGCCGCGCCGCGTCTCTGGGACGAGCTGCGCGACGGCTGGGACGAGCTCTTCGGTTCATCGGACCCTCCACCGGTCCAGATCGATCCCGTCTCGCCACCTCCGGAGGCCGACGACGACGACGAAGATGAAGCCACCAGCAACGGCGACAACGGCACGGACGGCCCGGCCGACGTCGAGCCCCCGGAACCGGACTCCGCGGGTGCGGTCAACGCGGTGCGTGTCGAGGCCACCGACGGCGAGTGTGCCGCGGGGGAGTCGTGCGCGGTGCGGGTCGAGGTCGAGCTGGAGCCGGCCGCCTCGGCCCGAGCGGTCACGTGGAGCTTCGAAGTGGTGGACCGTTGCGATGACGACTCCAGCACCCAGTCCGGGGTGACGGTGACGGCCCAGGCCGGGTGGACCGAAGTGTGGGGCCTTTCCCAGATCGAGATTCCCGAAGGATCGGCGCTGGCGGTGATGGCTGTGACCGAGACGCCTGATCGCGCGTCGTCGTCGCCCATGCTGATCCCTGAGGGCAACGGCACGTGTTGAGGTTTCCGTCATGCCTACGCTGGAGAGCGGCAAGTGGGGCCACTCCATGCGCCCAGCCAGCCCAAACGAGGCTTCCGGCCGGCAGCTCAGCGCATCACGCGTGCGCACCGTCGACCTGGCGGTGCTCGGCGCCGTCCTGGTGCTCGCTGGGCTCGGCACTCTCAACCTGATCACCATCGGAGCCGAGTCGCTCGCGCTCAGGCACGTGGCGGTCATCGGCGTGGGTATCAGCATGCTGCTGATCATGGCCCGCTGGGGAGCTTCCCGGCTGCCGTTGATCGGCTGGGCCATGTACATCGCGTCGCTCGCGGGTCTGCTGGTGGTTCTGGCCGGTGACGTGGGATCTCGGGGAGCACGCCGGTGGCTCGATCTCGGCGTGGTGACGGTGCAGCCGTCCGAACTGGCGAAGATCGGTGTGGTCATCGTCCTGGCAACCCTGCTGGGGCCCGGGTACACCCGGCGCCGTTTCATCGTCGCGCTGGGGCTGGCCGGCGTGCCGATCGGGTTGATCATGCTGCAGCCGGATCTGTCGACCGGGCTCGTGCTGGCGGCGATGACGGCGTTCGTGGTGATCCTGGCCCGGGTTCCGCTGCTGCCGCTGATCCCGCTCTTCGGTGCTGCCCTGGCAGCGCTGCCGCTCGCAGTGCTGCTGTTGCGGCCCTACCAGCTGGGCCGGATCCAGGCCTTCGTATCCGGCGACCGCGAGGCCTCGGGGTCGGGCTGGGCAATGCTGCAGGCTGAGATCGCGGTGGCGCTGGGGGGAGTCACGGGCACCTCGGGTGAGCCGTTACATGACCTGCGCGTCACCTACATCCCGGAAGCCGAGCACGACCTCGCCTTCGCCAGCCTGGTGCACAGCTGGGGGCTGGCGGCCGGGGTGGCCGTGGCGGTGGCCGTGCTCGTGCTCGTATGGCGGGTTGTGCTGGTGGGGCGGCAATCCCGGATGCCTGAGGCGGCATTGCTGGCCGGAGGGGTGGCGACGTTGCTCGGGGTGCAGACGGTGGTGTCGATCGCTGCCAACCTGGGGCTGCTGCCGCACACCGGACTGCCCATCCCGCTGTTCAGCTACGGAGGCACCGCCGCGCTGGCGACGTTGGTGGCTCTCGGCCTGGTGCTGGCCACCCGGCGCGAGTCCGAGAAGCGCTGGCCGCTGTGGGACGCGCCGGCCGGGCGTCGTCGTCGCCCGCGGTGGGCCCGTACCGCCGCTATGGTGCTCACCGCCAACCTGTTCGCGTTGTCCTACTTCACCTGGCACACCCAGGACGTGCGTAGTGAGGAGCTCCGGGCGGTCAGCGAGGAGCAGATGACGCGCTGTATCAGGCTGCCGGCCGAGCGCGGCCAGATTGTCGCGGCCGACGGCACACCACTGGTGAACAACAGCGACCGCTATGACGTGCGGGTCCTGCCCGGGCTGTTCCCAGATTCAGACTCCGACGAGCTCGGGCGGCTGGCGTCGCTGGTCGATGAGTCGCCCGACGACGTCCAGGCGGTGCTGGACGGCCGTGGCGGCGAACTCGACGTGACCGTGGCGTCGGTGCTGCCAGACGCCGCTGCCGACATCGCCGCCGAGGAGTTCCCAGGTGTGCTCGTGGCACCGTCTGAACGGCGCGAATATCCGCACGGGCGGCTGCTGGGGCCGATGCTTGGTTACGTCGGCGTCGGCACGCCGGAAGACATGGACCGCTGGCCGGATCTCCCGTTGGGCGCTACTGTCGGCCGCGCCGGTCTCGAACAGCAATACGACGACGTTCTGCGCGGCCAGGACGGGCGGCAATGTATCTACGTCGATCCGGTCGGGCGGCCGATGGCGGCAGCGGGGCGCATTGATCCAGAGCCCGGCGACGACGTCGAGCTGCACCTCGACCTCGAGCTTCAGGAACTGGCCGACAGCCTGGTACGAGCGGCGATCGACGACGTGGGCGGTGACGTCGGCGCGGCGGTGGTCATGAACCCCCGGACCGGGGCTGTGCTCGCGCTGGCGGGCGCGCCGGCGTATGACAACAATGCCTATACGCCCCCAATCGACTGGGCAACGCTACGGGCGGAGATCGAGGCCCCTGGAGTCCCGCTGCTGCATCAGGCCGTCCAGCATCCGGCACCCCCGGGATCTACCTTCAAACTGGTCACGGCGGCGGCCAATGCCGAACACGAGATCATCCCACCGAACCGGGTGATCCCCACGGGCGCGTCCTACAACCTGGGCGGGCACTCATTCGCCAACTGGCGGCCGATGCCGCCGCACAACATGATCGACGCGATCGCGTGGTCGAACAACGTGTATTTCTACGATCTGGCCTGGCGCCTCGGGCCGGACCGGCTGATCTCGACGGCCCAGCAACTCGGGGTGGGGCAGCGCACCGGTATCGACCTGCCCGGCGAGAGCCCCGGCATGCTGAGCACCCCGGAATCGGTCGAGCAGGCAGGCGGCACCTGGTACGGCGGAGCCACGGTCATCCTGGGGATCGGGCAGGGGCCGGTCGTTGCCACTCCCATGCAAGCGGCGCGCTGGACCGCCGGGCTCGCCACCGGTGAGATGGTCACCCCGCGCCTGGCTGCCACCTTGGGTGCCGACGGCGAGGTCGAAACCCCGGATCCGGAGCCGCTGTCCTTCGCCGACCAACTCGGCCCGGTCCGCGACGGCATGCGGGCCGCAGTGACCGGTGGCACCGCTGCTCAGCTCGGCGTGCTCCCGGTAGAGGCTGGCGGCAAGACCGGCTCGGCGGAGAACCCGGCTTCACCGCTGGACGGGCCTGACTCCTGGTTCACCGCAGTCGCTCCGCTGGACGACCCCGAAGTTGTGGTGACGGTGTACGTGCGTGGCGGTGGAATGGGCTCGGAGACCTCGGGTCCGGTCGCGCGGCAGCTCCTCGAGCACTACTTCGATTGAATACACAGGGGATAAGTCATCGCGCAGACAGGGAAGGATTCAAGCCGCAATAAGGAAGCTTGTGGTCGCCCCAGCAACAGTGAGCTTCCTCATTGCGCCGGGCGCTAAGATCGTCGGATGCCCTGGCGTACCGTGGTGTTGGCCTCAGTCGCCTTATCGCTCGGGGCAACCACGGCATGTGCCGGCTCGTCCGATGACGAGCCTGAGAGTGACGGGGAAGCGAACGAGACGGTTTTCGTTCCCGAGGGCGAGGAACTCGCGGCAGGTAGCGTGATTGACACCGAGGGACTGGTAGCTGACTGGGAGTTCCAGTTCGATCTGGCCGACGGCACGGATCCCGCTGATGATGGTGTGGTGTTATCCGAGAAGCCGGATCACTTTCGTTTGATCGAGGACACAGCCGGCGATTTACAGCTGATCTGGAGCGAACTGCATTGCAAGGTGCGGCCCACGGTGGTGATCGAGGGTGACGGGGCCACGATCACGTCGTTCACCATCGACGCCGGTCTGATCGTTCTGCCAGATACTGCTCTATCGGCTGGGTGCGATTCGCGCGAAGCGCGACACGCGCTCACATTGACGACGGATGCAGCTGTGTCGGATCACGTAGAGATCGATATGACGACACGCTAGCTTCTCGCCGTCGGCCCCTTACCCGGTGATCGTCAGTGCGTTGTGGTTGTTATCCCGCGACCACAGCGTACTGACGATCACCCGACAGCGACCACAGCGTACTGACGATCACCGAGGATTCGGCGAGCATGTTTGGCCCAACTCCAGGACGTCTGCACGGACGTCTGCAAGGAGGAGTCAGCGGGCGGGAGCGGCTGGATGTGACCACACCGCACTGACGATCACTGCGGGGGTGGGGGAGGGGACGTGCCTACCCGCCGTAGGCGGCCAGGATCTCGGGCTTGTGCAGCGCGATGGTGGCCCCTTCGGCGACGCACGTCAGCGGGCGGTCGGCGAGTTTGACCGGGAAACCGAAGGTGTCCTCGAGCAGTTCGGTGAAGCCGGACATCAGGGCGCCACCGCCGACGGCGAGCACACCGTTGCTCATGATGTCGCTGGCGGCTTGCGCGGGCAGTTCCTCCAGACATCCGGTCAAGGTCTGGATGATCTCGTCAATGGTGGTGTGCAGCGCTTCTTTGACCTCGTCGGTCTCGACCGTCACCAACCTGGCACGGCCGGTGGCGGCGTCGCGGCCTTCGATGATGAGCGGTGGGTCCGCGACGGCGTCGGCGGTTGCCTTGATGTTCTCCGCCGTGAGGTCGCCCACCATCAGGCGATGCTCGGCCCGTAGGTACTGGGCCAGAGCCCGGGTCAGCTCGTCACCTGCGACCCGGCAGGTTCGCGAGGACAGAATCCCGCCGTAGCAGAACCCGGTGATCTCGGAGGTGCCGCCGCCGACGTCCACGACTAGATGCGCACGCGACTCGAGGGGGTCGACGCCGGCACCTAGCGCTCCGGCGACGGGTTCGGGCAGCAGGGCGACCTTGCGCAGGCCCGCCTCATGGGCGGTCTCGAGCAGAGCACGGCACTCGAGCGTGGTGGCCCCGGCCGGGACACCGATGACGGCGCGCCGGCCGCGGCCAGGAAGGGCGCGGCGCTTCACCTTGCGCAGGAGCGCGACGATAAAGGCCCGGGCGGATTCGAGATCGACCACCACGCCGTCCTGCAGCGGCCGGACCATGATGTACCCGGAAGGGGTGCGGCCGGTGAGCTCGCGAGCCTCATGGCCGACCAGGACCGGAACCGTGGGCTCGTCGGTATGGGCCAGCATGACGGAGGGTTCGTCGAACACGATGCCCCGACGTGGTTGACCGACCACCGTGTTCGCGGTGCCGAGATCTATTCCGAAGCCGCCCACGCCGACCTCCAATATCTGTTTCTACTGTACGTCCGGGCGCAGGTACCATCGAGCGGGTTGACCCAAACCGATATCAATTTCTACGCGAGGGAGCACGTCGTGTCCGAACAAATCCGCATTGTCGTCGCCGGAGTCGAGCGACAGGTCGATGCGGGCACGACGGCCGCCGGCCTTTTCGGCGAAGAGCAGGCGGTGATCGCCGCCCGGATCGGTGGCGATCTGGTCGATCTGGCGCGGGTCCTCGCCGATGGCGACAAGATCGAGCCGGTCGTGATCAGTTCCGACGACGGCCGTGCCATTCTGCGCCACTCCACCGCGCATGTGCTGGCGCAAGCGGTCCAGGAGTTGTTCCCGGACGCGAAGCTGGGCATCGGCCCGCCGGTCGAGAACGGGTTCTACTACGACTTCGATGTGTCCGAGCCGTTCACCCCTGAGGATCTGAAGCGGCTCGAGAAGCAGATGCAGCGCATCATCAAGGAGCGCCAGGAGTTCGTCCGGCGCGAGGTCTCCGACGACGACGCCCGGGCCGAGCTGGCGGGGGAGCCGTACAAACTCGAGCTGATCGGGCTCAAGGGCGGCGCCGCCGATGCGGCCGAGGGGGCATCCGCGGAGGTCGGCAGCGGCGAGCTCACCATCTACGACAACGTCCGCCGTGGTGGCGAGGTCGCGTGGAAAGACCTGTGCCGCGGCCCGCACCTGCCGACCACCAGGAACATCCCCGCGTTCAAGCTGATGCGGGTGGCCGGCGCGTACTGGCGCGGCGACGAGAAGAACCCGCAGTTGCAACGGATCTACGGCACCGCCTGGGAGACCAAGGAAGCCCAGCAGGAGTATCTGGACCGGCTGGCCGAGGCCGAGCGCCGCGACCACCGCAAACTCGGCGCCGAGCTGGATCTGTTCAGCTTCCCCGAGGAGATCGGATCCGGGCTGGCTGTCTGGCACCCCAAGGGCGGCGTGGTGCGCCGGGTGATGGAGGAGTATTCCCGGATCCGGCACGAAGATGGCGGCTACGAGTTCGTCTACACCCCACATATCACCAAGGGCGCGCTGTT
Organism: Phytoactinopolyspora mesophila; assembly: GCF_010122465.1. Lineage (NCBI taxonomy): Bacteria > Bacillati > Actinomycetota > Actinomycetes > Jiangellales > Jiangellaceae > Phytoactinopolyspora > Phytoactinopolyspora mesophila. The sequence goes on along the minus strand of NZ_WLZY01000001.1, from coordinate 768,609 downwards.
CGAGAGGTCAGGTCATCTCGACTTCTACAAGGACGACCTCTATCCGCCCGTTCATGTCGACGCCGAGTACGACGCCGAGGGCAACCTGCGCAAGCCCGGGCAGGACTACTACCTCAAGCCCATGAACTGCCCGATGCACACGCTGATCTTCAAGTCGCGGGGGCGCTCGTATCGCGAGCTGCCGCTGCGCTTGTTCGAGTTCGGCATGGTGTATCGCTACGAGCGCTCCGGCGTGGTCCACGGGCTGGCCCGTTCGCGCGGGTTCAGCCAGGACGACTCCCACATCTTCTGCACCCCGGACCAGCTGGCCGGTGAGCTGGCCAGCCTGCTGGACTTCGTGCTCGGCTTGCTACGCGACTACGGGCTCAGTGAGTTCACCGCCGAACTGTCCACCCGCCCGGAGAAGTTCGTCGGCGACATCGCCGACTGGAACCACGCCGAGGCGGCGCTGGAGGAAGCGCTGAAGAAGGCGGGGCTGGCGTATCGCATCAACGAGGGCGACGGCGCCTTCTACGCCCCCAAGATCGATGTCCACGTCACCGATGCCATCGGCCGCAGCTGGCAGCTGTCCACTCTCCAGGTCGACTTGCAGACTCCGGCCCGGTTCGAAGCCGAGTACACTGCGGCCGACGGCTCGCGGCAGCGGCCGTACATGATCCACCGGGCGCTGTTCGGCTCCATCGAGCGGTTCTTCGGCATCCTGCTCGAGCACTACGCCGGTGCGTTCCCGCCATGGCTGGCGCCGGTCCAGGTGGTCGGCATCCCCATCGCGGATCACCACGTGCCTTACCTGGACGACGTCGCGGCCAAACTGCGCGCGCACGGCATCCGGGTCGACATCGACTCCTCGGACGACCGCATGCAGAAGAAGATCCGCAACGCGCAAAAGCAGAAGGTCCCCTACATGCTGATCGCCGGGGACGACGACGCCGCGAAGGGCGCGGTTTCGTTCCGCTACCGCGACGGCAGCCAGAAGAACGGCGTGCCCGTGGACGACGCCGTGGCGGAGATCGTCGACGTAGTCCGGCGGCGGGTCCAGGTCTGAACCTGACGCCGTGCGTCCTGCAGAATGAGCCCCAGGGCGCTCGACATGCAGGACGCACGGTGTTGGAAGGAGCTCGAGGTTGCCAGATCGGCTGGAGCGGCTGTGGACGCCGTACCGGATGGCCTATATCAAGGGTGAGCCGGGCAACGGCCGCGACGGAGATGCTTGCCCGTTGTGTGTCATCCCCACGATGGCCGACGTGGACGGGCTCATCCTGGCGCGTGGCGAGCACGTGTACGCGGTGCTGAATCTGCACCCGTACAACCCAGGTCATCTGATGATCGTGACCAACCGCCACGTCGGCGACTACGAGCTGTTGACCGAGGAAGAAGCCGTCGAGCTCGGCAGCATGACCCGTGACGCCATCGTCGCCGTGAAGGCCGCTTCGTCGCCGCACGGATTCAACGTCGGGCTGAACCTGGGCGGTGTCGCCGGGGGATCGCTGTCGGCTCACCTGCACCAGCACGTCGTCCCCCGGTGGAGCGGGGACGCCAACTTCATGACGGTGCTGGACGACACCAAGGTCATGCCGCAGCTGCTGGCCGACACCCGGGAGCTGCTGGCCGAGCAGTGGCCCAGCCGCCGCTGACTTCTCCCGGAGTACCGCTTTCCCGTCAAACGCCTGCCCGTCGGCACGTGGCGAACGTTTCCAGAAAGTTATCTGCCGCGCGCAACTCGGATATCCTCCGAGCCGTCTGTCTCAGTGATAGGCGGACTGCTTTCTTGTCGTTTCAAGGCCGAGGGGACAGCAATGGGACACCACTATCGGACCACCCTGGCGGGCGCCGGTTCAGCATTCGGCACCGGCAACGCCGCCGAGGCCGCGGATAAGCGCGCCGAAGACCTGTGGTGGCGGAACTCCGCGCTGTTCGCGCCGTCCGGGCCAGGCACGGATACGCCGGCGCCGGACCAGTACGGCGCCGGCGCGGACCCATTGGACGATCACGCAATCCTGGCCTGGTAGCGCCTACTCCATGACCTTCGCGGCCAGATGCTGGGGCATCGGCTCGTAATGAGCGAATGTGCGGGTGAAGGTGGCCGTGCCGTGGCTCATCGCCCGCAGCTCGATCGCGAACCGGGTCAGGCTGGTCTGCGGAACCTCTGCCTTGATCAGGGAGCGGCCCTGCCCGACAGCCTCCGTGCCTTGGACATGACCGCGCCGGCCGGAGAGGTCGCTCATGACGGTGCCGACGTCGTCGTCGTTGACCAAGATCGACACGTGGTCGAACGGCTCGAGGAAGGTGACCCCCGCCGCTTCGGCCGCTTCTCGCAGCGCCAGCGCGCCGGCCATCTGAAAGGCCATGTCCGAGGAATCGACGCTGTGCGCCTTACCGTCGAGCAGCGTGACCTTGACGTCGACCATCGGGTACCCGGCCCGGCTCACGCCCTTCTCCATCTGATGGCGGATGCCTTTCTCGACGGAGGCGATGAACTGGCGCGGAATGGCGCCCCCGACCACCTTGTCGACGAACTCGAACCCGCCGCCCTCCGGCAGCGGATCCACCTCGATCTCACACACGCCGTACTGGCCGTGCCCGCCGGACTGCTTGACGTGACGGCCACGGCCCTCGCCGTGCCCGGCGATGGTCTCCCGCAGAGGCACTCGCAGCTCGGTCTGCTCGACCTCGACGCCGTACCGTTTGGATAGCCGCTCGAGGAGCACGTCGGTGTGTGCCTCACCCATGGTCCAGAGCACCAGCTGGTGCGTCTCCGGGTTGTTCTCGACCCGCAGCGTCGGCTCCTCGGCCACCAGCCTGGACAGGCCCTGGGAGAGCTTGTCCTCGTCCGCCTTGGTCTTGGCGACGATGGCCACCGGCAGCATGGGCTGCGGCATGTCCCACGGCCGCATCAGCAACGGGTTGCCGGGGTCGGACAGAGTGTCTCCGGTCTCGGCCCGGGAGAGTTTGGCCACGGCCACGATGTCTCCGGCGTGGGCCTGCCCGATGGGGCGCTGGGTCTTGCCGAGCGGGGAGGAGAGCGCGCCGATGCGCTCGTCTTCGTCATGTTCTTCGTGACCGCCGCCGGTCAGGAAATGCCCGGACACGTGTACGGGGATGTCTGCACGCAGCGTGCCGGAGAAGATACGGGTCAGGCTGATCCGCCCGACGTAGGGGTCGGTGGTCGACTTGACTATCTCAGCTAGCAATGGCCCGGCCGGATCGCACGTCAGGCCGTTCTTGACGGCACCGTCGACGGACGTGACCTCCGGCATCGGGTGCTCGCCGGGGGAGGGGAACGCGCTGGTCATCACCTCGAGGAGCTCGGTGGTGCCCAGGCCGGAGGCTGAGCAGACCGGCAGCACGGGATGGAACGAGGCGTGAGCGACCGCCTGTTCGAGATCGTCGATGAGGACCTTGGGATCCAGCTCTTCACCACCGAGATAGCGTTCCATGAGGGTCTCGTCCTCGGACTCCTCGATGATGCCTTCGATCAGCTCGCCACGCGCTTCTTCGAGGCGCACCGCATCGGTCTCGCCGAGTTCAGCCGCCGTGCGGGCCCCGTCGCGGTACTCGTGAAGCTGGCGGCTGATCATGCCGATCAGTCCCGTGACGGGCCCGCCGGCGTCGGGAACCGGCAGATAGAGGGGGAGAACCTTCTCTCCGAAGACCTCCCGGCAGGCACTGAGCGTGCCGGCGTAGTCGGACCTCGGATGGTCCAGTTTGGTCAGGACCAGTGCGCGGGGCATGCCCACCGTGGCGCACTCGGTCCAGAGCATCCGGGTGGTGCCGTCGATCGGCTCGGCGGTGGAGACGACGAAGAGGGCGCAGTCCGCGGCCCGCAAACCGGCCCGCAGATCTCCCACGAAGTCGGCGTAGCCGGGGGTATCGAGCAGGTTGATCTTGACGCCGGCGTGTTCGATCGGCGCGAGTGAAAGGTTCACGCTGCGTTGCTGCCGCACCTCGGCGTCGTCGTAGTCGCTGACGGTGTTGCCGTCTTCGACCCGCCCGGCGCGGCTGACCGTGCCGGTAGCCGCTAGCAACGCCTCGACGAGGGTGGTCTTCCCGGCTCCGGTATGCCCGACCAGGACGACGTTTCGCACCTCGCTGGCTGCCGGCGGCCCGGTATCAGCGCCGGCAGCACCTCCTGAGTTTCGATCATTGGAGTGTCGGCTCGCCATGGCGCCCGCCTTTCTCTCGTGGCGGCGCCGTCGCCTCCTGCATCGTCGGTCTCGCGGGTGTCAGCGCCGACCATCATGCGTAGTGGTGAATGCCACTCTGCTGCGCTAGACGAGGATCCGCAAGGGGCAACCAAGGATCCATCTCCTACGATGGCGGGGCCAGGTGGGTGTTTTTCGGGGGACACCGCCGGTCGCAATCCGCACCACCCATGTTCGACTCGTTGTCCGACCAAGAATCGACGAAACCAGGCAGATGCTTGACAAGTACACGCGCGTTTACACCACGCGCATCCTCACTCCAGTTGCGCGTGCCCTGACGAAGGCCCGCATCAGCCCGGACGCGGTGACCATCGTCGGCACCATCGGCGTGACGGCGGGCGCGCTCGCGTTCTACCCCCGGGGCGAGTTCCTCGTGGGCACGCTTGTGATCACGGCGTTCGTCTTCGCCGACAACATCGACGGCATCATGGCGAGGCTGTCGGGCCGCAAGAGCACGTGGGGGGCGTTCCTCGACTCGGTTCTGGACCGGGTGGGTGACGCCGCGATCTTCGGTGCGCTGGCGCTGTGGTTCGCCGGTGACGGGGACAATCTCCGGATGACAGCGCTGCTGATCGCCTGCCTGGCGCTCGGCGCGGTCGTCTCGTATGCGCGGGCCCGGGCCGAAAGCCTCGGCTACACCGCCTCCGGTGGCATCGCCGAGCGTGCCGACCGCCTGGTGGCGGTACTGGTGACCACTGGCCTGGTGGGATTGTTTGGATTGCCGGTTGTGGTGCTGGAAGTTGTGCTCTGGCTGCTGATGAGTGCCAGCGCGTGGACGGTGTTCCAGCGCATCCGCGAGGTGCGGAGGCAGGCGATCCAGGCATGACGAGCTTCGCGGACCGGCGCAGATATCTCATGTACAGCGCCGGGTGGGCCGCCGTGCGAGCGATGCCGGAACGCGGCGCCTACGGGTTGTTCCGGACCATCGCCGACGTCGCGTGGCGCCGGCATGGATCAGCGGCGCAGGGCTTCGAACGCAACCTGGCCCGGGTGGTGCCCGACGCGAGCCCGGGCGAGCTTCGTGACCTGAGCCGGGCCGCGATGCGGTCCTACCTGCGGTATTGGTGCGACGCGTTCCGGATCGGCGACTGGAGTCAGGAACGCGTCACGAACCGGGTGCGCACCATCAACGAACACCGCCTACGGGAGCCGCTGGAAAGCGGGCAGGGGATCGTCGTGCCCTTGGCACATATGGCCAACTGGGACCATGCCGGCGCATGGGCCGGATTGACGGGCATCTCCGCTGCCAGTGTCGCCGAACGGCTGCGCCCGGAGGAGCTGTTCGAGAAGTTCCTGGCCTACCGGACGAGACTGGGACTGATCATCTGGCCACTTTCGGGTAGTGATGTGAACATCATGGCCAAGCTGACCGAACACCTCGAGGGAGGTGGACTGGTATGTCTGCCGGCCGATCGAGATCTGTCGCGGCGTGGTGTTCCGGTCACCTTCTTCGGCGAACAGACCAGAATGCCGGCAGGCCCGGCTATGCTCTCGTTGCGCACCGGAGCCGCATTGGTGCCGATGACCTCGCACTACGAGGGCAAGGAGCCGAACCACGGCATCGTGCTCGAGTTCCACGATCCTATCGAGGTTCCCGAGCAGCGCGCCGGCCGAATAGCTGCGATGACGCAGCGCGTCGCTGATGCTTTCGAAGTGGGCATCAGCCAGCATCCGGAGGACTGGCATATGGCACAACGGCTCTTCTTGTCCGATTTTCCCGCCGAAGACCCTCGGCAGGCGCACGACGGTAAGTTCGTCTCGTGAACATTGGAATCGTCTGCCCGTACTCCTGGCAGGTCCCGGGCGGCGTGCAATTCCACATCCGGGACTTCACCGAGGAGCTGATGGCGCGTGGGCACAACGTGTCCGTCCTCGCGCCGGGCGGTGACGACGACGTCGTGCCGTCCTATGTGGTGAAGGCGGGGCGCCCCATATCGGTGCCGTACAACGGCTCGGTGGCGCGCATCCTGTTCGGCCCGCGCGCGGCCGCCCGCGTGCGGCGCTGGCTCACCGACGGCAAGTTCGATCTAGTGCACATTCACGAACCCGAGACGCTGAGCCTGGGACTGCTGGCCACCTGGTGGGCCGACGTCCCGGCGGTGGCCACATTCCACCAGGGCTCGAAGCGTTCCCGCGTGCTCAGCGCCGCGCACGGGATCTTGCAGTCGACTCTGGAGAAGCTCAGCGCTCGCATCGCGGTGTCCGAAGAGGCCCGGCGAACTATCGTGCAGCACTTGGGCGGTGACGCGGTGCTCATCCCGAATGGACTCTACGTCGACCGTTTCGACGTGCAGCCCCGCCCCGACTGGCAGGGTGATGGTGGCACCCTCTCGTTCCTCGGCCGGGTCGACGAGCCCCGCAAGGGCTTGCCGGTGCTCCTCGCGGCATGGCCGACCATCCACACCGACTTCCCCGGCGCCCGGCTGCTGGTCGCCGGCCCCGGCGACGTCGAAGAGGCCCGCGCGCAGATTCCGGCTGAGCACCGCGACGCGGTGACATTCCTCGGCGCCGTGACCGACGACGAGAAGGCCGCCATGCTGGCCAGTAGCGACGTCTACATCGCGCCGCACACCGGCGGTGAGTCGTTCGGCATCGTCCTGGTCGAGGCGATGGCGGCCGGGGCGCCGGTGCTCGCGAGTGATCTCGCCGCGTTTCGCGCCGTGCTGGACGACGGCAGGCTCGGCTCGCTGGTTCCAGTGGGCGACGCGGATTCTCTCGCGACCGAGGCGTGCGCACTCCTGGCCGACGATGAACGCCGGCAGCGCTACCGCGACGCCGCTTCGGCGGCAGTGCGCCGCTACGACTGGTCGGAGATCACGACCGAGGTGCTGTCCGTCTACGAGATGGTTCTCGCCGTCGGCACGCCGGCGGCCAGCCGCCGATTCCGGATGCCGGGTCGATAGTGTCCACCTTTGTGATCTGGATTCTGGTTGCCGGTGGCGTACTGCTGCTGTTGGGCATCTACCTCTCCTGGACCGCGGGACGTCTGGACCGGCTCCACGCCCGCGTGGACGCCTCCAGGGCGGTGCTCGACGCGGAGCTGCTGCGGCGCTCGGCGTCGGCGCTGGAGCTGGCCACGTCCAACCTGCTCGATCCCGCGACGTCAGTCGTGATCGCCGACGCCGCGTCGCGGGCTCGCACTGTCGACGAGGACGGCCGGCACCAAGCTGAAAGCGATCTCACGGCCGTGCTGGGTGCCGCCCTCGACGAGCCTGAGGAACTGGCCGTCTGGCGGGATGAGGAACCGGAGCTCGCCGAGGCACTGGGTGAGCTGGGGATGGCCTGCCGGCGCGCGGCACACGCCAGGCGATTCCACAACGAGCTGGTCCGCGGCGCGCAACGGCTGCGCCGCAAGCTCCTGGTGCGCTGGCTGCGACTGGCCGGGCACGCACCGTGGCCGGAGCCTGTCGAACTCGACGACACCGTGCCCCGCGCCTTCAACGGCTGACCTCCTCATGATCATGAACACTAAGTGACCATATTCGTCAACTAGTGTTCATCATTGTGACGAGACGTCTGCATGGCGCTTCGGGGGCCGTGAGCTTAGCGGTCTTGGTGGCTCTTTCCGGTTGCCAGGCCCCAAGCGCCTTGGAGGAAGCGACCGCAGAAGTCCGCAGTCGGGCGCTGGCGCTTGAGGGCGAGATCGCAGAAGCGGTCGGTGACATAGACGAGGCACGGGTACGAGGTGCGGTACTGGCGACGGCGGAGTCGCCGGGTGCCTCCAGGCAGGTCTTCCATGTCGCGGACGGAGAGAATAGCGCTGTGGAGATCGGAGTGTCGTTTAGGGCGCGTGCCATAACCGGCGGTGGCTGGACTTACGACGATGCAACGGTGATTCTGTGCGTCCGATACACAGTGGAGATCGACACGAGGCGGACTGCCATGGCAGATTTGCCATGTCCGGACGACCACGTCGCCGGCCAGCGCGGGGACGGTGGATTCCCGCAACCTGTCACCCTCGAATAGCCAAGCAGTTCGGTGGCTCGAGCCGCGAACGCATCACACGGAGCGACCGTATGTTCACGGAAGATGCCGCGCGAATCAGGTGTCGCCGATGCCGCGGCGGCGCAGGTAGCGCTCGAACTCCCGGGCGATGTGTTCCCCTGAGGCTTCGGGGAGATCGATGGCGTCGGAGGCTTCTTCGAGCCGGCTGACGTACTCGGCGACATCGCTGTCTTCTTGGGCGAGCTCTTCGACGCCGTGCTGCCACGCTTCGGCCTGCTCCGGCAGGTCGCCCAGCGGCACCGCCATCTCCAGCAGGTCCTCCAGCCGCCGCAACAGCACGACGGTGGCCTTGGGGCAGGGGGACTGGCCGACGTAATGGGGAACTGCGGCCCAGAGCGAGATCGCGTCGAGCCCGGCGACCGTCGCAGCGTCCTGGAAAACGCCGACGATGCCCGTGGGGCCCTCGTAGCGCGACGGCTCCAGGCCCAGCGCGCTGGCACCGTCTGGATCGCTCGTCGTGGCGGTGACGGGGACCGGGCGGGTGTGCGGCACGTCGGCGAGGAGCGCTCCGAGGGAGATCACCTGCTCGATGCCGAGTTCCGCCGCAGCCCCCAGCAGCTCTGCGCAGAAACCCCGCCAGCGCATGTTGGGCTCGATACCCCGCAGGAGCACGACGTCGCGAGAAAGTTCGGGGCTCTGAGCGATGGTGATCCGGGTGGTGGGCCAGCGCACGCTGCGGATGCCGTCGGCGTCGAGGGAGACGACGGGACGGTTGACCTGGAAGTCGTAATACTCATCAGGATCGAGCGACGCAAGCGGTTCGGCTTGCCAGATCTGCTCGAGGTGTTCAACGGCGGCCGTCGCCGACTCGCCGGCATCGTTCCACCCTTCGAACGCGGCGATGAGAACCGGCTCGCGCAGTTGCGGAACGCTCTCGAGTTCGATCACTCTGATCCTTCCCCGTCGGTGACACTGTCAACAGTCAGACTACGAGGCCACACCGCGAGCGTCGCGGTCGCCGGGGCGTGTCTGACTGGTTGAGGGTGCATCCGTTGATGGTTTCACATCCGATTCCGCCTCGCGCTGCAGGACGCAACGTAGCGTCCTGCGGACTGAGCCCGATGACGCTCGAGTTGCAGGACACAACGTAGCGTCCCGCAGCGGGCAGTCGGTGACATGCGAGGATGGGACCGTGTTATCCCGAAATCCGGCCGCCGTCCTGTGGGATATGGACGGCACCATCGTCGACACCGAACCACTCTGGATCGCCGCCGAGCAAGACCTGGTCAAAAGCCACGGCGGGGTGTGGACCGAGGCGGACAGCCTGGCGCTCGTCGGCAGTGAACTGCTGAAGGCGGGGGAGTACATCCGGAACAAGGCCGGTCTCCCGATCACTGCGGCCGAGGTCGTCGATCGCCTGCTCAGCGAGGTACTGGCCGGTGTCAAACAGGGCGTCGAGTGGCGCCCGGGAGCCGTGGAGCTGCTCTCGCAGCTGAGTGCGGCCGGTGTGCCATGCGCGCTGGTGACAATGTCTTACCGCGTACTCGCCGACGCAGTGATCAGCCAGCTGCCCTCCGACACGTTCGCCGCCGTGATCACCGGTGATTCGGTCAGCAAGGGTAAACCGCACCCCGAGCCGTACCTCGCCGCCGCCGCGGAGCTCGGGGTGTCCCCGGCCGACTGTGTGGTCATCGAGGACTCACCGACCGGCGTTGCCTCCGGCATCGCGGCCGGAATGCCGGTGCTGGGCGTTCCGAACACCGTCGGCCTCGAGCCCCGGCCGGGCTTGGCGCTCGTCGAGACGCTTGCCGGCATCGATCCCGCCGGACTCGTCGCCGCGTTCGGAGCCGGCCCCGCCGGCCGCTGAGCCACGGTCCGCAGACCCGTCGTTCAGCGATCCAGCGAGTACAAGAAGCGCCCACATGTGTTCGTCCCCCTTTGAGGATCCGACGGTCTATGGGCCCGGCAAATGGGGTCTTTCCATGGTGTGCTGGGCATGGCGAGCGCGACCATCAGCTGGCGAGGCAGACCGATGGCGAAGCCTCCCCTCGACCGAGCCTGCTGGGCGAGGAAACACCCCATTTGCCGGGATCACCTATTCGGTGGTGATCGCCCGCAGCACGTCGAGCTTGGCCGCCCGCCGGGCCGGCCACACCGCCGCCAGCACGCCGACCACCGCGGACATGACCACGAACGCAATCAGCTGCCCGAGCGGCACGTCCAGGACAGCGAGCCCGTCGTCGGAGAGCGCCTGCTGCAGCGAGATACCGAACAACAGCCCCAGCCCGATGCCGAGCACCGCACCCAGCACCGCGATGGCGATCGACTCCAGCCGCACCGTCCGGCGAAGCTGCCGGCGGCTCAGGCCCACCGCCCGCAGCAAGCCCACCTCCCGGGTGCGTTCCAGCACTGAGAGCGCCAAGGTGTTGACGATGCCGAGGATGGCGATGAGTACGGCCAGGCCCAGCAGCGCGTAGACGATGTTCAGCATCTGGTCTATGCCGTCGCGGGATGCCTGCTTGTATTCCTCCCGGTTCTGTACCGTCACCGTGGGAAGTTCCGCCGTCGCCTGGTCGAGGGCGGCCTGCACCTGCGTGATGTCGGCTCCGTCCGCGGCCAGGACATAAAGCGTCGAGTCGGCATCTGGCAGCCCGGCGGCACGCGGCGTGTCCAGCCCGACGAGGAAGCCACCGCCGAGCAGCGGGTGGTCGTCGTCGTAGATGCCGGCCACGGTCACCTCGGCATGACCGCCGGTGACATCGAACCTGACGGTGTCCCCGATGTCGATGCCGTCGCGGTCGGCGCGACCTTCGCCCACGATGGCGCCGTCCCCGGACACGTCGAGGGCACCCTCGACCATCTCGATCGGACTGGCCTGGTTGAAGGCGTCCGGTTCCAGGGCTGTGATCATGTCCTGGGATCCGTCGACGACGGCGAACACGTAGCGCACGACGGCGACGGTGTCGACACCCTCGGTCTGTTGGGCCCGTTCGCCGACCTCGGGCGAGAACGGCTGCCCGGGAGTGGCATTGGCGATGACGAAGTCAGCGTTCAGGCCATCGTCGAGCGCCTCGTCGGTGCTTTTCTTGGTCGACGCGCCCACGACGGCGATCGCCGAGACCAAGGCCAGGCCGATCATCAAGGCGGAAGCGGTCGCGGCCGTCCGGCGCGGATTGCGCATCGCGTTCTGCTTGGCGAGCCGGCCGGTGGTTCCGAAGACCCGTGGATACCAGCTGGTGATCACCGAGATGATGGGAACCGAGATGATGGGTGCCAGCAGGGCCACACCGACGAAGACCGCGAGGACACCGGCGCCGACGAAGAGCAACGCATTGGTCGCGATGTCGGCCAGCCCGGCCACCATGGCCGCGGCGCCGACGACGGTGACGGCGCCGCCGATCAGCCAGCGCGTGCGCCGTGAAGACTCCGGCAGTGTGGCGTCCTCGCGCATCGCGGCGATCGGTGGGATCTTGGCGGCGCGGCGCGCTGGCACGAAGGCCGCCACCATGGTGACCAGCACTCCGACCACGTAGGCGACAACGACGGTTCGCGGCTGGAGGACGAGCCCGGTCCCGAAGTCCATGCCGAACGCGGCGAAGACCACCTGCAGCAGCCAGGCGATGCCCAGCCCGAGCACGAGCCCGAGTGTGCCTCCGACCAGACCTACGACCACGGACTCGATCATCACCGACCGGGTGACCTGCCGTCGCTCGGCGCCGAGCGCACGGAACAGCGCCATCTCCCGGCTGCGCTGTGCGACCAGGATCGAGAACGTGTTGAGGATGAGGAAGACTCCGACGAACAGCGCGATGGCGGCGAACACCAGCAGGAACGTGTTGAAGAACCCGATGCCTTCCTCGACGGCCGAGGCGAACTCGTCGTCCACCTCCGCTCCGGTACGTGCCTCCAGGGTGTCCGGCAAGACAGCAGCGACGCTCGCGCGCAGCTCCTCCGGTTCGATACCGGCCTCAGCGGTGATCTGGACCTGGCTGAAGGCGTTCTCGCCGTCCAGGAAGAGTTCTTGTGCGGTGCTGGTCTCGAAGGCCACCAAGCTGGCACCGGCCAGGCTGCCGTCATCGCCGAACCGGACGATCCCCACGATGTCGGCGGTGATCCTGGGCTCGTCTCCCAGCGTGATGATCGAGACTTCGTCCCCGATCTCGTAGCCGGTCTTGTCGATGGTCTGATCATCGACGACCACCTCTCCGGGCCGTTCGGGTGGACGGCCGTCGACGAGCTGGAGAACGTCGTCGCCATCCTCGGCCATCCCTTCGAGGTAGTTCACGGCGATGCCTGGAGCACCCGCGACGCCGACGACCTTGTCGTCCTTGTCGAGGATGTAGACGCTGGAGTTCTCCACCTCGCCGATCGCTCGCTCCACACCGGGAACTTGGGCGATTTCGTCGACGACGGCGGCGGGCACGGCCACGCCGGCGCCTGAACCAGCCATCGAGACGAACGAGTCTTGGCCTTCCGGCGTCGCGGGCCCGACGACGACGTCGGCGTTGAGGTCGCTGAAGATGTCGCTGAATGTCCGGTTGAGTGTGTCGGTGAAGACGAAGGAGCCGACGACGAACGCCACGCCGATGACGATCGCGAAGGCGCTCATACCGAGCCGCAGCTTGCGGGCGGCGAGACTCTTGAGAGTGGCGCGCAGCATGGGCTTACGCCACCTGCCCGGCGGTCGTGGCGTCGAAGCTCTTCATCCGTTCGAGAACCTTCTCGGCGGTGGGATCGATCATCTCGTCGACGAACTGGCCGTCAGCGAGGAAGAGCACCCGGTCGGCGTGGGCCGCCGCCCCAGGGTCGTGGGTGACCATGACGATCGTCTGGCCGAATTCACGGACCGACCGGCGCAGGAACGCGAGGATCTCGGCGCTGGAACGCGAGTCGAGGTTTCCGGTGGGCTCGTCGGCGAAGATGATGTCGGGTTGGCTGACCAGCGCACGGGCGCAGGCGACGCGCTGCTGCTGGCCGCCGGAGAGTTCGTTGGGCTTGTGCTTCAGCCGGTCGCCAAGTCCGACGGTGGCGACAACCGTGGCGAACCATTCCTGGTCCACCTTGGTGCCGGCGATGTCGAGGGGAAGGGTGATGTTCTCCTGGGCAGTCAGCGTGGGCACCAGGTTGAAAGCCTGGAAGATGAAGCCGAGCCGGTCACGGCGGATCCTGGTCAGCTTCTTGTCGTTCAGGGAGCTCAGCTCGACATCGCCGATGAAGACCTGGCCAGTACTAGGAGTGTCCAGCGCGGCCATGCAGTGCATCAAGGTCGATTTGCCGGAGCCGGACGGTCCCATGATCGCGGTGAATTGCCCGGCGGTGAATTCGACGCTCACACCGCCCAGCGCCACCACTTGGGTATCCCCGGAACCGTAGACCTTGGTGAGGTCAACGGCATGGGCCGCTGGAGGGCCGGCTTGATGGGTGCTGGTCACAGTGACTCCTCGGTCTCGTTGTTCACTATGACCACCGTAGGGGTGCATCTGCGCTGCTAGATCACATCTTGGAGGGGTCTGGCCGCTCCACCGGACGAACGAGCCGGGCGCGGCTGTCATCCCGGAGAATGAGCCGGAGACCCCGACTTGTCCCCGACCCGCCCTCGATCTGCCCCGACCTGTCCCCGATCTGGTTGCGGGCTACCGGCGATAGCGCTCGATCTGGCGCTCGTTGTGATCGTCGCCGCCGTCGACGTTCTGACTGACCAGAACCGGGACGTCTGCGCCGTTGCCGGCCAGCAGTTCCGCGGCGCGCACGGTAATGGCATTGACGGCGGCACACGCCAGAATGGTGGAGACGGCCCCGGTGCCGGCGCTCGCGAGGTCGACCGTGGTATCGCCGAACGGGGCGTGCGTGTCCACCACGATGTCAGCGACCTCATACAGGCGGCGGCCGGACACGTGCCGTGAGCTCGCGCGGCGGGAATGCTCCAGGCTGGTCACAGCCACGACGGTGAGGCCGCGCTCGCGCGCTCCGGCGGCCATCTCGATGGGCACGGGGTTGATCCCCGAGTGAGAGATCACGATCAGGACCTCTCCGGGCTCGACGGACGTGTGCTGCAGAATCGTGCCGGCATAGCCCGGCAGCCGCTCGACCGTCGAGACGCGGGACGGGTCCGTGGGGGAGAGGGCAGCGTCGAAGAGTAGGTTGACCGCAGCGAGTCCGCCGGCCCGCACGGTCGGTTCGATCGCTGCCAGCATGGAGTGCCCGCTGCCGAAGACGTGCAGAACCCCTCCGGCGGTGATGCTTTGGGCGACGCGCTGGCCGGCCTGATCGATGGCGCTGGTCTCGTGCTCCTCGAGCTGGGTGAGCAGGCGCCGGATGGCCTCGAGATACGTGGTGGTGGCAGCGGGCATCGAGCAACTCCAGTAGTGGCTGGGCCAGGGAACATGCCGCTCGGCGGGATATGTCACCGGACCGCCTCAGGCGCGAGGCAGCGCCGGATGAGTTTATAGACCGTCGGTCTAGCTAACTGAACAACCGAGGCGATAATATCCCCCTCAACACCGTACTAAGAAGATGACCACTGGTATGTTCATCGGATCGCGAGAGGTAGTGATGGCCCGGCCCTCGGTCAAACCCCGGCAAGTGCGCGACCTGTTGGTGAAACAGTTCATCAACACACTGCAGCCTGCCGACGTGCTCCCGTCCGAACGCAGCCTCGCCGAGCTGTTCGGCGTGTCGCGGGTGACAGTTCGTGCGGCGCTGAAGCTGCTGGAAGAGGAGGGCCTGCTGAGATCGGCACCGGGGGTGGGCACGTTCGTCGCGGCTCCGCACGTGTCCAAGGCGCCGGTGCTGAAGTCCTTCTCCGAAGAGATCCGGGAACGCGGCTGGACCCCCGGCTCGCGGCTGGTGGAGGCGAACGTCGCCGAGGCTGATTTCAATGTTGCCCACGACCTCTCCATCGAGCCCGGCTCGGAGTTCTACGAGATCATCCGGGTTCGGCTGGCTGACGAGGTCCCGTTGTCCATCGAGCGAGTCCGGTTGCCGGCGCGGCTGTTTCCCGGGCTGCTCGATCACGACTTGGAAGCATCGCTGTACGCGCTGTTCGCCAAGGAATACGGCATCCGGATATCCCGGCACGAGCGCCGCATCAGCGCGATGAACATCGACACCCCCACGGCCGAACTGTTCGGCGTCCCCGAGCGCGCGGCAGGGCTGTATGTGGTGCAGAGCGGCTACGACCAGCACGGCCGCAAGGTCGAGCACGGGCGCTCGCTCTACCGCGGTGACCGCTACGACTTCAGCACCGTGACGTTCACCCAGCAGGACAATGCATGACCGATGCGGGAGCTGGAGCGCTCGGGACCCGTGGGACGGCGTGGAAACCCGAGACCCGGCTGTACTCCGACGGCGTCGTGACGGGTACGGACGGCGCACCCGTCGTCGTTCCTCCCCATTCCGGTGTGCTCCGGTACCCGGGCACCGCTTTTCTGGATCCCGCGGGTGCCAAGCTGCCCGGTGCGGCAGCGGCGACGCTGGAACAGGCCGAGCGCGCGCGGGCGTGGCTCGAGCGGGCCGCACTGCCTGGAGGTGACACTCCATACGCGGACATGGCGCAAGTGGCCGTGACCGACATCGACGCGCTGACCTTCCCGAACGGAGCCGCGGTGGCGGCGGGCAGCCCGTACTGGCGTTACGTGTGGCCGCGAGACACGGGTTTCATGGCGGTAGCCCTGTGTCTGATCGGCCGGCATGACGACGCGCGGCGGCAGCTGGAGTACGTCGCGGCGATGCAGGAGGACGACGGCGGCTGGCAGGCCCGCTACCTGCCGGACGGCTCGGGCGACGTTCCGGACGGCAGGGGCCGGCAGCTGGACGGCAACGGCTGGACCCTGTGGGCGAGCTGGGTGTGGTGGAAGACCGGTGGTGGGGAGCCAGGGCCCCTGATGAGCATGATCGACGCAGCCGTACGGGCCGGCGTGGACGCGCTCGATCCGGTAACGCACCTGCCGCGCGCGTCGCAAGACTTCTGGGAGATGGACGTTGAAGAAGCCACACTCGGTTCGGCGGCACCATTGCTTTTCGGCCTCCGGTGCGG
Organism: Phytoactinopolyspora mesophila; assembly: GCF_010122465.1. Lineage (NCBI taxonomy): Bacteria > Bacillati > Actinomycetota > Actinomycetes > Jiangellales > Jiangellaceae > Phytoactinopolyspora > Phytoactinopolyspora mesophila. The sequence goes on along the minus strand of NZ_WLZY01000001.1, from coordinate 752,427 downwards.
CCGGGATTTGCTGGCGGGCAGCGGCGATCCGAGCCGGGCGGCCCTCGCCGAGCAGGCTCACAACGCCGCGACGGGGTTGAGTGCAGCGATCGACGAGCAGTTCGGACGGCACGGGTACTGCCGCCGGGTAAGTGGTCGCGGGGGGCGCGATGCCTCCGTCGCCTTCCTGCTGCCGCCCTTCCGGCCTCCCTCTGAGCTAGTACACGTGGCCTGGCGCGAAGCAGTCGACGCGACGACGGTCGCCAACGGCGGCGTGCGGCCCGGCGAAGAATGGACCGATCGCGCCACCGCGTGGACGCCGCAAGTCTCCCTGCACGCCCTCACCGCGGCGGCCACCGGCGAGACAGCCATGGCGCACCGGCTGCTCAGCTGGCTGGATCTGCGCCGGACAAGGCTCGGCTCGCTGCCCGAGAAGGTCACTGCCGCCGGCACACCGGCTGCCGTGGCCCCGCTAGGACTCACCGGCGCGACAGTGTTGATGGCGCTGGCCGAACTGGAGGGTCGAGCACTGCCGGTACCAGCCTCGGCAGAACCCACGGAGAATAACGTCTCGGCGCCGGGGTCTTAAGGGGGAAACCGTGAGCGAGCCTGGTCAGGTGCGGGTAGCCATTCTCGGCGCGGGCGGACGCGGCCGGGAGGCCTACGGAGGCTGGATCCCCCGGCACCCGGAGCGGGCGCGGGTATGTGGCGTCGGCGCCCGGCCGCGACCCCGGAGACCATCGCGGCCACGCTGGAGGCGCCTGCGGGTTGGTGAGCGTATCTGGGGCGCTGAGTGACTCCGGGGCCCTGAGGGGTTCCGGGAGATGGAGTCTCTCCATGGTGTGGTGGGCATCAGCGAGGGAGATCGATGGCGAAGCCTCCCTGCGACCGAGTCTGCTGGGCAAGGAGAGACTCCATCTCCCGGAGCCGCTCAGCCCTAGAGCACTCAGCCCTAGAGCACTCAGAGAGCGCCCGGCGTGACGAGGCCACTTTCGTAGGCATAGATCGCGGCCTGGACGCGGTCGCGGACCCCGAGTTTGGTCAGCAGGTTGCCGACATGGGTTTTGACGGTGGTCTCGGAGACCACGAGCTCGGACGCGATCTCGGCATTGGACATCCCGCGCGCCACCATGATCAGAACTTCGCGTTCTCGTGCGGTCAGGTGGGACAGGCTGGCCGGGGTGGGAGCGTCGCTGGCGGGCAGCCGGGCCGCGAACATGTCCAGCAGCCGCCGGGTGACACTGGGCGCCACCACGGAATCGCCGCGGGCCACGGTGCGGATCGCGTTCACCAGCTGATCCGCCGGGACGTCTTTCAGCAAGAACCCACTGGCTCCGGCTCGCAACGCTTCGACGACATACTCGTCGAGATCGAAGGTGGTGAGCACCAGTACGCGGGGTGGCTCCTCCCGTGCGGTGCCCGTGATGGCGCGGGTGGCCTCGACGCCGTCCATTCGCGGCATCCGGATGTCCATGAGCACGACGTCGGGCAGCAAAGCGCGGGTGGCGGCGAGAGCGGCCTCTCCGTCCCCGGACTCACCGACGACAGCGATATCGGACTCTGCCTCCAGGATCATCCGGAAGCCCGTGCGCAATAGAGGTTGATCGTCGACGAGAAGGACCCGGATCGGGTGGGTCTCCGTCATCTTGGCACCGCCGCATGTTCAGAAGGGTCGAAAGGTATCCGCGCCCGTACCTCGTACCCGCCCTCCGGACGTGGCCCGACCGCCAACGTCCCACCATAGAGGGTGACCCGTTCTCGCATGCCGAGCAGGCCGTGCCCGCGGCGGCGGTCCTCGAGGCCGGCCGCCATGCCGCGGCCGTCGTCGCGCACGCGGACCAGCAAGGCGTCGGCGGTGCGCGACAGCTGAACCTCCGCCTTCGACGGGCCGGCGTGCTTGAGGGTGTTGGTCAACGCCTCCTGCACGATCCGGAAGACGGTCACGTTGACCCCGGCGGGAACGTCATGCAGACCAGGTTCGACGACGAGGTCCACGTGCACTCCGGCGGCGCGTACCTGCTCGATGAGTTCCTCGAGGTCGGCTACACCGGGTTGGGGGCCACGGTGGGTTGTCCATTCCGGCGCCTGGCGTTGCTCGCTCCCGCGAAAGATGTCGAGGAGCCGGCGTATCTCGCCGAGAGCCGCGCGACCGGTGCTCTCGATTGACCGTAACGCCTCGGCGCTGCCCTCGGGATTCCGGTCGAGCGAGCGCTGGGCGCCCGCGGCCTGAACGGTCATCACCGAGACGTGGTGGGCCACGACGTCGTGGAGCTCGCGAGCGATCCGCGAGCGTTCCTCGATCAGCGCGGCGCGTAGTTCGGCGTCGCGGCTCTGCTCCAGCTGGTCGGCGCGCGCTTCGAGCGCGCTCGTGTAGATCCGCTGCTGGCGCATGCCATGACCGATCACGACCGCGCCGCCGAAGCCCAGAGCAATGAACAAGAGGTTGTACGTGAACGTGCCGCGGAGGCTGACCTCGTCCAGTGAGAGCACGAGGAAGGTCACCGTCACGGCCAGATGGACGCCCAGCGTCGCCAGAGCCATGCCCAACCTGGCGTAGGCGCCCACGGAATAGGCGGCGATCAGCATGATCGGCAACGCTGTCAGGGCGGCATAGTCCCATTCGAGATACAGCAGCATCGCGACCGGGACGAACAGCCCGACCGCCCCCGGATACCGGCGGCGTAGCAGTAGCGGAAGGGTGGTGAGCACGATGATGAACACGCCCAGGGCGTCACCGTCCAGATGAGCGCCGACGGTGTCGGAATACAGGAAGATGGACCCGACCCCGACGGCGAGCAGCACCGTCACCAGCACACCGTCGAACAACCTCGGATTGAAGCGTGAATGTGGGAGGGGCCGCCCTGTCATGTACACCAACGGTAGGTGGCGACTTCGGCGAAACTGTCATCCTCAGCGCGGATCGATGGTCTCCGCCCTCAGGACGATTGCCTGGCAAGCCAGCGGTATGCCTCAGAGATCAGCGCCGGAGGTCCTGGGCGACGGAGCCTCGGTGTCGGACTCCAGCGCGACCGGCGACTCAGGTACGGGCGGCGGGGTGCCGCCGAACTCCGGGCATAGCGCCTGATGGGCGCACCAGTCGCACAAGCGGCTGGGGCTGGGCCGCCAGTCTTTGTTCTCCGTAGCGCGGTTGATGGCGTCCCACAACGCGCCGAGTTTGCGTTCGGTGGCGCGCAGATCGGCCTCATCGGGCTCATATCGCAGGATCTCGCCGCTTCCGAGATAGATCAACTGGAGCAGGCGTGGAACGGTGCCGTGGAGGCGCCAGAGCACCAGCGCGTAGAACCGCATCTGGAACATGGCGCGTTGTTCGAATCCGGCGCGGGGCGCCTTGCCGGTCTTGTAGTCAACCACCCGCATCTCACCCGTGGCAGGCGCCCGGTCGAGCCGATCAACATAGCCGCGTAGCCGCAGCCCGGAGTCCAGCGTGGTCTCGACGTAGAGCTCACGCTCGGCCGGCTCGAAGCGCTGCGGGTCCTCGAGTGTGAAGTAGCGCTCGACAAGCTGCTCGGCGCTGGTGAGCCACGTCTCCAGAGCGGCGGCTTCCGCGCCGAAGAGGTGGGCGACCTCCGGCTCAGCGGCCAGCAACTGATCCCATGCCGGGCGGATCAGCCGGATGGCTACGTCCGGCGTACGCTCCGCAGCCGGCAGCTCGAACAGCCGCTCCAGGACCGTGTGCACCACTGTGCCGCGCGCGGCGTCGGGGCTGGGGGGCTCGGGAAGCCGGTCGATGGTGCGGAAGCGATACAACAACGGGCAACTCATGAAATCAGCGGCGCGAGAGGGCGACAGGCTCAGCACCGGCGGAGGAGGATGCTCGCCAGCCGTGGAGGCGTTGCTCGCCACTGGTGTATTCATTGCCGAGAAGCGTAGACGACCAGACCGACAATGTCGGCCGGGACAACCGGCGTTCTGGTCCGGTGGGTCTGCGTCAGGCTCTGAGGGGCGGCCGTAGGCTTCGGGGTATGCGGATCGGCGGCTGGCAAAACCTTCGACTCGGGCGAATGGCCGGAGTACCTGTTTACGTCAGCCCCACCTGGTTCATCGTGGCAGCCGTCATCACCGTCGGGTTCGAACCGTTCGTCGGACGCAGTTTTCCGGATCTGGGCGCGGGCACTTACGCGATCACCTTCGCCTTCGCCGTGCTGCTTTACCTGTCGGTATTTCTGCACGAGGTGAGCCACGCGCTCACCGCGCTCGGCTTCGGCCTGCCGGTACGTGGAATCACACTGCACTTCCTCGGGGGGCATACCGAAATCGAACGGGAGTCGCCCACCCCCGGGCGCGACCTGCTCGTGTCGGCCGCGGGGCCTGCGGTTTCGCTGGCCCTCGGCTTGCTGGCCTATGCCGCCTCGGTGCCCGTCACCGGTGACATCGCGGAATACCTGCTGCGAGTGCTGGCCGCGGCGAACATCATCGTCGGGGCCTTCAATCTGCTGCCGGCACTGCCGCTGGACGGCGGGCACATGCTGCGTGCCGTCGTGTGGCGGATCAGCGGCGACGAGCACCGGGGGACGCTGGTCGCGGGCCGGGCCGGGCAGGTCCTCGCAGTCCTGGTGCTAGGCGTGCCGTTCCTCGCCGGAGGCGGGCGCCCAACGACGTTCGGGCTCCTGTGGGCCGTACTCGTGGCGGCGATGCTCTGGACCGGCGCGACGCAGAGCCTGGCAGTCGGGCGGATGCGCGCCAGGCTGCCGCAGCTGGATCCAGGCCGGCTGGCCCGGCCCGCGGTAACGGTCCAGGCCGACCAGCCGGTCTCGGAGGCGCTGCGCCGGGCGAGTGAGCAGAGTGCCACCGCGATGGTCGTCGTGGACAGCGCCGGCCGCCCGACCGGCCTGGTCAGTGGGGCGGCGCTGGCGGCTATGCCGGAAGAGCGCCGGCCATGGGTGCCCATCTCCGACATCGCGCGGTCGCTGCGCGACGGGATGGTGGTCAAGCTGGACGTCCGCGGTGAAGACCTGCTCCGCGCCATCCGCGCGGATCTCGCATCCGAGTATCTCGTCGTCGACGAGGACGGGGCGGTGTACGGAGTGCTGGCCGCCGCTGACGTCGACGCCGCGCTGTCCGGCCGTTGAGAGTCCGCGCGTGTAGGAGCGCCGGATAGTGAGCGTGGCCCCTGCTCGCGCGGGTTGTGGCGGCGCCCGGATAGCCTTCGTCGCATGCCGACGACCGAGACAAGACGACGTTCCGGTCCGTTCCGGGTGGGCGATCAGGTCCAGCTCACCGACCCGAAGGGACGTCATCACACGATCACGCTCGAAGCAGGGCGTGAGTTCCACACCCACAAGGGATCATTCGAGCACGATGCTCTGATCGGGCAGCCCGAGGGCAGTCTGGTCACGTCAACCGGCGGAACGGTCTATCTGGCGCTGCGTCCATTGCTCTCCGACTATGTCCTGTCGATGCCCCGCGGCGCCACGGTGATCTACCCCAAGGACTCCGCGCAGATCATCGGGATGGCTGACATCTATCCCGGCGCCAGGGTGGTGGAGGCCGGAGTGGGTTCAGGAGCGTTGACGATGTCACTGCTGCGGGCCGTCGGCGCCGAGGGGCAGGTTCATTCCTACGAACGCCGGGCCGACTTCGCGAAGATCGCGACGCAGAACGTGGAACGTTTCTTCGGGGGACCGCATCCAGCCTGGCAATTGACCGTCGGCGACCTGGCCGATGAGATCGACGACGCCGACGCCGACCGGGTGATCCTCGACATGCTGGCTCCGTGGGAGTGCCTGGATGCGGTGGCGCCCGTCCTAGTACCAGGTGGCGTTCTGTGCGTCTATGTGGCGACCACCACACAACTGTCGACGGTCGTCGAGGCGTTGCGGGAACACCGAGGATTCACCGAACCCATGAGCAGCGAGACGATGCTGCGTACATGGCATGTGGAAGGGCTCGCGGTGCGGCCGAGCCACCGGATGGTCGGGCACACCGGATTCCTGGTGACGACACGCCGGATGGCTCCCGGAGTGCCGGCTCCGTTGCGGAGACGGCGGCCGGCCCCGAGCGCGCAGAACCGCTCTGACGAGGGTGGGGACTGAGGATCGCGACCGGATGCGGCTGGGGTTGGGTGATCATCTACGTCACCATCTCGTCACGACGAGCCTATGGGCGGCGCAATCTGGCTAAGCGAATGTAGGGTCAGGTTATCGAGGAAGCCTGACGAGGAGGTGCGACCGTGGCAACGCATGACGACGGCTTCGAGCACACACGTCGAGGATCGGGGCGTGAGCCCTCTGAGCTCGCTGGTGAGGTGGCCTTTCTCGAGGCCCGCCTGGCTTCGGTCAACGCACAGAACGAACGGTTGTCGGTGACTCTGCGCGAGGCCCGCGACCAGATCGTGACACTGAAAGAGGAGATTGACCGGCTGGCACAGCCCCCGTCCGGTTTCGGCACATTCCTGTCCCGCTACGAGGACGGGACGGTGGATGTGTTCACCGGCGGCCGCAAGCTTCGGGTGGCGGTGAGCCCGGAAGTCGACATCGCCTCTCTGCAGCCTGGGCAGGAGGTCATGCTCAACGAGGCACTCAACGTGGTGCGAGCGCTGGAGTACGAGCGTGTCGGCGAGGTCGTGATGTTGAAGGAGTTGCTCGCCGACACCGAACGCGCATTGGTCATCGGGCATACCGACGAAGAACGCGTCGTCCACATTGCCTCGCCGCTGCGTGACTCTGGATTGCGGTCCGGGGATTCGCTGCTGCTCGAACCCCGTGCGGGCTTCGTGTACGAGCGTATTCCGAAGAGCGAGGTCGAAGAGCTGATCCTCGAAGAGGTCCCGGACATCGACTACCTGGACATCGGCGGCCTCCGTGGCCAGATCGACCAGATCCGCGACGCGGTGGAGCTGCCGTATCTACATGCCGACCTCTTCAAAGAGCATCATCTTCAGGCACCCAAGGGCGTGCTGCTCTATGGCCCGCCGGGCTGCGGTAAGACACTGATCGCCAAGGCTGTCGCCAACTCTCTCGCCAAAGAGGTCGCCCGCAAGACCGGAAAGTCGGAGGGCAAGTCGTACTTCCTGAACATCAAAGGTCCAGAGCTGCTGAACAAGTATGTGGGGGAGACCGAGCGCCACATCCGGCTGGTGTTCCAGCGGGCTCGGGAAAAAGCCAGCGAGGGCACGCCGGTCATCGTCTTCTTCGACGAGATGGACTCGTTGTTCCGTACCCGCGGCTCAGGTGTCTCCTCCGACGTCGAGAACACCATCGTTCCCCAGTTGCTGTCGGAGATCGACGGTGTCGAGAGCCTCGAGAACGTCATCGTCATCGGTGCGTCCAACCGGGAAGACATGATCGACCCCGCCATCCTGCGGCCGGGCCGGCTGGACGTGAAGATCAAGATCGAGCGTCCTGACGCTGAAGGCGCGAAGGATATCTTCAGCAAGTACCTCACCACCGATCTGCCGCTGCACGCCGACGACGTCGCCGAGCACGGTGGCGACAAAGCGGCGACGGTCGAGGCGATGATCCAGCGGTCGGTCGAGCGCATGTACTCCGAGACCGACGAGAACCGGTTCCTCGAGGTCACATACGCCAACGGTGACAAGGAAGTGCTGTACTTCAAGGACTTCAACTCCGGTGCGATGATCCAGAACATCGTCGATCGAGCCAAGAAGATGGCGATCAAAGACGCACTCGACACCGGCGTCAAGGGTATCCGCGTACAGCATCTGCTCAATGCCTGCTTCGACGAGTTCAAGGAGAACGAAGACCTCCCGAACACCACCAACCCGGACGACTGGGCGCGTATCTCCGGCAAGAAGGGCGAGCGTATCGTCTTCATCCGGACGCTGGTCGCCGGCAAGACCGGCAGCGAGGCCGGCCGGTCGATCGACACCGTTGCCAACACCGGCCAGTACCTCTGACACTCACTCACATTCACGCGTAGCGCTCACGCCTAGCACTCACGCCGGACCGTGGTCGCGAGCACATCGGTTGCCGCGCCACGGTCCGCGTGCGTCAGTGGTCAATCGCGTGGCCGGCTACTGGTGATCGGGCTTCTCTCACGTAGGCTCGTTGCATGAGCGTACGCCGCATTATGGGCATCGAGACCGAGTACGGCATCTCGGTGCCGAGCAATCCCGCAGCCAACTCGATGCTCACGTCGTCGCAGGTGGTGAACGCTTACGCGGGCCAGCGTGCCCGGGCCAGGCGGGCGCGCTGGGACTTCGAGGAAGAGAACCCGCTGCGCGACGCCCGTGGCTTCGAGCTCTCCCGCACCGGCGCCGACCCGAGCCAGCTCACCGACGAGGAAATCGGCCTGGCGAATGTCATCCTGACCAACGGCGCGCGACTTTACGTCGACCATGCACATCCCGAATACTCTTCGCCCGAGGTCACCAACCCGCTCGACGCGGTCATGTGGGACAAGGCGGGCGAGCACATCATGGCCGAGGCCGCGCGCTTCGCCGCACATGTTCCGGGCACAGCACCTATCCAGCTGTACAAGAACAACGTGGACAACAAAGGCGCCTCGTACGGATGCCACGAGAACTATCTGATGAACCGGGCCACGCCGTTCGCCGACATCGTCCGGCATCTGGTGCCGTTTTTTGTCTCCCGGCAGGTGGTCTGCGGCGCCGGACGTGTCGGCCTCGGCCAGGACGGCGGCCGCGACGGGTTTCAGATCTCGCAGCGCGCTGACTACTTCGAGGTCGAGGTCGGCCTCGAGACCACCCTCAAACGGCCGATTGTCAACACTCGTGACGAGCCGCACGCCGACCCGGAACGTTATCGGCGCCTTCATGTGATCGTCGGCGACGCGAATCTCTCGGAGATCTCCACGTATGTGAAGCTGGGGAGCACAGCGCTGGTGCTGACCATGATCGAGGATGGCTTCCTCGGCTGGGACCTTGCGATAGAGCGCCCGGTGACGGCCCTGCATGAGGTCTCGCACGATCCCAGCCTGCAACACCAGGTGGAGCTCACCGACGGCCGCAGGCTGACCGCGGTGCAGTTGCAGACCGAATACGCGGAGCAAGCCCGCAAGTTCGTCGAAGACCGTTACGGCTCGGACATCGATCCGGTCACCGCGGACGTCCTCGATCGCTGGGAGTCGATTCTGACCGCTCTCGGAAACGATCCGATGTCGCTGTCCGATCAGCTCGACTGGGTGGCGAAGCTGGCACTGCTCGAGTCATATCGCGAACGCGACGGACTCGACTGGTCCAATCCGAAACTCCAGCTGGTGGACCTCCAGTACTCCGACGTGCGCCCCGAGCGGGGGCTGTACCACCGGCTGGTGGCCAAGTCGCGGATGAAACGCCTGCTGAACGAAGAGCAGGTGACTCGTGCGGTCTATGGTCCGCCGGAAGACACCCGGGCATATTTCCGGGGGCGCTGCCTGGACAAGTACGCCGAGACCATAGCCGCCGCATCGTGGGACTCGGTGATTTTCGATCTGCCCGGCCACGACGCACTACAGCGCGTCCCCACCCTCGATCCGCGGCGCGGCACCAAAGCACACGTCGGTGCGTTGCTGGATCGTTGTGACACGGCGGCGGAACTGGTCTCGGAGCTGACCGCGCGTTAGAGGTCGCGCAGAATGGGGCGCCTGATAGTGAGCGGGGTCGGGCGCCTGGATGGCAAGGCGGAGGAAGGAGTCGCACTGGGTTTGTGCGTCGACTGACGACAACGCCGCCAGCCAGGATGCTCGGGTACGCGAGCCAGGCGACTCCCATTCTGCGCGGCCTCTTAGGGGCTGGGCTCGGCGTTCCGTCTCAAGGAACGGAACGTCGAGCGCACCGCGCTCAGCAGGCGGTTCGCTCAGGGCGAAGGATCTTCTGCGGTATTGGACGGGTCCCTGCGACGCTGATGTCACCTTTCCCGGATAGGGTCGTAGTTAGGCGACGATCGGAGGTTGACGATGGCGCGTGACACAAGCGGCGGGCAGCAGCGCAAACAGCCTCGCCGGAACGAAGAGACCGAGGCCGAAGAGGCTCAGGCGACTGAGGCTGCCGAAGATGTCAAAGATCGGCAGGAGAAGCTCGCTGACGACGTCGATTCCATGCTTGATGAGATCGACGAGGTCCTCGAAGAGAACGCGGAAGATTTCGTCAGGTCATTCGTCCAGAAAGGTGGAGAGTAAGTGGACCTGTCCGACATCGGTCGGCTGCCGACGGCATTCATGACAACGGGGACGTCGTCATTCACCGAGTTTTTGACGCACTATGCCCCCGACCTCTTGCCGGGGCGCCGGCTGGCCGGGCACAGCGACGGCAGGGACCACTCCGGGCTTGCCCCACACGGCACCACCATCGTTGCGGTGACCTTCCCCGGGGGCGTGGTGATGGCTGGTGACCGCCGCGCCACCGCGGGGCACCTCATCTCGCAACGAGATGCCCAGAAAGTGTTCCAGGCTGACGAGTTCTCCGCGGTCGGCATCGCCGGCACTATGGGCATCGCGTTCGAACTCGTCCAGCTTTTCCAGCTCGAGTTGGAGCACTACGAGAAAATCGAGGGCACCGTCCTCTCGCTGGAAGGTAAGTCGAACCGGTTGGCTCACATGATCCGGGCGAATCTGGGCCTCGCCATGCAAGGGCTGGTGGCCGTCCCGCTCTTCGCCGGGTTCGATCCGGGCGACCAGCGCGGCCGGATCTTCTCGTACGACCCCACGGGCGCTCGGTCCGAGGAACATGACTTCTATTCGGTCGGCTCGGGCTCGGTCTTCGCCCGCGGATCCCTGAAGAAGCTCTATCGTTCCGACTTCACCGCTGAAGACGCCGTCACCGCGGGTGTCCAGGCGTTGTACGACGCCGCCGAAGACGACTCCGCGACCGGCGGCCCAGACCTCCATCGGAAGATCTTTCCCATCATCGCCGTGGTAGATGAGAACGGCTTCAACCAGTACGCCACGGATGACGTCGCTCCCATCGTGGACCGCGTGGTTTCGGCCCGGAGTGGCCGTCCCGACGGGCCACAAGCTCCGTTGAGCTAGCGGCGCACGCCTGATCTGACCAACCTTGGCCTCGAGAGGATCACTACTGGTGTCGATGCAGTTCGGATATGTCTCGCCTGAACAGATCATGAAAGACCGGGCGGACTATGCCCGCAAGGGCATTTCCAGGTCGCGTTCGGTCATCGTCATGCAGTATGCCGGCGGGATCTTGTTCGTCGCGGAGAACCCGTCGCCGTCGCTGCACAAGATCAGCGAGATCTACGATCGCATTGCGTTCGCGGCCGTCGGCAAATACAACGAGTTCGAGAACCTCAGGCAGGCCGGCGTGCGGTTGGCCGACCTTCGTGGATACGCCTTCGACCGTGCCGACGTCTCTGGCCGGGCGCTGGCCAACGTCTACGCCCAGACGCTCGGCACCATCTTCACGCAGGATCCCAAGGCTTACGAGGTCGAGATCGTGGTGGCCGAGCTCGGCCAGGATGAGGCCAGCGACGAGATCTTCCGGATCGTGTACGACGGCTCGGTCTTCTCCGAAAGCGGGTTCGCCGTGATGGGCGGGCCCGCCGAGCAGGTGACCGGCTATGTTCGTGAAGGTTTCCAGCACTCCGCCTCGCTCGAAGACTCGCTACGTCTGGCAGTGCAGTCCCTGGGCCGCGACGAGGGCGGGGAGTCTCGCCAGCTCTCCACTTCGCAGCTCGAGGTCGCCGTGCTGGAGCGGCGCCGTCCCCGCCGTACATTCAGGCGCATTCGCGGCGCTCAACTCGAGGCTTTACTGAGCAACGAAAATCGAGACGTAACAGATACCGCATCCGACGAGCCGGACGACTAAAGTCGATTCATGGATCGCCGCATCTTCGGGATAGAGAACGAGTACGGTGTCACGTGCACATTTCGAGGTCAGCGGCGGCTCTCGCCCGACGAGGTCGCGCGTTATCTGTTTCGCCGGGTAGTCACCTGGGGCCGCAGCAGTAACGTCTTTCTTTCCAACGGCGCACGTCTGTATCTGGACGTCGGGAGCCACCCCGAATACGCCACGCCGGAGTGCGATTCGATCACCGATCTTGTCGCCCATGACAAAGCAGGGGAGCGGGTACTCGAAGGGCTGCTGGTCGATGCCGAGCGGCGCCTGGCCGAAGAAGGCATCGTGGGTGATGTCTACCTGTTCAAGAACAACACCGACTCAGCCGGCAACTCATACGGCTGCCACGAGAACTACCTCGTCGGTCGGCACGGCGAGTTCTCCCGGCTCGCTGACGTCCTGATTCCATTCCTGGTCACCCGCCAGATCATCTGCGGTGCCGGAAAGGTGCTGCAGACCCCCCGGGGCGCCATGTTCGCCGTGAGCCAGCGTGCGGAACACATCTGGGAGGGTGTGTCCAGCGCCACCACCCGCAGCCGGCCCATCATCAACACACGTGACGAGCCGCATGCCGATGCCGAGCGGTACCGCAGGCTGCACGTGATCGTCGGCGACTCCAACATGAACGAGTGCACCACCCTGCTGAAGGTGGGCGCCACCGACCTGGTCCTACGAATGATCGAAGCCGGCATCGGCCTGCGTGATCTCGCCTTGGAGAACCCCATCCGGGCCATCCGGGAGATCAGCCATGACATCACCGGACGGCGCAAGGTCCGCCTCGCCGGCGGGCGCGAGGCCTCGGCGCTGGAAATCCAGGAGGAGTACTTCACCAAGGCTCGCAACTTCGTCGAACGTCGTGAAATCGATACGCCGGTCATCCGCCGGGTGCTGGAGCTGTGGGAACGCACGCTCAAAGCGGTCGACACCGGCGATCTGGGCCTGATCGAGCGCGAAATCGACTGGGTGACCAAGTACCGCATGATCGAGCGATACCGCGCCAAACACGGCATGACACTCTCACATCCGAGAGTGGCCCAACTGGACCTCGCCTATCACGACATCCACCGCGGGCGCGGGCTCTACTACATGCTCGAACGTCGAGGTGCCGTGTCACGGGTTTCGCGAGACATCGAGATCTTCGAGGCGAAATCCGTGCCACCACAAACCACCCGCGCGAAGCTACGCGGGGAATTCATCAAACGCGCTCAAGAGCGGCGCCGCGATTTCACGGTGGACTGGGTTCATCTGAAGCTGAACGACCAAGCTCAGCGGACGGTGCTGTGCAAGGATCCGTTCCGGTCCAGCGACGAACGGGTGGCGCGGCTGATCGACAGCATGTAACGGCCCTCAGGCACCCGTAGCCCGGCAAATGTCTCGCACGAGCAGAGTGCGCGCCGCGTGGCACACGAACGAAGCCAGGGATTAGGGTAGGTGCCTGTTCCAGACGCGAATACTCATCGACTGTTGAGGAATATCCCACTGTGCGCAAAATACGCCTGTTGACTGCAGCACTGCTTGCCTCCGCCGTAGTGCTGGCTGCCTGTGGCGATGACGACACCACAGGTGACGACTCGAACGTCACTGATTCAGCCGGTGGCGGGATCAGCGTCTCCGGTGAGTTCGGAGAGAAGCCGACCATCGAGGTCCCGGACGGAGACCCCTCCGGTGAACTGGAGGTGCAGACCTTGTCCGAGGGCGACGGACGCGAGATCGGTGCTGACGATTTCGTCTTGGCGCACTACCTGGGCCAGACCTGGGATGAGCGTAGCCCGGAGGACATTCCGGCGGACCCGATGGCCGACCCGGACGAGGAAGAGGAAACCGACGGCGAGTCGGTGCCTTACGTCTTCGACAACTCCTACGACCGGGAGTCGATCTCCGGGTTCTCGCTGAACATGGTTATTCCTGGCTGGAAGGAGGGGCTGGCCGGTCAGAAGGTGGGTTCGCGAGTTCTGCTGTCGATCCCGCCGGAGAGCGGATACGGCAGCCAGGCCGACCACAACCTCGCCGAGGACACCCTTCTGTTCGTCGTGGATGTGGTCGACTCCATCGCACCGGATGCGGCCGCTACGGGTGAGCCGGTGTCGGACTTGCCTGACGATCTACCGATCGTTGAAGGCGACGAGACCGGGGCACCCAGTGTGACGTTCGACGACGCCCCGGAGCCGGAGGAGTCGGACTCTACGGTGATCTTGCGCGGCGAGGGCGACGAACTCGGTGAGACCGTGATCGCGCAAATGCTGGAGGCGCCGTACCCGGACGGTGAAGGCACCCAGAGTACGTGGGAGCTCGGCAACCCCGAGGAGATCCCCGTCGCCGGCCTGGCGTCCCTGCCCGGCTGGGAGGACGTCGCGGACGAACTCACCGTCGGCTCACGGATCCTGACCCGGATCAGTGCCGAAGACGCGGCGATGCCTGGGGCCGAAGGCGAGGACGACGAATCCACAGCGCTCGTGCTGATCGTCGACATCGTCGGCACGTACTAGACACGTGTGTCCGCCTGAACAGGGGCATGCGGGGGAGCGAACACAAATGAAGCTTGAACGTCCAGAAGTTGACTTCCCGGTGGGTTCGGAGCCGACTGCGCTCGAGATCACCGATCTGCGGATCGGCGACGGTGTGCAAGCCGTGGCCGGCGACGAGGTCAAGGTCCACTACGTCGGCGTCGATTTCGCCACCGGCGAGGAGTTCGACGCGTCGTGGAATCGCGGCCAGCCGATCGAGTTTCCGCTCAGGGGGCTGATCCAGGGCTGGCAGGACGGTATCCCAGGGATGCGTGAGAACGGCCGGCGGCAGCTGGTGATCCCACCGCACCTTGCCTACGGGCCGGCCGGCTCCGGGCACCGGCTCGCCGGCAAGACTCTGATCTTCGTCATTGACCTGCTCGCAGTAAAACGCTGACGTACAGGTCGGTCCCCGGCAGATGGAGTCTCTCCCCGCCCAGCAGACTCGGTCGGAGAGAGGCTGCGCCATCGACCTCCCTCGCTGATGCCCACCACGCCATGGAGAGACTCCATCTGCCGGGTCCACTTGGTCTGCCGGGTGCACTTGCTGGGTCAGCTCTGGCTCAGCTGTCGTGGTTGAGCAACGCGCTGGCATGGCGTCCGGAGGCGGCCGCGGCCACGAAGTACGCATAGTCCTCGTCCAGGCCACGTCCCATCGTGGACAACCGCACGGGACATGCGCGCAAGGCGTCGTCAAGGCCGTCTGCCGGGGCCGTGACGACGTGATGGCGGGGAGGAAGCTTCGCCGCCTGGGCAGCGACCTTCTCGCCGAACTCTCCGTCGAGTTTGGGGACGACGATGTCGGCCGAGGCCATCGCCACCTTGCCGTAGGCGGTCAGGCTGTGGTGGGACACGCCGTGGTGACGCTCACGCGCGTCGGCCTCGCTGATCCGTAGTGAGCCCACCGGCCGTCCGCCGAGAATCACCACGGCATTCACCGCTTCGCCGCAGGCGATGCCGGAGAAACCCCAGCGGGTGCCGGTGCCCAGATTGCCCGGCCCCTGGGTGACCACCGCGATGTCCGCGCCGAGAACATGGCGCGCTGCCAGCAGCCCGGTGTGCAATGTCACCGTCTCCAGATCGCCGCCGAAGGCCTGTCCGACGGTGACAGTGCCCTGGAGCCAGCCGGCGTCGCGCAGCCCTGCGACACTGCGGCTGAACCACAGTGGGAGTGCGCCGCCGTCAGTCATCACGTAGGCGACTCGGGCTTGCGGTGACCCGATTCTGATCCCGGCCACCACAGCGGGCAGCGCGGAGTGCAGGTCGGCCAGGACCACGGGCATGCCGTCGAGATCGTCGGCGTCTCGCAGCGCCTCGTGCCATGTCGAGTCTTGTTCGTCGGCGCCCAGGACGATGGTCTGCAGCGGCGTGTAGCGGGCTTTGACGAGATGTCCCGGCCCGGGCTCGGGATCCGGCGGCAACCGGTCCGGGAGGGCGACCACGTGAGCGTGCCCGCCGGTGCCGAGGCCGAGTTCGAGAGCACCGGTATTCAGCAGTACGCGATCACCGGTCCGCGGCTCACCGACCATGGCGGTGTAGGCCAGTGCGCGAACGTCGTCACGCTCAGGTATCTCGACAATGATCTCCTGCACGCCGGGCCAGGCCATACCGAGAGAACGCACCACGCCGTTTCGCCACCGAATCACCCCGAAAGCCTAGCCAAGAGGTAGTCTCACGGTGAATCGGCGTCCGGCGGCGCGCGGTCTTGCGCGCCGCGGGTTGACGTGCCGCGGCCCGGCGCAGCGGTGGGAACCGTGTCGACGCCGATGGGGGAGGACCCCATCGTCGCGGGTGTTATCGGGAGGTGCGTATGTCTCAGCAGGCAAAGAGCGAGAGGTTGATGAACCTGGTCATCTGCCTGTTGGTGGCGCGCGGCTACGTGCCGAAAAGCCGCATCCGTAACGTCGTCGGCGGGTACGGGGACCAGACCGACGAGGCTTTCGACCGGATGTTCGAACGAGACAAGGATGAGCTGCGTGAGGTCGGTATCCCGATCGAGACCGGCAGCAACGATCCCTTCGGCGATGACGAACCCGGCTACCGTATTTCCCGGCAGGAGTTCGAACTGCCCGAGATCCGGCTGGAGCCGGACGAGGCCGCGGTGGTCGGGCTGGCCGCGCGGGTCTGGCAGCACTCCGGTCTCGCAGCGGCCACCAGCAATGCCGTGGTGAAGCTCAAGGCGGCCGGGGTCGAGGCGGACACCCGCGCGTTAGGTGCCGTCGAGCCACGCGTTGGTGGTGAGGAGCCTGCGTTCTGGCCGTTGTGGGAGGCCGTTCGTGACCGGCGCCCGGTGCGGTTCCCGCACCGCAAGGTGTCCAGTTCTACCCCCATGGAACGCCACCTCCAGCCGTGGAGTGTGCTGTCGTGGCACGGCCGCTGGTACGTGCTCGGGCACGACACCGACCGAGGAGCCGCTCGGATGTTCCGGCTGTCCCGGATCGTGGGTGATGTCGAGCCGGACGGCGAGCCGGGCAGCTACGACGTGCCGCCGCCGGAGGACGTCCGGGCGGCGGCAAGCGCGCTCGCGCCTCCGGAGCCCGGTGATCTGCCGACCGCCACGGTCAAGGTTCGCGACGGCAGCGGGCACACGTTGCGCCGCCGGGCGGTCGATGTGCAACCAGCGGCCGAGGCAGGATGGGACATCGTGACGGTGAAGTACTCGTCGGTCATGAGGCTGGCTGAAGAGGTGGCGACGCACGGCGCCGATGTTGTCGCTCTCGAGCCGGAAGAGTTGCGCAAGCAGGTCATCGCGTCGCTCAATGACGTGGTCGGGGAGCGGGCGTGACAGCGAGACAGGCAGGACAGGCAGGACAGCCTGTGCAGCGCCGCGCGGACAGTGCGCCGGCCCAAGTTTCGCGGCTGTTGTCGATGCTGCCGTACCTGCGCTCGCATCCGGACGCACGGGTGTCCGACGTGGCGGGGCTGTTCGGTGTCAGCGAGCGGCAGGTCATCCGCGACCTCCGGGTGCTGTGGTTCTCCGGGCTGCCCGGATTGGCCATGGGTGACTACATCGAAGTCGACATGGAGTCGGTCGAGGGCGAAGGGATCATCAGCGTCTCCAACGCTGATTACCTGGCCCGGCCACTCAGACTGCGCACGGACGAGGCCATCGCGCTGCTGGTAGCGCTGCGGACGCTGGCCGAGGTGCCCGGCTCGTTCGAGCGCGGCGCCATCGATCGCGCCATCACCAAGCTCGAGCAGGCAGCCGGTGAGGTTGCCGAACGCGCCGGCGCGGTCCAGGTCCAGGTGGACGGTGACGCCGTCGCCGATGTCGCGGCCGTCGTGCGCTCCGCTCTGGACGAAGGGCGCCGGTTGCACCTCTCCTACTGGGTACCGGCGCGGGACGAGACCACCGAGCGAGACGTCGACCCGATGCGCCTCGTCGTTGTCGACGGCCGTCTCTACCTCGAGGGGTGGTGCCGCCGCGCCGAGGAGACCCGGCTGTTCCGGCTGGACCGGGTCGCGGAGGTATCCGTCCTCGACGTGCCGGCAGAGATCCCGGATCGAGCCCGGCCACGGGACCTCTCCGGCGGGCTGTTTCAGCCCTCGCGCGAAGACGAGCTGGTCACACTCGAGCTGAGCCGCGCAGGCCGCTGGGTCACGGACTACTACCCATTCGAGACGTCAGAGGAACTCGCCGACGGCGGTATCAGATTGCGATTGTGGGTACGTGATCGCCGATGGGTCCGCCGGCTGATGCTGCGGCTCGGGGGCACCGGGCGCGTCGTCGACCCTCCGGATCTGGCCGAAGAGGTGGTGGCCGATGCCCGTGAGGCGCTGGCTGCATATGAGACGGGCTCATGAGAGAGGCTCATGAGACGGGCCCATGAAGCTTTCGCCGTGACAAGATGAGGTAAGGTCTACGCGCTATGTCGACGTTGGCGATTTGGCTGCTGGTCGTGGTGGCTGTGTTGTTTGTTCTGGCCGTCCTCACGGTGGTGCTGGCGTTGCGATCTACGTATCGGAAAAGCCGGACACTTGCTCACGAAGTGAACGGTCTTTCCGAGGAACTGGAACACGTCGTAGGATCACTGGGGAACGACGGCACACCCGACAGATGAGCTTGTCACCGCGCCCCTGACGTACCATCGGTAGCACAGGCCGCATCAGGAAGAGGTCGAACATGGGCAATATCGGAACTTGGCAACTGGTGATCGTTGCCGCCGTCGTCTTGCTCCTCTTTGGCGCCAAGAGGCTGCCAGAAGCCGCACGTGGGCTTGGGCGTTCGCTGAAGATCTTCAAGGCCGAGACCAAGGGCCTGATCGACGACGACTCCAAGAAAGACGACGATTCCGTCGTGACTGAGGACTCGGCGCCGGCCGCCTCGTCCGAGAGCAACTCTCGGGCAGTGGAGCCGACGAAGGTGGAGACGCCGTCGGACCGGGTCAACGAGCCCACTCGCGAATCCTGAGTCCGCGTACGCGGGCAGCCAGGGCTTCAGGCGGTCCGGACGCCGGTGTGACGAGGTAGGTATCCGCGCCCGGATGCCGAGGTGGAAGAGGAGTTCGATGTGGGTTTCATCGAGCGACGGCGCAAGCCGGAACGCGCGAGCTGGCGAGCTGTGCTGTCTATGTGCGTATCTCACCCACTCTCTCCACGACTGTCACGACCACTGACCGGCGGCTGAGCAGACGTGGCGATCAATATTGGCCGCCGCAAGAAGCGGTCTGATCCCGAACGCGATCCAGAGGGTCGGATGACCCTCACCGAGCATCTGCGTGAGCTTCGGTCGCGGTTGCTCAAGGCGGCAGGGGCCGTCGTCCTGTTCGGTGTGATCGGGTTCGTTTTCCGCGAGCAGATCATGGACTTCTTGCTCCAGCCCATGTTCGACGCGGCCGAACGCACCGGCGCCGACGCCCGCTCCATCTATCAAAGCCCCACCGACCCGCTGTTCATCCCGCTGAAGATCGCCATGTGGACCGGGTTGGTCCTGGGCGCACCGGTCTGGATCTACCAGGTATGGGCGTTCGTCACGCCGGCGCTGTACTCGAACGAGAAAAAGTGGGCCACCGCGGTGGTGGCCACCTCGGTGCCGATGTTCACTGCCGGCGTGGCTCTCGCGTTGTGGGTGATGCCGCGTGCCTGGGAGTTCTTGCTTAACTTCACTCCGGTCGATCTGGTCGAAAACTATGTGCCGTTCAGCGAGTATCTGTCGTTTGTCATCCGGCTCGGCCTCGTGTTCGGCGTCGGATTCTTGCTGCCGGTCTTCATTGTGCTGCTCAATGGCGTCGGGGTATTGCGGCACGAGACTCTGGGGTCGGCGCGACGCTGGGTGATCGTGGGGATCTTCGTCTTCGGCGCGATCGCCACACCGACAGGTGATCCGCTGACGTTGATGCTGCTGGCCACTCCGATGTGGCTGCTCTTCGAGGCAGCGGTCCTCGTTTGCCGATTCCTCGACCGCCGCCGGGCCCGCGGCTTGGGCTCGGACCTCGGCGACGACGAAGCCACACCTGACGACGAACTCGACAAGATCGGCCGCACGGACGACGAGCCCTGAGAATAGACGTTAGTGCCGGGGCGGCGCGGCGTGTCTCGTCGGCTTGTTATGTAGCCTGGACGGTATGAGCTCGCCCGCGGAGCGATATGCGGCGTCGCAGCGCCGGGTGGCCCAGCGTCAGTCGGCGCTCGGCCGATTTCGCTCCAACTATGGATTTGACCTTGACGAATTCCAGGAACGTGCCTGCGAAAGCCTCGAACGCGGCAGGGGCGTCCTGGTGGCCGCACCCACAGGTGCCGGCAAAACCGTCGTTGGAGAGTTCGCGGTCCACCTGGCCCTGGAAGAGAAGCGCAAGTGCTTCTACACGACGCCGATCAAGGCGTTGTCCAACCAGAAGTTCCACGACCTCGTCGAGGTGCACGGTGCCGCGTCCGTCGGGCTGCTGACCGGCGACAACACCGTCAATGGTGAGGCTCCGGTGGTGGTGATGACCACCGAGGTGCTGCGCAACATGCTGTACGCGGGCTCCGCCACGCTTGCCGGCCTGGGCTACGTGGTGATGGACGAGGTGCACTACCTCGCCGACCAGTTCCGGGGCGCGGTGTGGGAAGAGGTGATCATCAACCTTCCCGAGTCGGTCAGCGTCGTATCTCTGTCGGCCACGGTGTCCAACGCCGAAGAGTTCGGCGAGTGGCTCACCACGGTGCGGGGCGATACCGATGTTGTGGTCGAAGAGCGCCGTCCGGTGCCGCTATGGCAACACGTGATGGTCGGCCCGCGGATGCTCGACCTGTTCGCCCAGACCGGGGCCGGCGACGACGCCCGGCGCACGGTCAACCCGCAGCTGAGCCGATACGTGCGAGACGGCGAGGATATGGTCCGTGGCCGCGGAGGTCGCCGGGGGCGCGGAAACCATGGCCGGCGGCCCGGCGGCGCGGTCTACACACCCAACCGCATCGATGTGCTGGACAAACTCGAGCGTGCTGAGCTGCTGCCGGTGATCGTCTTCGTGTTCAGCCGTGCTGGATGCGATGCCGCCGTGCAGCAGTGTGTCAATGCCGGGGTCCGGCTGACCACGCCGCAGGAGCGCGACGAGATCCGGACCGTCGTGGACGAGCGCTGTGCTGGAATCCCCGACGAGGACTTGCGCATACTCGGCTACGACGGCTGGCTGGACGGCCTCGAACGTGGCATCGCCGCTCACCATGCGGGCATGCTGCCGACTTTCAAGGAAGTGGTCGAAGAGCTGTTCGTCCGCGGCCTGCTCGGGGTGGTGTTCGCTACTGAGACGCTCGCGCTCGGCATCAACATGCCGGCACGCACGGTGGTGCTGGAGCGCCTGGTGAAGTGGAACGGGGAGTCGCATGCCGACGTCACCCCGGGCGAGTACACCCAGCTCACCGGTCGCGCTGGTCGCCGCGGTATCGACGTCGAGGGGCACGCGGTGGTGCTGTGGCAGCCGGGTTTCGACCCCACGGCGGTGGCGGGTCTCGCATCGACTCGTACATACCCGCTGCGCTCGTCGTTCCGGCCGTCATACAACATGGCGGTCAACCTCGTGGATCGGGTAGGACGGGCCACTTCGCGAGAAATCTTGGAATCGTCGTTCGCGCAGTTCCAGGCCGACCGCGCGGTGGTGGGGATGGCCCAGCAGCTACGGCGCAGCGAAGAAGCGCTGGAGGGTTACCGGGAGGCGATGACGTGCCACCTGGGCGACTTCGACGAGTACGCCAAGATCCGGCGGGCGATCAAGGACCGGGAGACGGCGTTGGCCCGCGAGGGTAGCGCTCAGCAGCGTGCCGCCGCAGTGGACTCACTCGAAAAGCTGCGCATCGGCGATGTCATCCGGGTTCCCGCCGGAAAGTTCGCCGGTCTGGCCGTCGTGCTCGATCCAGGTATGCCGAGTGGTTCCACCCGGCGAGAAGGGCCACGACCCACAGTGCTGACCGAGAGCCGGCAGGTGCGCAGGCTCGCCTTGACCGATTTCCCGGACCCTGTGGAAGCACTGACCCGGATGCGAATCCCCCGGTCTTTCAATCCGAAGGTTCCCGCGGCGCGGCGGGATCTGGCCGCGGCGCTGAGGTCGAAGGCACCGGAACAGCCCCGACCGCGCCGCACCAAACGCGCTGCCACGGCCGACGACGAACAGCTGAATCGGCTGCGTCGGGAGATGCGGGCACATCCGTGCCATGGCTGTGCGGAGCGCGAGGACCACGCCCGCTGGGCTCAGCGAGCGTTCAAACTGGGACGCGAGGCGGAGCAGCTCAGCCGCCGGATCGAGTCGCGGACCAACACCGTTGCACGCCAGTTCGACCGAGTGTGTGCGGTGCTGGACTCCCTGGGTTATCTCGACGGGGACTCCGTGACCGAACCGGGCCGCCGGCTGTCCCGCTTGTACGGTGAGCTCGACCTGCTGGCCGCCGAGTGCTTGCGTGAAGGTGTGTGGGAGGGACTCGATCCGGCCGAGCTCGCGGCGTGTGTATCGGTCTTGACCTTCGAGTCTCGCCAGCCCGACGACGCGGCGCGTCCCGCGCTGCCGGAGGGGCAGGTGCGGGATGTGCTCAAGCGGATGGTGCAGCTGTGGTCCGACCTCGACAGCCTGGAATCCGACCACCGTCTGGACTTCCTGCGGGAGCCGGACTTCGGCTTCGCCGACGCCGCCTGGCGATGGGCCAGCGGACACCGCCTGGACACTGTGCTCAGCAACGCCGGCCTCGCGGCTGGAGACTTCGTCCGGGCGATCAGGCAACTACTCGATCTGCTTGACCAGATCGCCGATGCGGCCGCTGGAACGCCGCTGCGCGAAACGGCGCGACTCGCATCGGGTTCACTGCGCCGCGGCGTTGTAGCCTACGCAACCTTCGTGTGAAGTTCTGCGTGTGAAGTTCTGCGCCGGACACCGGCTGCGCTGATCATTCGGCAGATCGGTCGGTTGGCGCGGTAGCGGACTCCAGCGCGGTGAGCACCCGAGTGACCGACGAGCCGAGTCCCCAGCGTTCGGACAGCTCCGCCAACGCTGCGGGATCTGCCGGTGCATGAGGCAGGTGATCACGGAAATCGGGTAGTGGCACGTCGGCACGGACCGCCACGACGTCCGGAGCCACTGCCAGGTAGTCGCGGGCGTCTAGCAGTTTGCGGCGGACGGTGGGGGATAGGTCGGACGATGGGTCGTCAGCAGCCGCTAGCAGGTTCTTGATGTCGCCGTAGCGGCTGACGAGGGTGGCCGCGGTCTTGTCACCAGCCCCGCTCACCCCGGCGAGCCCGTCGCTGGGATCACCGCGGAGCGTCGCGAAATCGGCATACGCACGGCCGGGGATGCCGTACTTGGCGGCAACCGCGGATTCGTCGATGACCTCGTGTTTACCCACACCTCGGGCGGTGTAGAGGATGCGGACGCCACGGGCGTCGTCGACGAGCTGGAAGAGGTCGCGATCTCCGGTGACGACGTCGACCGGACCGGCGTCGCGTTTGGCCAGCGTGCCGATGACGTCGTCGGCTTCGAAGCCGGGCACACCGACGTGAGCGAGTCCTAGGGCGTCCAGAACCTCCAGGATGACTGGGATCTGGGATTCAAGCGCGGGCGGGACCGTTTCGGCGCCGGTTGCGTGGTCGGCGACCCGGTGTGCCTTGTAGGTCGGGATGAGCTCGACCCGGAATGCCGGGCGCCAGTCCGCGTCCAGACATGCGACCAGCCTGGACGGGTGGCGGTCGGTGATCAGCCGGGCGATGAAGTCCAGCAGCCCGCGCACAGCGTTCACCGGGGTGCCATCCGGCGCGGTGATCTTGTCCGGGATGCCGAAGTAGGCGCGGAAGTACAGCGAGGCGGTGTCAAGCAGCATCAGCTTGCCGTCGGGGCGGTTCATTCCCTCACTCTCTCATTAAAATCACTCCCGGCCGCCGCCACTTCATCGGTGATGAGTCGATACCGCGCGGACCACCGGTGTGGGCGATCTCGTAGGCTCACCCTGTGACTACCGTCTTCAGCAATCGACTGGCTCAGGCGCGGGCTGCTACCGCAGCCGCCGGCATCGACGCCCTGCTCATCACTCCCGGTTCCGACCTGCGGTACCTCACCGGGTATGCCGCATTGCCGTTGGAACGGCTCACCTGCCTCGTGCTGCCCGCGGAAGGCCCGCCCTGCCTCGTGGTGCCCGCCCTGGAGAAGCCAGCGGCCGAGGCGTCCGCAGCTGGCGAACTGGCGCTCGAGATCCTTCCGTGGCAGGAGAGCGAGGATCCGGTGCGGATGGTCGCCGCAATGCTGCCGGCCGCCCGCAGCGTCGGCCTCGACGACCACATGTGGGCGGAGAAGGTCCTACGGTTCCGCGCGGCGATGCCCGACGCCGAACAACGTCTTGCCGGCGCTGTGCTGTCGGAGCTACGCATCCGCAAAGACGAGGCCGAGATCAACGCACTGCGAGAAGCAGCTGGCGCCATCGACCGGGTGCACGCCCGGGTGCCGGACTGGCTGAAGGTGGGACGCACGGAGGCCGAGGTGGGCCGCGACATCGCCGATGCGATCATCGCCGAAGGGCACGTGCGAATCGACTTCGTCATCGTTGCCTCTGGTCCCAACGGTGCCAGCCCACACCACGAGACCAGCGGCCGCCGGATCGAGGCAGGCGACGCCGTCGTCGTCGACATCGGGGGCACCACCGCGGCGGGTTACTGCTCCGACGAGACCCGCACTTATGTCGTCGGCCACTCGCCCGCCGGGTTCGCCGCCGAGTACGAGATCCTCAGGCGTGCCCAGCAGGCGGCGGTAGCCCATGTCCGTCCTGGTGTCACCGCCGAGTCCGTGGACGCCGCAGCGCGGTCGATCCTCGCAGAGGCTGGCTTGGGGGAGTACTTCATCCACCGCACGGGACACGGAATCGGTATGGAGAGCCACGAGGAGCCCTATATCGCCGATGGCAACGCCCGCTCGCTGGAGCCCGGTATGGCGTTCTCGATCGAGCCCGGATTCTACCGGCCGGGTGTGTACGGCGCTCGGATCGAGGACATCGTCATCGTGACCGACGACGGGGTGGAGAGCCTCAACAAGCGCCCGCGTGAGTTGGTCGTGGTGGACGGCTGAGAGACACGCCGACGGGACCCGCTGGACCAATCGCCGCTAACGGGCCTGAGTAGGTCCACGACCCTAAACGGGTGGTTCCTCCTCGAAGTCGACTCGGGCTGGCGGGTCGACTCGGGCTGGCGGGTGGACTCGGGCTGGCGGGTGGACTCGGGCTGGCGGGTGGACTCGGGCTGGCGGGTGGACTCGGGCTGGCGGGTCGGGTTCCGCTGATCCCTGGGACGCCCGCGCGCGTACTCCTGAGATTGGGTCTGGGGCCGGCGGTCGGTGCGAATGGGGGCCATCTGTGTCCGCCGGAGCCGTGCCGGAGACGTTCGTATCCGTGGCAGGGGTGGTCGCACTCGCGGTGTTGCCCGAACTGGTCGTGTCCGAGTGAGTGAACGTCCCGGATCGGGGCATGATCGGACCGCAGGCACAGTAGCGCGGGCAGCCGCAGGTGAGCCGGGTCGGTTCGGCCTCGGCCGGGTACAGCGAGGGCTCGTCCGGGTACAGCGAGGGCTCGTCCGGGTACAGCGAGGGCTCGTCCGGGTACAGCGAGGGCTCGTCCGGGTACAGCGAGGGCTCGTCCGGGTAGTCGACGCGCTGACGGGGTGGCGGCAACGGCGGCATGATCGGTGGTGCCCGGTGCACGTGGCGGTGGCCGAGCGGGCTGGTCCAGATGGTGAGTTCAGGTCCGGGTTTGGTGATTGCCCATCCACCCGTGTGCTTGAGCAAGTGGTGGTACAGGCAACAGCAGCCCAGATTGTCGTCCGTGGTCAGCCCGCCGTGGGAATAGTCGATGGCGTGGTCCTGATCGGTATACCTGGCTGGTGCCCGGCACGCCGGATGGGTACACGTCCGGTCCCGGATCTGTATCCAACGACGCAGCCGCGCACCCGCCGTACGCCGACGCCCCTCGTGACCAGCCGCCGGACCGCGGGCATAGTTCATTGTGTCCGTGCCAGCAGGTCCGGACACATGGTTCTCATCGGCGCGTCCGGACAGGCCGCCGCCTGAAGGGGGAGTGGTATCGCCTCCATCGGTGACATTGCTGGCGCCCATGGTGCCTATCTGGCTGGTGATGTCGTCGAGGAGCCGGGCGTAGCCGGGGTAGAAGAGGCTCACCGCCTTAGACAGGCGGGGCAGTTCATCGATCCGGAGTTGAAGTTCAACGATGCTGCGGGCCGACGCGGACGGCGCCCGCCCCGCAGGTGCGCGCGCCCCAGCGGTATCCGGGCGCGCCGAGGTGACTCCGGCGGCGACGGCGTAGCCACCCCGGTCGCACAGCACCCACCTGAACTCTGCGAACACCATGGTTGGGATGAGCTCGCGGGCTTGCACCGCCGGGACATAGTCCCAGCCGACCAGTTCCGCAGGGCGCTCATCCAGACCGAGCAGCGTGGCTAGGCCGACTCGCAACTCGCTCGGCGTCCACCCGGCACGAGGCCTGACTCCAGCATCCGGCTGGCCGGGCTTCGGCGTTGCGGCATGGTTCGGGTCGATGTCCGGAGGATCCAGGCTCTCGGCGGTGGATCTGGCCTCGTCGTCACGAGCATCGTCGTCACGAGCGTCGCTGCCACGGGTATCGCTGTCGCGGAGGTTGCCGTAGGTCTCGATACCGGCGTCACCTCCGACCTCGGCGTGGGCAGCCTCGGCCCCGCTGCGCGGATGGAAGCCCTCGTCACCGCTGTGGGTGTCTTCGGCGTTGCCACTGGGAGGGGTGTTGCGGTTGCCTCCAGGGCGGTTGCCGTTGGGGCCGCCCGCGTCGGGTACGTCGTCGCTGGCAGGGGGGCCGCCATCGTCGCCGTCGCCACCGTCGGTGTTGTCGCCGCTGGGCTGGTCACCGGGGTCGTCGTCTCCCTCAGGTGGTTCGTTCCTGCCGGGCTGGGTGGCGGCTGGCTCGATGAACGGATGAGCCAGAACGTGAGCGACGATTTCCTCGTCACTCATCGCTTCGAAAGTCCCGTCGAGCATGCCTAGGTAGAGGTCGGCCCGGATGTGGTCGATGGCGCGATCGTCTCCGGCACGTTTGCAGCGCCGTCCGAGCGTGTCCACCCGGTGACAAGCAGCTGCGGCACGATCAATCGGCAGATCGAGGCCGGACACGTTCGCACTACCATCGGGGTTGCGGGAGCCTTGTACTCGGCGTCCTTTGATCGCATTGCGGTAGCGCCGCTGCGCCCAGTCCGGATCAAGGGCGATCGCGGCACGCTTGATCGCATCGATGAGCTCACCGACCAGCATCCCCGCTGCCAACGGCAGCAGGTCGTGACATATCTGGGCAGCTTGGTCGTCGCTGAGGCCAATCGTCCACTGGGTGAAGGCGAGTGCGCGTGGCTCGTCGAGATCACCGCCAAGCATCGCCTCGCCCAGCATGGGCAGGCGGTGGTGGATGTCGTACGCCAGTGCGAAGGTGGTGTCGGAACGCCGGCGTGACCACACCAGCGCCGCTCGGGCCTCTTCCGCAGCGAACTCGGCTGGATGTTCGAGGCGAGCGACCGTGTGGGGCGTGTGGCGCTGGCGCATCCCGGTCTCCAGGAGGGCCCGCAGGAACACCGCGCGATCGTGGTT
This sequence comes from Phytoactinopolyspora mesophila, assembly GCF_010122465.1. NCBI lineage: Bacteria > Bacillati > Actinomycetota > Actinomycetes > Jiangellales > Jiangellaceae > Phytoactinopolyspora > Phytoactinopolyspora mesophila. Next base: position 725,116 of record NZ_WLZY01000001.1, on the reverse strand, counting down.
GGCCTGCCGATACGCCGCCGTCATGACATCCACGGTGTCGTATCCGGAAACCCGCCGCACTGAGATTCCGGCCAGCAGAGTGCCCAGGAGGCTGCCGGGCGCCATAGTGGCCAAACCGGCAGGGATCGGGTCAGGCCCGCCGTCTTCCTGCCCGTTCCCGTCTCTCCTATGCTCGTCTGGCCTGCTATGCGGATCCGGCAGGTCAGAAGGATTCAGCGCGCTACCAGTGAGGTCACGGTCACGGGCGGGCTCGGAATCACGGTCGGGGCTGGGATCGAACATGACGAGCACTCCCACTGAGGATCGACCGTGTGTGTCTGCGCCGATATGTCGCAGACACACACGAGGACTTTTGTGGTGGCCCGGCCACACCCGAAGCCCTTTACTCATCACGCCGTCTTGGAGAGCCCAGCAGCCCTCCCGGCAACTAAGGCTAGCTTAGTTGAAACACGTGTTCGAATCAACTCAGAACGGCGAATGACTGACGTCGTCGGCGTCGCGACTCAACTGGCGACGCCGACGCTGGTGCCGATCACCTTTTGGTCGTTGAGTACGCGCAGGATCGCGTGCGCGACGTCGGCGCGGGCGATTCGGTACCCTCGGCGGACGTTCTTGCCGATGCTCATCCGATACGTGCCGGTGAGTGCTTTGTCGGTGAGCATCGGGGGGCGGATGACGGTCCATTGCACGTCGCTGCGCGCGATCCGCTCCTCCATCCGCACCATGTCAGCAAACGGGTGCCGGAGCATCCGGCGCAGTAACGGCTTGACCAGGATCCGGGTGAACGCGCCGTCGCCTTCGGTGTACGGGCCGGCGGCGCTGACGACCACGAGGCGTCGGACGCCGGTGTTCCCCATGGCCCTGACGATGGAGGCCGCACTGTCGGTGCATGCGGTGGAAGGGCCGCTCTCTCTCGGCCCGATGGCGGACACGACGGCATCGTGCCCGGGCAGATGCTGTTCGAGCGCGGCCGGATCCATGACGTCGAGCCCGACGACGTGGAGCCGGTCATGGCGCAGGTCGGCGAGCTTGTCAGGGCTGCGTACCAAAGCGGTGACGGAATGGTCCTGCTCCAGTGCCTGCTGGACGACGTGGCGGCCGGTGCCGCCGGTAGCGCCTAGGACGGCGATCTTCATGGTTGTTCCTCCGAGCGATTTCAGGCGAACTGACGAGAGTTGGTTAGTAAGTATTTACTCACCACCTAGTATGGTGAGCGGACACTTACCTGTCAAGGAGGCGACGAGTGACCACCCGCGATCGGATCTTGGATGCCGCGGCGCACATCATGCGTCACGACGGGATCGCGCGCGCTACCACCAAGGAGATCGCCCGCCGTGCGGGCTTCTCCGAAGCGACGCTGTACAAACATTTCGCTCACAAGACCGAGATATTCGTGGCCGTTCTGCACGAGCGTGCCCCCGGCTTCGCCGATGCTCTCGGAGCCCTGGGCGAGCGGGTGGGCCAGGGGACTGTGGCTGCGAATCTGCGTGATGTGACTCGTGCCGCGATGGCCTTCTACGACCAGGCGTTCATAATTGCCGTCGGTGTGTTCTCCGAGCGGCGGGTGCTAGAGGCCTTACGCGCTGATCTGTACCGGATGGGAGCCGGCCCAGAAGGAGTGAACCACACTGTGGCGGCCTATCTGCGTGCCGAGCAAGGCGTCGGACGTGTGCGCGCCGACGTTGACGCCGACGCCGCCGCTTCGTTGCTGATGGGCGCCTGCCTGCAACGGGCGTTCTTCCGTCACTTCTACGACCGGGAGGCGGAAGAGCCCGAGGCAAAAGCCACGGAGTTCGTGCGAGTGGTGATCGGTGGCATCGAGACGGCTCAGTAGTGGCATGAGGAGTTCGAAAACGGACACCATCCGCGCCACGCCGAGGCAGGTCACGGGTCTCGGCGGCAGAAACCATCTACAGTGGCTGGGTGGAAGACATCGACAGACAGATCGTGTCGCTGCTGCTGAACGACGGCAGAATGAGCTACACGGACCTCGGCAAGGCCACCGGGCTGTCAACGTCGGCGGTGCATCAGCGAGTCCGCCGGCTCGAAGAGCGTGGTGTCATCCGCGGTTATGCGGCCGTCGTGGACCACGAGGCGCTCGGGCTGCCGCTCACCGCTTTCATCTCGATCAAGCCGATCGATCCGAGCCAGCCTGATGACTCTCCGGATCGGCTGTCCGGCATCGCCGAGATCGAGGCGTGCCACTCGGTGGCTGGTGACGAGAACTACATGCTCAAGGTCCGGGTGGCCCGGCCGAGCGCGCTCGAGGACCTGCTCGCGCGGATCCGCTCGTCGGCAAATGTCTCCACCCGAACCATGATCGTGCTCTCCACTCCATACGAGAACCGTCCGACGATCCGCTGATACCGGCGCTGCCCGGGCAGAGCGTCGACAGTCAGGCCGGCGAGCCGGCCCTCAGATCATGACGACGCGTCGTCCTGTCACGCGGTAGCCGCATCGGTCGAACGCTGCGAGCATCGGTGTATTGGCAGCGTCGGTCTGGTCGTTGACGACGGGCTCGTCCTCGGCATCGAACTGATGGAGTGCCTCGCTGATGAGGTCATCGACATAACCGCGGCCGCGATGCTCCGGCACCACTCCGAGGTACCCGATCGTGGCAGAGGAGGGATTACGGGTCGGCATCACAACCCCGACGATCTCATTCGACCGGGTCATCGCAAGCCGCCAGCGGCTGGAGCCACCGGGCATCGACGCGACTTCGTCCATGATCGCCTGAGCGGCTGTTTCGGGACCGCCCTCGGCGATCTGGCGTTGATCCTCCACGTCCAGACTGTGTTCACAGACCCGGGCCAGCGTCGTCAGGAGTTGCTGACGATCCGTGACGGGAGCGAAGTTGAGCCGGCCGGATCGGTTCGGGAGTCCTTGCCCGGCCACCCATCTGACGTTCACTCTCTCCCGGGAAAAGAACAGTCCGGCCTGCTCAGCGGCGTTGATCCGATCCATGGCGTCGGCGGTTGCTTCGGCACGTTCACGCCAATCGGCAGGCAGGAAGAGAAGATAGTCCGGCCGTCCACCATCGGGATGCGGCAACGACCAGTAGTCCGGTGTAGCCACAGCCGCGTACGCCGCCTGCAACAAGCGTGCGCCCACGTCTATGCGATCAGGACCGGTCCCCGGATCGAACCAGTCGAGACTGAAGGGATGCGGAACGCCGGGTGGGCCCCAGAACGCCGCCCTGGCGATCACGTCGCCACCATCGAGGGCGACCCATGTCCACTCGGGACGGTAGTCGCCGGCAGCGACGAATTCGTCGAAGGTGCGGCTTCGGGCGCCGACACCCGACGTGGGTGGCGTTGCGTAGCGGTTGAACAGGTCGAATTCGTCCGCTGCCAGCGGACGGTAAACAATGCTGACCATACGATGCTCCTTGGCGGAGTGGGCCTCCGCGCCCGAGCGAGCTACTAGTGCACCGCACTAGCCAAGGCGAGCGATGGAGGAACCGGACAGTGTGCGGCAAGACATGGTCCAGACCTCCTTTCGCTGCATGAAGTTCGGCTGATCAGAGAGACCCCCTGAACGCACGATTGCAAGAACCGTACGGATCGTCACTACCTGCGTCAAGGGATTTTCGCGACGTCGGATCAGGTGACGTCGGATTAAGTGAAGGCGGCCTCGCCGGTCAGGGCCTGGCCGATCACCAGCTGATGGATCTCGGACGTGCCCTCGTACGTCAGGACCGATTCGAGATTGTTGGCGTGGCGCAGCACCGGGTATTCGAGAGTGATGCCGCTGGCGGCAAGGATGGTCCGGCACTCGCGGGCAATGGCCAAGGCTTCGCGCACATTGTTGAGTTTGCCGAGGCTGACCTGCTGCGGGCTGAGCCGCTCGCCGTCCTTCAACCGGCCCAGATGCATCGCCAGCAGGAAACCCTTCTGCAACTCCAGCGCCATGTCGGCCAGCTTGGCCTGGGTCAGCTGGAACGAAGACAACGTCTTACCGAACACCTCGCGGCTGTTCGCGTACTCGAGTGTGGAATCGAGGCAGTCTCTCGCCGCGCCGATGGCTCCGAAGACGATCCCGAACCTGGCCTCGCTGAGACACGACAGCGGTCCGCGCAAACCCATGGCTTCCTGGAGCATCGCCTCGGCCGGCAGCCGTACTCCGTCCAGAACCAGCTCACTGGTGATCGAAGCGCGCAGCGAGAGTTTGCGGGAGATCTTCGGTGCGGAGAAGCCTTTCGTGCCTTTCGGCACCAGGAACCCGCGCACGCCGTCGTCGGTCTGCGCCCAGACGACGGCCACATCGGCCACGGTGCCATTGGTGATCCACATCTTGGTGCCGTCGAGTACCCAGTCGGTGCCGTCGCGGCGGGCCCGGGTCCGCATTCCGGCCGGATTGGATCCGTAGTCGGGCTCGGTCAGACCGAAGCACCCGATGAGCTCGCCGGCAGCCATACCGGGGAGCCATCGTTGTTTTTGTTCCTCGGAGCCGAACTTCCAGATGGCGAACATCGCGAGTGAACCTTGGACCGAGACCAAGCTGCGGATGCCGGAGTCACCCGCCTCGAGCTCCATGCAGGCGAGCCCGTACGAGACGGCATTGGTGCCCGCGCATCCGTAGCCTTCCAGATGCATGCCGAGCAGGCCGAGTTTGCCGGCATCACGAGCGAGCTGCCGGACAGCGTCCTCGGTGAGCTCATGCTCGTACCACTCCGCGACGTGGGGCCGGACTTGGTCGTCGACGAAGCGCCGCACCGTGTGCTGGATGGTGCGCTCGTCGTCGTCGAGCAGGTGGTCGACATCGAGCAACTCGAGTGGGCTCACACCGGTCATCTCACATCTCCTTCACGGCAAGCTTGAGCGCTGCCGTCTCGATATCTTCCTCACTCAGTAAGACGTGCCGGGCGGCCGGGCCGAGTGGCACGAAACTATCGCGGCTTGCCACTCGCGCGAGACGCCCGGTGAAGCCACTCTCCACCAGGGCGCTGAGCACCCCTTCACCGACCCCACCGGAATGCCGGGTCTCGTCGGCTACCAGCACCCGTCCGGTGGCGTGCGCCTCCCGGAGCAGATCCGTCACTGGCAACGGCGCCAGCCAGCGCAGATCGAGCACGCGGACGTGGACGCCCTGTGCGGCCAGGCGCTCGGCGACCCGGAGACTCATCGGCACACCGTTGCCGAAGGTGACGATGGTCAAATCGTGGCCGGAGCCGTGCACGCGTGCGCGGCCGATGGGGACGTGGTCGCCGGTGTCTTCTGCCAGCCACCTGCCGTCACCGTCGGTGTGGAGGTCGCGGGTGTGATAGAGCGCGATGGGCTCGAGGAAGGCGCTGACCGTGCCGTCGACGTCGGCCGCGGCCAGGCAGGTGCGGAACATTGACGCCGCGTCGTCGGCGCGGGACGGGCACGCCACCACCAAGCCCGGGATGTCTCGCAGTACCGCGGCTGCGTTGTCGTTGTGGAAATGGCCGCCGAAGCCGCGTTGATAGGCCAGCCCGGCGATACGTACGACCATCGGATTGCGGTATTGCGCCTGGGAGAAGAAGGAGAGCGTCGCCGCCTCACCGCGGAGCTGATCTTCGGCATTGTGCAGATAGGCCAGGTATTGGATCTCCGGCACCGGCAGCAGCCCGGCCAGGCCAGCTCCGAGACCGAGCCCCAGGATGGACTGCTCGTCGAGTAACGTGTCGAACACCCGGGCCGCGCCGAAGTGTCGCTGTAGCCCGCGGGTGACGCCGTAGACGCCGCCTTTGCGGCCCACGTCCTCGCCGAACACAACCACCCGCCGGTCGTGACCGAGAGCGTCGGCGAGCGTCTGGTTGATCGCCTCGGCCAGCGTGGCCGGTTTGGTGGGGGAGACGGTTATCGCCGCCGCCGCGGCGGCAACCCGTTCTGGGTGACGTGGCGCCAGCGGCGCCATCACCTGGGCGGCCGATTCGAGCGGCCGGACATCCCCGAGTTCGGCCACCACGGCGTCGATGCCGGCACGGATCCCGCGGTAGCGCTCGACGAGTTCCTCAGGGGTCGCCCCGCCGGACTGTGTCAGCGCGCGGGCGGTGCCAAGGATCGGGTCCCGGGCATAGCCGGCCGCGATCTCGCTGTGTGTGCGGTAGCTGATCTCGGCGTCGCTGCCAGCGTGACCGCCGAACCGGACGGTGCGCAGGTGCAGGAAGGCTGGCCGCTGCCGCGAGCGCACATAGGCGGCCGCGGCCTGAACGGTGTCGAGTACGCCGACGGTGTCCGCTCCGTCGGCGGTGAAATACTCCAGACCAGGCCGCGAGCCGTACGCGGACCGGATCCAGCCCTCGGGCGTGGGCACGGAGATGCCCAGGCCGTTGTCTTCACACACCAGGAGCAACGGCATCGGCAGGCCGCGGTAGGCGGTGTTGACAGCGGCGTTGATGGCGCCCGCCGCGGTGGAATGGTTCGCCGAGGCGTCGCCGAACGAACACACCACGACCGAGTCGGCCGGCCAGGCCGGATCCGCGCCGTCAGCCGCCCGGCTGGTGCCGAGCCGCTTGGCGCGATGCAGCGACATCGCCAGGCCGACGGCGCGCGGCAGGTGAGAGGCGATGGTGGACGTCTGCGGGATGATCGACAGGGACGCGTGGCCGAACACCTTGTGCCGCCCGCCGGCGATGGGCTCGTCTGCCGAACACATCAGGCCTTGGAGAATGTCGCGGACCGGGGTGCTCCCGCTGACCTTCGCAGCACGCGCTACATAGAAGGCCCCGGAGCGGTAGTGAAGTAGCGCGGGGTCGGTCGGTCGAAGCGCGTCGGCGACCGCAGCGTTGCTCTCGTGCCCGGAAGAACCGATCGTGTAATACGCGCGCCCGGCCGACTGCAGCTCCCTGGCGACGGCGTCGAGGTGGCGGCTGGTGACCTGAGCGTCGAAGACCCGCCACAGGACGTCCCGGTCCGCCTCGACCGGAGGCGACGTCACGCTCAGACGCCCAATAGCGTCGATCAGCGCCGCCTCCGGCGTAGTGGCCATGCCGGGCCCTGGTGCCTCAGTCACTGTCCGGCGTCGAGCCGGAACTCGGTGTCCGGCACGAGTTCGGTGACATCCATCTGGGCCTTTTGCAGCTTGCCGGAATAGTCCCAGTTCATGGACTGCCAGCGAGTGAATTGATCGAGCACCCACATGCCGGACTGGCGCGAGCCGTTGCCGGACTTTCCGTTGCCACCGAACGGCAGATGTGCTTCCGCACCGGACGTGGAGTTGTTGATGCTCACCATCCCAGCGCTGGTACGGCTGCGGAAGGCGAAGGCGTCGGCCGGGTTGGACGTGTAGATCGAGGCCGACAAGCCATAACCGGGGGCGTTGGACAGCTCTATGGCTTCGTCGAAATGGCTGTAGGTGGTCACGCCCACGATCGGCCCGAAGGTCTCGTGGTCGAAGATCTGGTCACCCGGGCGTACGCCGTCGACGATGACGGGGTGGTAGTACAGGCCGTCGGCGGGGTCGCCGGCGAAGCCTTCGCGTGGATTGTCAGCGTTGATCCGGCCGGTGCGACCGATGACGGTGTGGTGCGGCTGAATCCACTCGAGGAAGGACTCGTAGCGTTCGGCGAACTTCTGGTCCAGCAGCGGGCCCATGAGAACCTCGCCGCTCGGGTCACCGACGGTAGCCGCTGCCGTGGCGGCTGCGAACCGCTCGATGAACTCGGCATGCCGCGTCTCGTGGACGATGACCGTGCCGAGTGACGTACACCGCTGGCCAGCGGTGCCGAACCCGGAGAACAGCGCGCCCTCGACGGCGAGGTCGAGATCCGCGCTGGGCGTCACCAGAAGCGGGTTCTTGCCGCCGAGTTCCAGGCACGCGTTTTGCAGGTGACGACCAGTGAGCGCGCCGATTTCGCGGCCGACCTCGGGGGAGCCGGTGAAGCCCACTTTGTCGATGGTGCCGGCCTCCAGGGCAGCCTCGAGCCCTGAGAACGTGGCCGGGCCATCGGCATGCACGACGTTGAACACGCCCGGCGGCAGCCCGCCACCGCGGACGAATATGTCGTGAAAGGCCGCGGAAACGGCGGCCGAGTACTCCGCCGGCTTCCACACCACCGTGTTGCCGCAGAGCAGCGCCGGGACGATGTACCAGGATGGAACCGCGACCGGGAAGTTCCCCGCGGTGATGATGGCGACTGTGCCGACTGGATTGCGGAACGTGAACAACTGCTTGTCCGGCATCTCGCTCGGCACGGTCTGACCATAGAGCCGGCGGCCTTCACCGAGGAAGAAGTCGCAGGTGTCGACGATCTCGCGGACCTCGCCGAGGGCTTCGGCGTATGGCTTGCCGATGTCGCGGGTGACGAGCGCCGCGAGTTCGTGCATGTTCGCCTCGACCAGACGGCCGATATGCGCGATAGCCCGGCCGCGAATGGGCGCAGGGACGGCGGCCCAAGCGGTCTGGGCCCGTTTGGCCGATGCGGCGGCGTCGATGAACGTGGTGGCTTCCGCAAGCGAGACTTCGGCCACGACGTCGTCGAGACGTGCCGGATTGCGGCTGGCGACCGTACGGGCGCCTTCGACGGCCTTGCCGTCGACGACGGAGGTCACGAGCTTGTGAGGCATGGTACGAGTTCCTCTCATGAAGTCTGGCGGATAACAGCCCGGGTGAATGCGGCCACCGCGTGATCGATCTCATCATGAGACACCGACAAGGCGGGACGGAAGCGAATCGCATGTTGTCCGCTCGGCAGCGCGATCACGTGTTCTGCCTCGCGAAGGTCTGCGAGTACAGCGTCGCGTAGCGCGCCGTCGCGTAGATCCGCGGCGACCATCAGGCCGCGGCCGCGGATGTTGGACACCGAGCCGGGCGGGGTGTCGTCAGCCGCCGAGCGCAGCCTGGAAAGAAGGTGCTCGCCCTTGGGCTTCGCCGCCTGGATCAAACCGTCACGTTCGATGATCTCGAGAATGCGCCTTGATCGGACCATGTCGACCAGGCCGCCGCCCCAGGTGGAGTTGATCCGGCCCGACACCGCGAAGACGTTCTCCGGTACCTCGTCGATGCGGCCACCCGCCATGATCCCGCCAACCTGGACCTTCTTCGAGAAGGCGACGATGTCGGGGGAGAGGCCGAGTTGCTGGTACGCCCATGGGGTTCCGGTGGTTCCAGCACCGGTCTGAACCTCGTCGACGACGAAAAGTGCGTCGTGCTCATGGGCCAGGTCCTGCATGGCACGGAGGAATTCCGGGCGCATGTGGTTGTCGCCGCCCTCGCCCTGAATCGGCTCGCAGATGAACGCGGCGATATCGTGGGGGTGGGCGGCGAAGGCGTCCCGGGCCTGCTGCAACGCTCGCTGCTCGGCGGCGATGACCTCGTCGAGATGGTCCTGGAGCGGGAACCGGATGGCCGGCACGTCAACGCGCGGCCAGTCGAACTTCGGGTACCGGTCGGTTTTATTCGGCTCGGTGTTGGTCAGCGACATCGTGTACCCGCTGCGGCCGTGGAACGCGCGGGTCAGGTGCAGGACGCGGCTGCCGAGCGCGGGATCGCGGCCGGCGGACTCGTTGAGACGGCTCTTCCAGTCGAAGGCGGCCTTGAGGGCGTTCTCGACGGCGAGGGCACCGCCTTCGACGAAAAACAGGTGGGGGAGCGCGGGATCCCCGAGCACCCGGGCGAAGGTACTGGTGAACTCCGCGAAATGCGTCGAGTAGATGTCGGAGTTGGCCGGCTTGTTCGCGGCGATCTCCGCGAGCACGGCCATGAACTCGGGATCGTCAACGATACCCGGCGGATTGCAGCCGAGCGGAGCAGACGCGAAGAACGTGTACATGTCGAGATAGCGGCTGCCATCGCGCGCGTCCACCAGCCAACTTCCGTGACTCGCCTTGGTGTCGAGCACGAGCTTGAAGCCATCGGTGAGTACATGCTCGCTCAGCACAGCGTGGACCTTGTCGGCTGAGATGCTCAGCTGCACAGCCATTCACGACCTCCTCGTGTCGAGACCAAAGGCCTAAGAAAAACGGGAAGATTTGCCACGATCACGTATGGAGACCGCAAGTCTTACGGTACCAGCCAATAATGTCCTGAAGACATAGTGGTCCGGGTGGGTCTTTGTTGCAGGATTTGGCGTCCAGGTGACGCCGCCCAACGGGTGGTTGCGAGTCGCGTTGGCACCCGTGAGGTGGGGGAGGTCCGTCGGTGCGGGGGCGTGGCCGTTGGACTGGTTGTGGGACTGGAGTGGGACTGGTCGTGTGGCTGGTTCGCGAGGCTGGTTCGCGAGGCTGGTTCGCGAGGCTGGTTGTCGGACTGTGTGGGGCTGGCGCGGAACTGGCGCGGAACTGAGCGAGCCTGGGGGCCGGGCGGGCCGTTGGGTGGTCGCTGCGAGGCAGGCGCTATGAGACGGAGAGCCGGTGCCGGCGTCCGGATTGCGGAGTAGAACCCGAGCGCGCCAGGAATGGAATCCGGTGGAATCGGTGATGGAGTTGACTGGCTTCTGGCCGGATCCTTGGCAAGCCCATGTATCTGGAAGGAACCCACCGTTGACCAACAGGGAACGCGACCGTCGCGGCCAACTTCGATACCGAGAACGTCTCGTGAATCGGTTCAGCCGTTCGGTTCGTGCAGTTCTTGGTATCGAAGGCAGGTCTACGCCGTGATTAGACCCGCCGTCGGTGGGTCCATTGGGGGCAATAGGGAATGTGACTGTGGATCAAGAAGAAATTCGCTCACGCCCGGAGCAGTGCGTCGCTGAGGCCCGACCTGCTGAGTTCTCCTTGCTGATCGTTCATCCGGACGCGCCCGGTTCTCACGCCTTGTTGACCGTCAGGGCGGATGGCGCTCACCCCGAGTCAGCAGATGCTGAGTTACGAATGCTGGGTTGCGGGCCCTGAGATATGGGCGCTGAGTTGTGGGCGCTGGGTAACTGCCTCGGCGCTCCTGGTTTCAGAAAGGCGGGACGATCTTGACTGTCCGCATGACTCCGGTTGAATAACGTGTTCAAATACTGCAACTATTCCGGTGAATGGTGCATGACGAGCCAGATCAAATGAATTATTCCATGATCGATTCTCTGGTCCGGTAGATCGTTGACCTGCGCAGATGCTGTGTTTGCCCAGGTCGGCAAGTGGTTGACATGTGCGACGTCCTGGAGCAGAGTCGCAGGAAGTCCACCAGCGGACGAACCGCCAAGGGGAGATGTCTCGGGTAAGCAGCGTGACCGGGGCCGAGGCGCCGATCGATTATGTCGTAGCGCCTCAGGAACCAGGCCTACGCTTGCGCGGCGGGGCCCGGGCACGTCACCCGCGGCGGCACGGGGTGAGACCAGGTCGGGCCCGGCCGTCCAGTAGACAACGGGTCGCGTGCCGCATCCGGCGGCAGCGCGACTCGGTCCGAAGGGCGGCTGGGCCGCGTCCCTCTCGCGCTGGATCTTTCTATGCCGAGTCTGAGGGCGCAGCTCTGTGCCCGGGCACCTAGAGCCTTTCCGGGACGTTGTACCGTCACGGAGGAGTCTGTTGCGTGCCAGCTGGTCTATGGCGCCGGATACGGCAACCGGCTCGTCCCCAACGCATCCGGGGTAGTGACAAACCGGGCGCGTGCAGTGATCACAGCTGGTGGATGGAGCTCATCACGTGAGTGTCAGTGCGGTTGGCAAGGCCATCGGCGGACGGACCCTGGCGCGCGTCATAGGCGCGATTCTTGCCGGTCTCTTGCTGGCCTTCGCCTTCCAACCCTTCGACCTGTGGTTCCTCGCTGTCCTGGCCCCGGGGTTGCTCGCCCTTCTAGTGCGCGAACAGAGCCTCAAGCTGTCGATGCTCAGCGGCTTCGTGTTCGGTCTGGCTTTCTTCCTTCCGCTGATGTGGTGGACCGGCCTAGAGGTCGGTCCGGTGCCTTGGATTCTGCTCGCACTTCTTCAGGCGGCGTTCTTCGTCCCGCTCGGCATCGGTTTCACCCTGGTGCAGCGGCTCCCGGCCTGGCCGCTGTGGATCGCCGCCGTGTGGGTGGCTGTGGAGGCATTGCGCGGCCGGGTTCCGTGGGGCGGGTTGACGTGGGGCAAGCTCGCGTTCGCCCAAGTGGACGCCCCCTTCCTGGGCTTGGGTGCCCTCGGGGGGACGCCGCTGGTCTCGTTCGCGGTGGCACTCACCGGCGGCCTGCTCGCATGGATCGTCGTCAACCGGAACATGCGAATGCGGGTGGCCGCGGGGCTGGCCGCGGGTGGGTTGACCATGGCCGGCCTGCTGGTCTCGCCGCCGGCCGCCGACGGCGAGACGGTCACGATTGCCACGGTGCAGGGCAACGTTCCGGTGATGGGGCTGGACTTCAACTCGCGGGCCCGGGTGGTGACCAACAACCATGTGGAGGTCACCGAGCGGCTGGCCGCGGACGTCGCATCTGGTGAGGTCGAGCAACCGGATATCGTGGTGTGGCCGGAGAACTCCTCGGATATGAACCCCTACCGCGACCAGCAGACGTACGACAACATCCAGCACGCGGTCGACACCATCGGTGTGCCGGTCTTCGTCAACGTCCGGGTTCCGACTGAGGACGAGCAGAATGTCGAGAACACCGCCGTCCTCTGGCACCCGGAGACAGGGCCGGCCGAGAGCTACATCAAGCGGCATCCGATGCCGTTCGGCGAGTACATTCCGATGCGCAACATCGCCCGGATGATCACTGACGCGGTAGACCGTCAGCCGCGCGACTTCGTGTCCGGTGACGAGGCCGGGATCTTCGATACCGCAGCCGGCTCCATCGGGATGGCCATCTGTTTCGAGGTGGGCTTCGACGCGATCGTCCGGGACGCGGTGGTTGAGGGTGGTCAGGTGCTGGCGGTGCAGACCAACAACGCGACGTTCCGCGACTCACCCATGACCGAACAACACCTGGCTATGTCCAGATTTCGCGCGGTCGAGCACGGGCGCACGGTGATCGTGTCCGCCCTGGCCGGAGTGAGTGCCGTCGTGGCACCGGACGGCGAGGTACTGCAGCGTGCCGAGTTGTTCACGCAGGACGTTCTGGTGGCGGAGGTGCCGCTTTCCGATGCTCGGACCGTCGCGACGGCCGTCGGAACCTGGCCAGAGTGGATCATCGTGGCTCTGGCGCTAGGGGCTCTGGGCGGGCTGGGCCTCACGACGCTCCGACGGGGGAGGGCGGTTGATGCCGCCCCGGCCGAAAAGACCGATATGGTACCAGCTGGGATGTCATCGGAAGCTGGGAGCAGGATGTGACGGAAGAGGCCCCGGGCTCGGTTGACTCTCCGGGTCGACCGGGCGACCGGACACTTGTGATCATCCCTACCTACAACGAAGTTCTGACCATCGAGAACGCGATCGAACGGCTGCACGCATCCGTGCCGGCAGCGCATGTGCTCGTGGTCGACGACGGCTCACCCGACGGCACCGGCGCTCTCGCTGACCAAATAAGCAGACGTGACCAGCGGGTTCATGTCCTTCATCGTCCGGGCAAGGGTGGCCTGGGCGCGGCGTATGTCGCCGGGTTCGGCTGGGCGCTCGACCACGGGTACGACATTGTGGTGGAGATGGACGCCGACGGGTCACATCAGCCGTCGGAACTGCCCAGACTGCTGGCCGCCATACCCGAAGCGGACCTGGTTCTGGGCTCGCGTTACGTGCCGGGCGGCAGCGTGGTCAACTGGCCCAAGCACCGCGAGTGGCTCTCTCGCGCGGGCAACACCTATACCCGCATCTTGCTCGGTATCCGGCTCCGCGACGCGACTGGGGGATACCGGGCATTTCGTTCCTCTGCGCTTCGAACCATCGACGTCGGACAGGTACGCTCACAGGGGTACTGCTTCCAGGTCGACATAGCCTGGAGAGTAGTGCGCGCTGGCCTGAGGGTCGCGGAGGTTCCCATCACGTTCGTCGAGCGCGAGCACGGCGAGTCGAAAATGGGGGCGGCGATCGTGCGTGAAGCGCTCGTACGGGTGACTCGCTGGGGGCTCGAGCACCGGGCCAGCCAGCTGATGAGCATGCTGAGGCCACGACAACCGACCGGGAGGCGAGAACATGAGCCAAGTTAACGCGGGCCGTACACGACGGTTGCGGCTCAGTGCGTTCGCGCCGTTCATCGGTGGCGTGGTGGAGATCGCCGTCTTCGTGATGGTGGCCAACTGGATCGGCTTCGGCTGGGCCATCCTGCTCGCGCTTTCGACGAGTGTGATCGGACTGTGGCTGATGCGTAGAGCCGGGTTCACTGCCTGGCGTTCATTGCGCGCGGCCGCGGCCGAGGCTGCCATGACGGCCAACCCTGAACTGCGAAATCCGGGGATGGTGACAGAGCCCACTCCACAGGAGAAGATCGCCGACGCCGGGGTCACCCTGCTGGCCGGCACCGTGCTGGTCTTTCCGGGTTTCGTGACCGATGCCGCGGCTCTGCTGTTGTTGCTGCCGCCAGTGCGTAAAAACGTGGGCCGCCGCCTGGCGGCGGCGGCCCTGAGGACCTTCCCGACCCCTCCGATGCCCGGGCAGCGGCCACGTGGACGATCGGACGTGATCGAGGGCGAAGTGGTCAACGATCAGTTCCGGGACAATTACTCGACTGACCCTGAGGAACGTGATAGTTGATCGCCCGATGAGCGCGATTTGTCAGGCGCTCTTCTTCCGGTCGCGGACGTTGGCGGCTAGGTGAGCGGTTCCGGGAAGCAGGCCTGCTCGCAAGAGTTCAAGGCGCTCGTCGAGCAGTGCCTCGAGGTCTTCGATGGACCGCCGCTCGAGCAGCATGTCCCAGTGCGTCCGAGCCGGCTTCATCGGCTTTTCTTCGGGCCGCTCACTCGCCTGACGCAGTGCCTCCGCCCCGCAGCGCGGACAGTCCCAGAGGGCAGGTACCTCGGCCTCGGTGGAGAAGGTCACCTCAAAAAGGTGACCAAGCGAACAGCCATAGGCGATGACCTGACGTTCAGCGAACTCGACGCCGCGCTCGTCCTCGTAGCTCCTGGCACCGAGGCGAGAGCCACGTAGGGTAGAACGCTCAGACATGTAGAAACCCTTCCGGAGCGTAGAACGCCCCTGGACAACTCTGTCGTGTGATTAGACGGCATGAATGGAACGGATGAAGCCACGCCAGTGTTCCGGAAACGCGACGTCAACGCGAACCGAATCGAGTGACCCCGCTCACGTGATGCGCCGATCTTCAAACACATCGTGTCAACCACATCGTCGTGCTTACCCATATTACCGCGATGTATGTGCTGGGGCGACGGAAACAGACGACGTGAACAGCACTGGTGAGCGGGACTTCGTTTACTGCCTTCGGCGCTGGTTGAGGCAGTGTGCGCAGGGTGAACCGGCGGTTGTAGTGTGATCGCCCGGTATCGAAGGGGAGTGAACCACATTGACGGTCCGTGAGATCAGGTTGTACGGCGACCCGGTGCTGCGCACCGTAGCTGACGAGATCAAGGAATTCGGTGAGTTCAGCCACGCGCTGGCCCAAGACTTGCTCGACACCCTCGATCTTCCGGGCCGCGCGGGAGTGGCCGCGCCGCAGATCGGTGTGCCGGTCCGTGCCTTTTCCTACGGCGTGGAAGGCCAACGCGGTGTTGTCTTCAACCCGACGTTGGTGGAGACCTCCGGCGAACAGGACGGCGACGAAGGCTGCCTGTCGGTCCCCGGATTGTGGTACCCGACTCGGCGTGCGGCCTACGCGGCCGTGGAAGGCGTGGACGCCGACGGCGCTCCGGTGCGTGTCGAAGGCGGAGCGGAGCTGGCCCGCTGCCTGCAGCACGAGGTTGATCATCTCGACGGCATCGTGTATATCCACCGGCTGGAGGCCTCGACGCGGCGAGGAGCGATGAAAGCGATCCGGCGCAGCGCCTGGTTCGGCGACTGAGGACGTTCATGCTGCTGCCGACATTCGTGCGCCCGACGACGTTCATGCGGCCATGGACGTCGGGCCGCCGAGCCGGCCCACATGAGCGGCGGTGACGAGGTAGACGCCATGATTGGTGATGTCTGCCGCCGCCGTGGCGGTGCTGAAGGCATCGCGCCAGTCGAGGTCACCGGACGTGACCTCGGCAGCACCAGGGCGGCTGATGGCCAGCAGGACACTGTGTACGACGACAGCCTCTGAGAGTACCGTCAGCGAGTTCTGCAGTACCCGAACTCGCTCGGTGAGCGGCGGATCCGGCGGCACGTCGTCGACGAAGATCCCCATCTTCGCGAAGTTGTGGAAGTCGCCGACGAGGAAGTGCAAAGAGCGCTCCGGCAGAACACCGGCCCGACGGGCAGCGCCGAGGTGTGCACGGACGTCGTCGGTGGAGGGCAGATACAGGTTGATTGTCATGTGGTGATGCTCGGCCACCTGCCGTGTGGATAGCACCTTGCTGTCCACAGGCAAGGCGTGATAAGCGCTACCCCTCACCGATGATCATGAACATTAAGTGACCATATTGGTCACTTAATGTTCATGATCATCGGGTGGGCCAGGCGTTACGCGCGATGAGCACTTCGCGCAGTACGTCGGCCCGGTCGGTGACGATGCCGTCGACACCGAGGTCCAGGAGCCGGTGCATCTCCTCGGCGGTGTTGACGGTCCAGACGTGCACTTGACGGCCCGCCGTGTGGGCGTCGGAAACAACACGTGGCGTCACGAGCTGCAGCCCACCAGCCCGGCGGGGCATCTGAAGACAGTGGATCTCGCTGAGCCACCGGCGCGCCCTCGTGATCATGCCGGCCTTCGACGCGAAGTAGAAGCTAGTCGTCAGCGACCGCCCGGCGGACGTGGCCACCGCTTTGGAGAGGCCTCGGACCACTGCACGACGCCGGGCATCGGAAAACGAGGCGATACAGATGCGGTCGTGTGCGGCCGTCCGTTCGATGGCACGTACGGTGGGCGCGATCGCGGATGCGGCTTTGACGTCGATGTTCACTCTGAGTTCGGGCCAGGTGCCGAGGAGATCTTCCAGCGGCGGTATCGCCTCGACCCCGCCGATGCGGGCTTGGCGCACCGTGGACCACGGGAGCTGAGCAATCGCCCCGGTTCCGTCGGTGACCCGGTCCAGTGTGGCGTCGTGGAAGGCGACGAGCACGTCGTCTGCCGTGGCGTGGACGTCGGTCTCGACATATCGGTAGCCGAGGTCTACCGCCGCCGCGAAAGCGCGCATGCTGTTCTCGAATCCCTCGAGAGAGAAGCCACGATGAGCAAGCGCGATCGGGCCGGAGTTCTCGAAGTAGGGGTGCGGAGGTTGCGGACGCACGTTGACCACATACGACAGCCTATGACGCCCGCGCCTGACGAGGGCCAGTGTCATCCGCTCGCGCTTCCCGCTATCGTGAGGGCCGTGGCGACTGGCGCATAGCGGCCCGTATGACGCGGGCTGAGGTGGAACTGACCACCAGGGAGCTGACGGCGGAGTTACCGCGCGCCTGGGGACTCCGGACGAACAGCAGACGAGGAAAGGAAGTGGCCCCGCGTCATGACCGCAACTCCGAATGACCTGCGTACGGTCGACCCCCAGCTGGCCGATCTGATCACCGCTGAAGAAGGGCGTCAGCGCGACACGCTGAAGCTCATCGCCTCGGAGAACTATGTCTCCTCGGCCGTGCTCCAAGCCAGCGGAACCGTGCTCACCAACAAGTACTCCGAAGGCTATCCCGGCCGCCGCTACTACGAGGGCCAGCAGTACATCGACCAGATCGAGACCCTCGCGGTAGACCGGGCCCGGGCGGTGTTCGGCACCGAGCACGCCAATGTTCAGCCATACTCCGGCTCACCGGCGAACCTGGCCGTGTACCTAGCCGCGGCCACCCCCGGCGACACCGTGATGGGCATGGCGCTGCCCATGGGTGGGCACCTCACGCACGGCTGGACCGTCTCGGCTACCGGCAAGTGGTTCAACGCGGTGCACTACAACGTCGGACGTGAGACCGGGCGAGTCGACATGGACGAGGTCCGCGACCTTGCGCTGCGTGAACGCCCGAAGTTGATCTTCTGTGGCGGTACGGCGATTCCGCGGACCATCGATTTCCCGGCGTTCGCCGAGATCGCCAAAGAGGTCGATGCCGTCCTGGTGGCCGACATCGCTCACATCGCGGGCCTCGTTGCCGGTGGTGCGCATCCTTCTCCCGTCGGGCATGCGGACATTGTCACGACGACGACGCACAAAACTCTGCGTGGCCCTCGCGGAGCCATGATCATGGCCACCGAACCGTACGCCAAAGCCATCGACAAGGCAGTCTTCCCTGGTCTGCAGGGCGGGCCCCACAACCACACCACGGCGGGTATTGCCGTTGCGCTGCACGAGGCAGGTACGCCTGAGTTCTCGTCCTACGCGCACCAGATCGTGGCCAACGCCAAAGCCCTGGCCGACGAGCTCCAGTCCCGCGGGTTCGCGTTGTCCTCCGGTGGCACCGACAACCATCTGATCCTCATCGACCTCACTTCCAAGGGAGTGGCCGGCAAGCCGGCTGCGCAGAATCTCGACCGCGCTGGTCTGGAAACGAACTACAACGCGGTTCCCTACGACCCCCGCAAGCCCTTCGACCCGTCCGGGCTTCGTCTCGGCACGGCAGCGCTGACCAGCCGCGGCATGGCTGAAGCCGAGATGCGCGAGGTAGCTCGCTGGATCGACGAGGTGGTCAGCGCGCTGGCCAGCGAGAACTCCGACACCATCGAGAAGACTGTCGGCCAGGTGCACGGTGAGGTCTCTGAGCTCACCGGCCGGTTCCCGGTACCCGGCCTCGGCTGAGCCCTCAGCCAGTCCCGATCGATGTTGGCCAGGGTTTGGCCCTGGCCAACATCGATCGAAAAGGGACAACGCCAGCCGCTCACCCGTTCGTGATCACGGAAGCCGGGACGCGAGGAGCTGAGTGTGCAGGCGGGTTGCTGCCTCGGTGTCAGCCCCGACGATCCGCGTAGCCGCGAGCCACGCCGCACCGGCGGCGCCGTTGTGAGCCGCGGAGATAGTCGCTTTAGGCCACTTCTCGGCCAGCCGAGGTTCGAGCAGCCGGCGTAGCGGAGTGGCCGACGTCAACAATGAACCGGCCAGGACCAGCGGCGTGCCATCATCGGTGGCGCGCACCGTCGATAGCGTGCCGAAGAGATGATCCGCGGCCTCGCGGACAATAGTGGCGGCCGCGGGATCGTCGTCGGCTGTGTCGCTGACCAGCGGTGCGAGCCTGGCAAGCGCGATCGGTGCCTCACTGTGCACCTTCATCACCAGCGAGTCAGCCAGCGCCCGGAAATCAGCCGGCCCCTTCAGTGCGGCGAGCCGTTCGGTGACCGATCCGGATTCGGTGGCCGGTCCGGGGTCGGTGGCGACCGTGTTCGCGGAAGGCCCGGGGGAGACCCGCTCCGCCGAGACGGGCCGCGGGGGCGCGACCAATAACTCGTGCATCACCTTTCGGCCCAACGGTCCCGGGAGGTCGAGGCGGCCGAGCGTGCCCAGCGTGGAGCGCACGGCCTCACGGCCGAGCCAGAAGCCAGAGCCCATGTCGCCCAGGAGCCACCCATGGGCGTCCGCGGTGTGAATGCGCCTGCGGTCCTCGAACCGGGCAGCCACCGCTCCGGTGCCGCACAGGAGCAGGCTTCCATCGGGCTCCGGGGTTCCCGCCACGAACGCGACTTCCGGGTCGCCGGTGATCTCGTACGGACAGGTGAGCCCGGCGCCGTGCCAGACGTCCTCGAACGCTGCCCCCACGCCGGGCTGCTTGAAGTTCGCGGGACCGGCTGTGCCGATGTGCGCCTGCCGAACCTCTGCCGGGTCGATGTCGGCGACGGCATCTCGAAGAGCTGTGAATATGGCCGCGAACGCGTTGTCGACCGAGTGCGACGTCAGGTTGGCGCCGGGACCGGTCCCGGCGCCGTGTAGCTGGCCAGCTGTGTCGGCCACGAGCACCCGGGTGGACGTGCCACCGATGTCGAGCCCGAGCACCAGCGCCGTCGGAGTCGTCAAAAGCCACCTCTCCAGGTCTCGATGGTGTCGCCACCATGTCACGCTTCTACAACCTCTGGCGAAAGCCTTGACACTGCGAGGCGGTAGAAATAGTTTTCAGGACACTACAGCATGGTTGTGGTTGTGAAACTCACAATCGGGTCACGCGTAGTCGAGGCGGCAGGGCGCCAAAGACGGGCATGAAGACCTCGTTAACGAGACATTAGCGGTCAGCTCGCAGAGTTGGAAGCAGAGGAGCAACCGTGGCCGAACAAGTAGTCACCCCTGCCGGGGACAGCGCCGGTGACAAGGCCGGCGACGGCCTCGTGCGGGCGGGCGAGCGGCTCAGTGGTGACGCGGTACTGGCCCGGACGCGTGCGATGTTGCCGAACCTGCCGACCGCGCTGCAACGGGTGGGTGAACAGGTGCTGTCGGCGCCGGCCGGGGTGGCCCGCTCCACCATCCTCGAGACAGCCGAGCGCAGCGGCACTTCCCCGGCCACGGTGACCCGTTTCTGCCGCGCCCTCGGCCTTCCTGGCTACGCCGACCTCAGGCTGGCCATGGCGGAGGAGACCGGACGATCGTCGTCGGTCGCCGGTTGGGAAATCGACATCGGGCGGGAGATCAACCCCAGCGATCCGCTTGACCGGGTGGCCAGCCTGGTCGCCACCGCCGAGATCCGGGCTATCCAGGAGACCATCGCCCAGCTGGACCTGCAAGCCGTCGACCGGGCCGCCGAAGCCATCGACAAGGCCCGTCGGGTGGAACTGTACGGCGCCGGCGGTAGCACCCTCGTCGCGGGAAAGATGCAGCTGAACCTGCACCGCATCGGCGTGCCGACCTGGGTATGGGGTGACGTGCACTCCGGGCTCACCAGCTCCGTGCTGCTGAAGCCCGGCGACGTCGCCATTGGCATCTCGCACTCAGGCGCCACCCAGGAGACGCTGGAAATGCTCTCGGTAGCCGCCAGCAGCGGGGCTACCACCGTCGCGCTGACGAACGTCCCGGACTCACCGCTGGTGGAGGTCGCCGACATCGTGCTGACCACGGCGACCCACGAAACGACCTTCCGTCCCGCCCCCATGGCTTCACGGCTGCCGCAGATCATCGTGCTCGACCTCGTGTACGTGGCGGTGGCCCAGCGGCGCCACGAGCAGACCATCGCCGCGTTGAAGATGACCGCGGACGCGGTGAGCGGCCATCGGAAGGGACCACGAGTGAAGAAGGTGGGGCAGTAGGTGAGTGACGACGAGACGACGCGTGACCTGAGCACCGAGTCCGTGCCAGACGCCGTCGGGGCGGTCAGCGCAGAGGCTTACTTGGTTCAGGCGCGCGAGGCGATTGAGCGGGTCGCGGCCACCGAGAAGGAAAACATCGCGCGAGCCGCTGACTTGATGGCGGAATCGATCAGGAACGGCGGGGTGATCCAGGCGTTCGGCACCGGCCATTCGCAGGCCATCGCCATGGAGATCGCCGGCCGGGCGGGTGGGCTCATCCCATCCAATCGGATCGCGTTGCGTGACCTCGTGGTCGAGGGCGGTGAATCACCGTCGATCCTGGCCGATCCTCGGATAGAACGGGATCCGGACCTGGGACGACGCCTGTACGAAGCCAACCCCGTCGATCCGGCGGACGCGTTCGTCATCGCGTCGAACTCAGGAATCAACGGCAGCGTCGTAGGACTGGCGGGTCTGGCGAAGGAGCGCGGGCACCCACTGATCGCGATCACCTCGCTGGCCCACAGCGCCCAGGTGGAATCTCGGCACCCCTCCGGAGGCAAGCTGGCTGACTATGCCGACGTGGTGTTGGACAACGGCGGGCCGTTCGGCGACGCCGTGCTGCCCCTACCAGGCGGTGGCGCAGTGTGTGCGGTCTCGACCATCACCTCTGCCCTGCTGGCGCAGTTCCTCACGGCAGAGGTGGTGCGCCGGCTGCTGGCCGCCGGCGAAGAAGCCCCTGTCTATCTCTCCGCCAACGTTCCGGCGGGGGACACCCACAACGACGCACTACTCAAACGGTACGAGGGACGGATCCGGCGCGGGGGCTGAGGGGCCCGGCAGCCATCCGTTCCGCACACGCTTCAGCATCAGCGGGTTCGATAAGGAGACACACCATGGCGAGCAGCACGACACGTACCACGGCATCGACCGGCCCCAGTCGGCGGAAGTTCCTGCAGCGGCTGGCTATCGGCGGCATGGCGCTGGGTCCGGGAAGTGCCTTCCTGGCTTCCTGCGCCACCGGTGGTGGAGGCGACGACGACGGTGACGACGGCGACGACGCGCCGCCGGCCGACGTCAGCGACGACAACCCCCTGGGTATCGCCGAGGACGAGCCGGTAGAGATTTACATCTTCGACGGTGGTTTCGGCGACGCCTACGCCACCGACCTCCACCAGCCGATCTTCAGCGAACGGTGGCCGGACGTCACGATCAACCACAACGCGGCCGTCGACATCGGCGCTGAGTTGCAAGCGCGGTTCGCCGCGAACGAGCCCCCGGACTTCATCAACAACTCCGGCGACGGCCAGATGGACACCGGGCAGCTCATCTCCGACGGCCTGCTGGCCGACCTGACGCCGCTGCTCGACGCGCCGAGCTGGGACGACCCGGACGTTCCGGTACGCGACACGCTCATTCCGGGCACCATCGAGCTGGGGAGCCGCAACGGCACCCCCTATGTGCTGAACTACGCCTTCACCGTGTTCGGCATCTGGTACAACAAGACGCTCATGGACGAGAACGGCTGGCCGGTGCCCACCACCTGGGACGAGATGCTGGACGTCTGCGCGGACATCGCCGACCACGGCATCGCGCCGTGGGTGTACCAGGGTGTCACCGCTCCGCGGTACATGAACTGGCCGCTGCTGACCATGGCCGCCAAACTCGCCGGCCCCGACGTTCTTGTTCCGCTGGACAACCTCGAAGAGGGTGCCTGGGGCCATGACGCCATTCGCGAGTCCGCACATGCGCTGTGGGATCTCGGCCAGCGGGGCTACTACCTTCCGGACGTCGAGGGTATGGACTTCCGGGACGCGCAGGGGTTGTGGGCCCGGGGTGAGGCGGTGTTCTGCCCGTCCGGTTCGTGGATCGAGAACGAAGAGGCCGACGCGATCGGTGAGGACCCGACGTTCGAGCTGGCGGTGATGCCGGAGCCGCTGCTGTCGGCGGATGCCGTCATGCCGGTGGAGACGATCCGCGCCACCGCTGGTGAGCCGTACATCGTTCCCGCTCAGGCGAACAACCCGCGCGCCGGTATGGAGTACATGCGGGCGATGCTGTCCATGGATGGCGCCCGGGGCTTCACCGAGAAGGTCACCAGCCTCACAGCTGTCCTGGGGGCGTCCGACGGCGTCGAGATCGAGGCGCCGGGACTGTCTTCCGCTCAGGAAGCGCTCAGTGCGGCAGGCGAGAACGTCGTCAACTGGCTGTACCCCACGTGGTATCCGACCATGGAGAACCCGGGTATCGACCAGGCGACGGGTGCGTTGTTGCGCGGCGCCATCGACGTCGACGAGTGGGTCGATCAGTGCGAGGCGGCCGCCGCCGAGATTCGCGACGACGACTCCATCGAGAAGTACACCAGGTAGTCCGACTCCTCGAGGACCACACGAATGACGTTGTCCAAAGCCGCTGGCGCCGCGCCGTCGCAAGACGCGCGGCGCCGGCGATCCCAGCGTGGCCGGGCCAGCAACCCGTTGAAGAAGGGCACCTACCCCTTCGTGCTGGCGTTCCTGCTCCCGCCCGTCGGTATCTACGTGATGTACATGTTGTCGCCGTACGTCCAGGCGATCTACATCTCGATGACCGACTGGAGCGGCCTGACGGCCACGCAGAACTTCATCGGATTCGACAACTACGTGCGGATGTGGAACGACGACCAGATCTGGGTCGCACTGCGCAACAACATGATCCTGCTGGTGGTCGTTCCGGTCCTCACGTTGTTCCTGGGGCTGTTCTTCGCGTCGATGCTCAACGTCGGCGGACGTGGTCGCAAAGCGGCCATCACCGGGGTGCGGGGATCGTCGATCTACAAGGTCGTCTACTTCTTTCCGCAAGTGCTGTCGGTGGCGATCGTGGGGGTGTTGTTCAAGTACGTCTTCGCGCCCGAGTCCGCCGGTGGGATCCTGAACGGCCTCCTCTCGGCGATCGGCCTGGACGCGCTGACCCGGTTGTGGCTAGGTGACCCCAAGTACCTGATCTGGGTCGTCGTCCTGGTGATGACGTGGTCGTTCGTCGGCTTCTACGTCGTGCTCTTCTCAGCGGCGATGCAGTCCATCCCCAAAGACATCTACGAGGCGGCGCTACTGGACGGGGCCAGCCGGCTCACGACGTTCCGGAAAGTCACCCTGCCCCTGGTCTGGGACACCGTGCAGGTGGGCTGGGTGTACATGGCGATCCAGGCCATGGACGGCTTCGCCATCGTGCACATCATGCTCGGCGTCCACGGCGGCGTCGACGGAGCGGGAGATGTCCTCGGGGTAGCGATCTACCGCGCAGCCTTCGCCAGCAGCCGGTTCGGATACGCCGCGGCGATTGGTGTGCTCATGCTTGTTTTGACGATGACGATCGTCATCCTGTTCATGCGAGTACTCCGGCGCGAACGAGTGGAGCTCGGGTGATGACGGCCACACAGAAGGAGCACAAGGATCCCGCGATGGTGGAGCGGGAGCGTCAGGAACGGCGGCGCCGGCCGGGTATGGGCGGTGGGGGCAGAGCCATCGGCTTGCTGAACAGTGGGTTCCTGCTGTTGTGGGGTCTGATCACGACACTGCCGCTGCTTTGGGCCATCATGTCGTCGTTCAAGACGAACGGCGAGTTCCGGGTGGATCCGATGGGTCTGCCGAGCGGGCTCCAGTGGGACAACTTCGCCAGGGCGTGGACCGCGGCGAACATCGGGCAGTATTTCGTGAACAGCGTCATCGTCGTGACGATGTCACTGACCCTGACGATGCTGTTCGGCGCCATGGGGGCTTACGTGCTGGCCAGGTACGAGTTCCCGGGCAACCGCCTGATCTACTACGGATTCCTCGGTGGCCTTGTGCTACCGGTGTTCCTGGCGTTGGTGCCGATGTTCTTCATCGTGCGCAACACCGGCGAGATCCCGGTGATCGGCCAGTTCCTCGGGCTCAACAGCTACCTGAGCCTGGCGTTGGTGTACACGGCGTTCTCGATGCCGTTTACCGTGTTCTTCCTGACTGCGTTCTTCCGGACGCTGCCTTCGTCGGTGGCCGAAGCCGGCATCGTCGACGGCTGCTCACACTTCGCGCTGTTCTTCCGCATCATGTTGCCCATGGCCAAGCCGGGAATCATCAGCCTGGCGCTGTTCAACTTCCTCGGCCACTGGAACCAGTACGTGCTGCCGCTGGTGATCATGCAGGACGGAGACAAACGGGTTTTGGCGCAGGGGCTGGGCACGTTGGCGGCCAACACCGGATTCCGTGCCGACTGGACGGCGTTGTTCGCCGGGCTGGTGATCGCGCTGCTGCCGGTGCTGATCGTCTACATCCTGTTCCAGAAGCGGATTCAGGCCGGCCTGACCGCCGGTGTCCTGAAGTAGGCACACCCCTGCCCGGTGATCGTCAGTGGGTTGTGGTCGTTAAACCACCACCGGAACCCACTGACGATCACCTGGGAACGACCACAACCCACTGACGATCACCGGGCTTGGCGGCGGGCGATGAGGGCTTCGATGCCGTCGAGGATGATGTCAAGGCCGAACCGTAGGTCTTGTTGAGCCTCGTCTAACTGGGCCTGGTCTGATTGGGCCTGGTCTAACTGGGCCTGGTCTGATTGGGCCTGGTCTGAGTGGGCCTGGTCTGAGTGAGCGCTGTCTGCGTGGGCCCTTTCCGGGGCGGACTCGGGTGTGCCGGATTCGGGCGCCGCTGAGCCGGGGCCGGCGAACAGGACGTTGGCCTGGATCAGTTCGGCTACCGCCGGAAACTCCGCGGGATCGATCACCTTGGCGAGAGTCTCGCTGTAGACCTTCACCCATTCCTCGGGCTGGACGCCGGTGCGCGCCGACCCCTGGGACATCGAATAGTCGAGGCGGCCGATGCTGAGCGCATACATGCTGACCAGCAGCAGAATGCCGAGCTTCTCGTCCGCGGGGAGCCCGGTGGGCCGCAGGGCATGGAGTATCTGCTCCATCCATCGGACGTGGTGCGGGCCCATCGGAGGAGCGCTGATAGGCAGGTCCAGCCACCATGGATGCCGCCGGAACATCATCAGGTTGTGCTGTGCCCACCAGTGAATGGCTTCTCGCCAGTTGTCCTGCGGCATGTCCGCGAAGTCGACGTCGGCCGGTATCTCGGCCGCGGCGTCCTGCATGAGGTCGAGGAGATCTTCCTTGCTCGGAATGTGCCGGTAGATCGACATCGTGGTGAAGCCGAGCTCCTCGGCGATCCGGCGCATCGACACAGCATCGAGCCCTTCGGCGTCCGCGATGCCGATCGCGGTCCGCACGATCTTCTCCACGTTGAGCGACGCCTTCGGGCCACGGCTTGACGGTGTGGTGAGGCCCCACATCAGTTCCAGGGTCCGCACCGGGTATCCGTCTTGCTGGTCTGCGTTCATCCCGTCCTCTCCGTGCAATCGAATTGACGACCATCCTAGAACTGTGTATAGCATATACCTAGTGTACGACGCATACAGTTTATGGTGCATACCGATACAGGCTAGAAGGAGCGAGGCGGCATGACCGACAAACCACCGATCGTCATCGAAGCGACCGGGCTGACGAAGTCGTTCAAGAAGACAGAGGTACTACGCGGCGTGGATCTCGCGGTCGAACGCGGCACCATGTTCGCGCTGCTGGGGCCGAACGGAGCCGGCAAGACCACCACCGTGCGAATACTGAGCACCCTGCTTCCCGCCGACGGGGGAGTGGCGACCATCGCCGGGCACGACGTCTCGCGGGCGCCGGATGAGGTGCGCAACGTCATGGGGATCACGGGGCAGTACGCGACCGTCGACGAGATCCTGACCGGGCGCGAGAACCTCGTGATGATCGGCCGGCTGTATCACCTCGGCAAGGCCGCCGCACAGCAGCGGGCGGATGAGCTGCTCGAGCAGTTCGACTTGGTTGACGCCGGGAAACGGCCGGTCAAAACCTACTCGGGCGGAATGCGCCGCCGTCTGGACCTAGCTGCCAGCCTCATCGCCAAACCGCCAATCATCTTCCTGGACGAACCGACCACGGGTCTGGACCCACGTAGCCGCCAGGGAATGTGGAACGTGATCCGTGAGCTCCTGCAATCCGGTATCACCATCCTGCTGACCACCCAGTATCTCGAGGAAGCCGACCAGTTGGCCGACCGGGTGGCAGTGATCGACGACGGCCGCATCATCGCCGAGGGTACACCTGACGATCTGAAGTCGGCGGTCGGAACAGAACGCCTGGAGCTGGAGTTCGCCGACTCAGCCGAACTCACGGCGGCGGCCGCCGTCATCGGCGGCGACACGCTCCGGCTGGACGATCAGGACCGGCGGCTGAGCTTGGCCGTGGACGGACCGGACGACGTCCGTCAGGTTCTGACGGCGCTCGATCTAGCGGGCGTCAAGGTCGCCGACATGACGCTGTCGCGGCCCACGCTCGACGACGTATTCATGGCCCTGACAGGTTCGGACCCCACGCACGAGGAAGCAGACGCGGCATGACCACCACTGATCTCACACCCCCATTGGTTCCCGCATCGAGCCGGGCCGGCCGTCGTACCCGGTTGGGCTGGTCCGTAGGGGACTCGATCGTGCTCATCGGACGGAGCATGCGGCATTCGCTGCGCGCTCCTGATTCCCTGCTCATCGGAGTGGCGCTGCCCGTGCTGCTTCTTCTCTTGTTCACCTACGTGTTCGGGGGCGCGATCGAAGCAGGAATCGCGCACTCCGACTACATCGACTACGTGGTACCGGGCGTCATCCTGCTGACGGCCGGGTTCGCCGCGGGCCAGACGGCCGCCGGTATCACCAACGACATGACAACCGGGGTGATCGACCGGTTCCGTTCACTGCCGATCAACAACTGGATCGTCGTGCTGGGCCATGTGGTCGCCAGCATGGTGCGCAACCTGGTCTCCACCACGCTGGTGATCGTCGTGGCGCTGCTCATGGGCTTCAGCCCGACAGCTTCGCTGCTCGAATGGCTGGGCGCCATCGGGATGATCATTCTGTTCATCCTGATGATGACCTTCGTGGCGGTCATGTTCGGACTGCTCGCCAAGTCGGTCGACGCGGCCTTCGGCTTCTCCTTCTTCATCGTCTTCCTGCCCTACGTCAGCAGCGCGTTCGTCCCGACGGAGACCATGCCGTCGGTATTGCACGGTTTCGCGGAGCATCAACCGTTGACGCCGATCATCGAGACCGTCCGCGGGCTGCTCATGGGCATGCCGATCGGCGACAGCGCCTGGCAAGGGGTGCTCTGGTGCGTCGCGATCTTGGCCGTCGTCATCCCCATCTCCGGGCGCCTCTTCCGTCGCCGGACCGCCTCATAGTCGGTCCGGCACTCGTAGCGGGTCTGGCAGATGGAGTCTCTCCATGGTGTGGTGGGCATCAGCGAGGGAGGTCGATGGCGAAGCCTCCCTCCCGACCGAGTCTGCTGGGCGAGGAGAGACTCCATCTGCCAGGCACACAAGCCGCAGACTCACCGCGACACAGACGGCGAGGCGGAGTTGTCGACGCCGGTGAGGGCGAGTTCGCCGGCGAAATGGCAGGATGCGTGCTGGCCGTCGCCCACCGAGCGTAGTTCGGGGACCTCACTGGAGCATCGATCCAGCTGGGCGTGGCGGCAGCGGGTGTGGAACCGGCATCCTGGGGGAGGACTCGCCGGGTCGGGCAGGTCGTCGGACATGTGCACCTCGTGGCGCTTCCGGCGGCGGGACACGTCCGCGACGGGCACCGCCCGCATCAACGCCTCCGTGTACGGGTGCGACGGCTGTTGGTACAGCTCGGCGGTAGGTGCGCTCTCGACGACCTTGCCCAGGTACATCACGGTGACCCGGTCGCTGATGTGCTCGACCACCGACAGGTCGTGGGAGATGAACAGGTAGGTCAGGCCGAACTCGGACTGCAGGTCGGCGAGCAGGTTCAGGATCTGGGCGCGTACCGAGACGTCGAGCGCGGACACCGGCTCGTCGGCGATCACCAGGCGCGGCTCGGTGATCAATGCCCGCGCGATGTTGATCCGCTGACGCTCGCCGCCGGAGAAGGCATGCGGGTAGCGGCGCATGTACTCCGGGCGCAGTCCGACGCGCGAGAGCATGCTCGCCACCCGATCCTCCAGTTCACGGCCGGAGGCGAGACCGTTCACCCGAAGTGGTTCGCCGACGATCTGCTGCAGTGTCATCCGCGGGTTCAGGGAGGAGAACGGGTCTTGGAAGATCACGCGGATCTGCTGCCGATACTCCCGCAGCCCGCGCCCACGCAGCGGTATGAGATCCACCTCCCGGCCGTCCGGCCGGCGATACCGGACCTCGCCCGCGGTCGTGTCCAGCAGCCGCGCGATGCAACGGCCGAGTGTGGTCTTGCCACATCCGGACTCTCCGACCAGCCCCATCGTTTCCCCGGGCAGGATGTCGAGATCCACGGCGTCGACCGCTTGCACGGTTCCCGTGGGAGCCCGGAACATCCCACCACCGATGGGGTAGTGCTTCGTCAGTCCGCGCACACTCAGCAACGGCAGCGACGACTGCGGCCCAGGCGCCGAGGCGCGGTCGGGGATGGTCGCGACAGGTGTGGTGCGCGCCGACGGCCCAGGTGCCGTGGGTTCGAGCGGGATGAGCGGGTGCCCGGCAGCACCGCTCTGGACATCGCCGGAAAACACGTCGTCGGAATACAGGTGGCAGTAGGCGACCTGCTGGGCGTCGAACGAGACGGCCGGGGGCGATGACGTGTCGCAGACCCCGGCGATCGCGTGGTCGCAACGGGTGCGGAAGGGGCAGCCAGCGGGGCGCTGCAGCGGATGCGGCACCATGCCGCGGATCGCGTTGAGCCGCCCTCGTTCCCCGGATCCGCGCACGGTGGGAATGGAACGCAGCAACGCCTGCGTGTACGGGTGCTTCGGATCCTCGAAGATCTGCTCCGCCGTGCCCCGTTCGGCCACCCGCCCCAGGTACATCACGACCACCTCGTCGGCGATCTCGGCGACGACGCCCAGGTCGTGCGTGATGAACATCATCGCCATGTCGTTCTGCTCCTGGAGATCCTTGAGCAGGTCGAGGATCCGGGCTTGGGTGGTGACGTCCAGGGCGGTCGTCGGCTCGTCGGCGATGAGCAGGGCGGGTTCGCACGAGATGGCGACAGCGATCATCACCCGCTGGCACATCCCGCCGGACAGCTGGAACGGATAGCTGTCCAGCCGCCGTTCCGGTTGTGGGATACCCACCCGGCGCAGCAGTGCGATGCTCGCCTCGCGGGCTTCTTCCTTGGACATGTCCCGGTGTAGCCGCAGCGCCTCCGACAGGTGCGCCCCGATCGTGTACATCGGCGACAACGACGCCATCGGTTCCTGGAACACCATGCCGATCTCGCCGCCACGGATCCGCCGAATCTCCGGGCCATCGGGATCGAGACTGGTCAGGTCCACTGGAGCAGCACCGTTGGAGCGCCAATGGATCGACCCTCCGACGATCTCACCAGGCCGCTCGACGAGCCGCAGCACGGAACGGGCGGTGATCGACTTGCCGCAGCCGGATTCGCCGACAACACACACGGTCTTTGCCGCCGGCACGCTCAGATTCACTCCATCGACGGCCTTGACCAACCCTTCCGGCGTGAAGAAGTGGGTCTGCAACTCGTCGATCCGCAGTAGCGGCTCACGGTTCATATGCCTCTCCTGCTCCTTCGTCACCGGATTCAGTTCTTGTAGGGGTCGGCGGCGTCACGCAGCCCGTCGCCGAAGAAGTTCATGGCTAGCACGGTGATCACCACGGCTGCCCCGGGCAGCATGATCCACGGCGCGGTCGACACCGCCCGGATGTTCTGCGCTTCTTGCAGCAAGACGCCCCAGCTCACCGTGGGGGTCTGCAGGCCCAGGCCGATGAAGGACAAGGCGGTTTCGGCCAGGATGATGGTCGGGATCGACAGGGATAGGTTGGCGATGATGTGGCTGGTGAACGACGGCAGCATGTGCCGGAACATGACGCGCCTCTGGCTGGCGCCGTCGGCGATCGCCGCGGTGACGTACTCGTCGCTCTTGACCGCGAAGAACTTGCCACGCACTTCGCGGGCCATCCCCACCCAGCCGACGAGTGATATCACCACGGTCAGCGCCAGGTAGCGCTGGACCGGGCCCCAGTGTGCCGGCACCGCAGCGAACAGTGCCATCCACAGTGGGATGGTGGGGATGGCGATGATGAACTCGATCAGCCGCTGGATAGCGTTGTCGATCTTGCCGCCGAAGTATCCGGAGATGCCGCCGAGGGCGACGCCGAGTAACAGCGACAGCAGGACGCCGACCAGCCCGATGGACATGGACACAGTGGTGCCGTGGATGATCCGCGAGAGCATGTCGCGGCCGTTGGAGTCGGCGCCGAGCAGGTACATCGGGGGACCGTCATAGTCTTTCGGTCCGATCAGATGGCGGTCCCAGGTGAACACGCCCAGCAAGGTGTATTCGTCGCCCTTGACGAAGAAGCCGACGGGGACCTTCTGGGTCTCGTCGACCTCGAAGGTCAGCGCCAGCGTGTCTGGGTCCTGCTCGAAGCTGTATCCGTGCACGTGCGGGCTGAGCCTGCCGTCGTCGAACAGCTGCAGCATTTGTGGTGGTGCGTACGTGTACTCGGAGTTATGGGACGACGAACTGTACGGGGCCAGGAACGGGGCGAACACCGCCACCAGATAGATGAAGATAGTGATGAAGCCGCAGACGAGTGCCAGTCGATGCCGTTTGAAGGCCCACCACACCAGCTTTCGCTGGGAGGCCACCGCGAGCTCTTGCTCGTCGGCCACGTCGGCCGGGAGTCCGCCGCCGGTCACGGGGCCCGCCTCGGCGGGAGGCAACTGTTGAGTCATGGTCGCACCTCTCGTCAGTACCGCAGGCGGACCCGCGGGTCCAGCCACGCCAGTGCGATGTCCGAGATCAGCGTGCCGATCACCACGAGCACGGCGCTGATCAGCAGGATCGAGCCGGCCAGGTACATGTCCTGGGCCAGCAGGGAACGCAGCAGCAGCGGCCCCGTCGTGTTCAAGTTCAGCACCTGCGACGTGATGGCGTCGGCGGCGATCAGCCCGGGCAGGATCCAGCCGATGGTGGAGAAGAACGGGTTCATCGCCACCCGCACCGGGTACTTGATCGTCATCCACCGTTTGGGCATCCCGCGTGCCCGGGCCGCCACCACGTAGGGCTTGCGTAGCTCGTCGAGCAGGTTCGCCCGCAGCACCCGGATGTTAGCCGCGGTGCCGGCGGTGCCCCAGATCACCACTGGGATCCACAGGTGAGACATCAGGTCGCCGAACTTGGCCAGGCTCCACGGCGCGTCGCGATACTCCGGTGAGAACAACCCGCCCACACTCATCCCGAAGTAGCGCAGGCTGATCCACATCAGCACCAGCGCGATCAGGAAGTTCGGGATGGCCAGGCCGAGATACCCGAGGAAGGTGAACGAGTAGTCACCGATCGAGTACTGCCGTACCGCCGAGTACACCCCGATCGGGAACGACACCGCCCAGATGAACAGCAAGGTGAGCACCGACAGCATGATGGTCAGCGGTAACCGCTCGGCGAGCAGGTCACTGACCGGGCGGCCGAAGTCGAATGAATCACCGAAGTCACCCCGCAGGATGATGTTGGTGAACCACTTCCAGTACTGCACCAGGACGGGTTCGTCCAGGCCGTAGCGCTCGGTGAGCCGTGCCAGCTCCTGTGCCCCCAGGCTCCCGTCGCCCTGCTCCTGCAACCGTGCGCGCACCGTGGTCAGGTAGTCGCCCGGTGGCAGCTGGATGACGATGAACGTGACGATCGAGATCGCCCACAGGGTCGGGATGAGGATCAGCAGCCGGCGGCTGATGTATCTCAGCATGTCAATGCACCGCCTTGACGAGAGGATGACCGGGTTGCGGGGTCATGCCCTCGTCAGTCGGCGAAGTACCAGGTCGGGATGTTGATCGGGCCGGGAGTGAGGTACAGCCAGGAGTCGGGAAAACTTTCCACGACGTTGCGCAGATTGTTCTTGACGATGCCATAGCCGTCGGCGGGCGAGGCGATGCCGATCACATAGAACTGCTCCTTGGAGATCTGCAATATCTCCCGGAACAGCTCCTTCTGCACCTCCGGATCGGGCTCCAGCGGGATTTGCCACGCCAATTCCATCTGCCGCAGCGCCTCGGGAGATGGCTCCAACGCGTGTTCGCCCTCACCTCTTGTGTCGAAGTAGCTCGCCCAGCGCGGGGCGTAGTTGGCCTCGCCGCCGGACGGGAACCACCAGCGCGTCTCCAGCATCTCGATCTTCTGGCCGCCGTCACCTGCCCAGACGTTGGCGTCGTGCTCGTTGGTGGCGGGCTCTTTGCGCTCGTAGAACAGATTCCGCTCGATCGGGTTCACGGTGGCGTCGACACCCACCTCGGCCCAGTACCGCGTGACCATGTCGGTGGCGTTGGCCCATTCCGGGAAGAGTGTCGTCACATCGATCGTGAACCGGAGCCGGTCGCCGCTGGGCAGCAGCCGGTAGCCGCTGCCGTCCTTCTCGGTGAGGCCAGCTGCGTCGAGGTGCTGGTTGGCCAGGTCGACGTCGTACTCGGTGTACTGCTTGGCGAACTCCTCGTCGTAGAACTCAGAGTCCGGATGTGGCGCCCCCTGCCATGGTTCACCTTGGCGCTGGTAGACGGTGTCGATGATGTCCTGCCGGTCGATGGCGTGGGAGAGCCCGATCCGGAAGTCTTTGTTCTGGAAGACCTCGCGGAGTTCCTCGTCCTTGTGGTTCATGTTCAGCGAGATGATCATGCGGTTCATCGAGGTGGTCTCGACGGTGACGAAGTCGTAGTCGCCGTCCTCCCGGCCTTCGGCCAGCACCGGTTTGTTCTGATCGCTGTTGAAGTGCCGTGAGTGGAAATCGAGCTCACCGTTGACACCTTTGAGCAGCATCACCTCGTCCTCTTGCACCACTTCGAACTCGAGGCGGTCGATGT
Source organism: Phytoactinopolyspora mesophila (assembly GCF_010122465.1). NCBI lineage: Bacteria > Bacillati > Actinomycetota > Actinomycetes > Jiangellales > Jiangellaceae > Phytoactinopolyspora > Phytoactinopolyspora mesophila. The sequence goes on along the minus strand of NZ_WLZY01000001.1, from coordinate 691,213 downwards.
AGGGGAGCTGTGCCCCGCCCGAATCGACCTTCCAGTAGTAAGGGTTGCGCTCGGCAACGGTCACCTCACCGGAGTTCAGCGGGTTGGTGACCACCCACGCGTACAGCACCGGCTTCTGCGGGTTGTTCCACCACTGGATCCGGTCCTCCCAGTGTTCAGTCCAGTCGCCGAAGCCGGCGTCCGCGGCCAGTTCCTCCGCCTCGGGGTTGTGCTCGGGGAGAAACTCCTGGAGGTAGTGCTTCGGATAGAAGAGCAAGTTCGGTGCCCACCATTGCGCGGCGCGGGAGGCGTCGTCGATCAGGTTGCCCTTCGGCTGGTCGAAGGTCAACCGGACGGTGAAATCGTCAACTCGCTCGGCCTCACACGGTTCGCCGTTGACGTGCAGCATGTTGGGCACGTTCGGATGGAGTTCCGCATTGAAGAAGACGTCCTCGATGGCGAACATGACGTCGTCCGCGGTCACTGGCTCCCCATCGGACCACCGCATGCCCTCACGCATGTGGATGGTGAACTCGGTACCATCATCGTTCACGGCGATGTCCTTGAAGGTCCCGGGCAAGATCTCATCCAGCTGCGGGTCCGCCCGCAGCACCGGCTCGTAGCCGATCATCCGCTCAAGCCAGGGATCGTCACCCTGACCGAGCGCCGCGCCGTTGTAGGTGCCGCCGTAAGCGCCGAGGCCGTCGGGGCCATCCACCACCAGCCGGTCGGCTTCGACGGGGAGCCGTTCTTCCAGCGGTGGGAGCTCCCCGGCCTCGACCATTTCAGTGAGCGTCGGAGACTCCAGCGGGCGGTCCGGGTCGTCCATCGCGTCGTCGTCGTTTGGGTCGTCGGGGTCGTCTGAGGAGCCGGCGCAACCAGCGAGCGACATGGTGGCCAGCAGCGCGCCGCCGCCGCCTAAACGTAGGGCATCTCGTCGGGTCCAACGCTTCTTCTGGTTCGTGAGGGTCATACCAGCACTCCTTCTCCCTGGTGCGGAATGGGTCTTCGTTGACGGTCCGGTCAGGCGGATCGGGCGAGATCGTCGGGCGTCACGGGGTGCGCGAATGGCAACCCGCGGGTATATCGGTCGAGCTCCTCGAGCGCGCTCTCGGCCATACGAGACACTTCATCGCCGAGCGAGCCGGCGATATGAGGCGTGATCAGGACATTCGGCATATCGAACAAGGACGAGTCGGCGGGCAGCGGCTCCGGCTCCGTGACGTCGAGCACGGCCCGCAGCCGGCCGGTTTCGAGCTCCTTGGTAAGCGCTTTCTGATCAACCAACGAGGGCCGGGCGGTGTTGATCAGCACAGCACCATCGCGCATCCGGGCGAGCTCGTCGGCACCGATGAGGTGGTAGGTGTCCGGCAGGGCCGGCGCGTGCAGGCTGACGACGTCACTCGAGGCCACGAGGTCGTCGAGGGTCGTCAGTTGCGCGCCCAGGGCGCGCGCCTCGTCGTTGCTCACGTACGGATCGGCCAGGTACACATGCATGTCGAAGGGCTTCAGCAACGCCATCACCCGGCGCCCGACCCGCGAGGCGCCGATGATGCCGACCGTCTTCCGGTAGTTTCCGAGCCCGGGGTAGAGGGCGGTCCAATCCACCCACTCGCGGCTGCGCTGGTAGTCGCCGGCGATCTCCAGCACGTGTTTGTTCGCGAACAGGATGGCTGCCACGGTGTACTCGGCTACCGGGACCGCGTTGGCGCTGGCTGCTGACGAGACCTGGATGCCTCGCTCCCAGCATGCGTCGGTGATGTGGGGCTTGACCGATCCCGCAGCGTGCACGACGGCGCGAAGCCGCGGCGCGGCGGCCAGCACCTCAGTGCTGAGCCGCGGACATCCCCAGGAGGTGAGAAGTACCTCGGCCTCCGTCAGGGCCGGGCGAACCTGGTCGTTGAGCAGGTCCGTGGCGACCAAGTGCGGATCGACGTCGACGAGTCGACGCAGCCGGGCCTGGACGGGTTCGGTGAGAATCTGGCGTGCGACGCCGTTTCCCATCGCGACGAGCGTCTGCGGGCGACGACGGCGCATTGACACCTCCGATGAGCGGTGTGAGCGTTAACGCATCATTCACTCAATGTCGGTGTGGTGTCTAGGTTAATCAAGGCATAGATTTGGTTACGAATCAGTTAAGCTCGCAACTGTGGCACCACATGACTGCCGTATCCGCAGCTCAGGGAGCATGCTTAGGTGCTGCACTGGTCGCTCATCGACATGAGCGAGTCGAGCGATTAGCAGCTCGACCGCGGCCCTGCCGACCGCATGTTTGGGTGGCGCGATGGCGGTCAGAGGAGTATCGATGATGGCGGCGACTTCGTCGTCGTACGCCACGATCGCGACATCGTCGGGAACTCGCACGCCGGACGCATGCAGCCGCTGAATCATCACGATCGCGTCTTGGTCGTTGTGCACCAACACAGCGCTGACCTGCCGCTGGGTGACATCGGCGACCACGCCGGAGATCGCCTCGTCGAACTCTGCCGGGTTGACCTCGGGATGCGGCGTGGTGACCGCGGGTAGCGGCCCGATGCCCATCTCGCGGATGCCCGCCTGATATCCGCGTTCGACCAGCGCCCGGTTGGGGCTGTCTCTGCGGGTGACGAGCGTGATGGATCGATGCCCGAGGTTCGCCAGATGCCTGACGCCCAGGCAAGCGCCGTACGCGTGATCAGAGGAGACGGAGTCGAGATGCTCCAAGCCGGTTCCGAGTTCGGCTGGGCGTTCGACCAGCACCGCGGGTACCGGTAGTGCGGCCAGCCAGTCCGCCGTCGCGTTGGTGGAAGCGAGTTGATCGCTCACCGTGATGATCAATCCGTCGACGTCGCCGGCCAGCAGTTCATCGATCCGGCTGCGATCCGCCTCCGGGTTGTAGTGGGAGATGCCGAGGACCAGATGGGCGCCGAGGTCGGCGCCCGCGGCACGCGCACCACGGATGACCTCGGGATAGTAGTACGTGGCCGACGGCACGAGCATGCCGATGGTCAAGCCCGCGCCCGGCAGGGCGGAATCCGTGGGAGCCGGCCGGCTGTGAGCACGCGGAGCAGGTGGAGAGTGATCTCCGTTGGCCGAATGCACGGGGCTGATCGCACCATGTGTCCGGGCGACCAGACCCCGCTCAGCGAGGTCGGTCACATCCCGCCGCACCGTCGCCATGGAGACCCCCAGCTCGTCGATGAGATCGCGCAGCCGGACGCTGCCACGGCTGCGGACGGCGTCGAGGATGAGTTCGCGGCGGTGAGCGGCCAACATTTGCTCGCACTCCCTATCTGCTTGCGACGAAAAGATCCTACGCGTGATGGCGCCCGTCGGCGAGGTAATTGACGCGGCGACTCAATTCGCTCAATCGCTCATAGTCTCTCATGCCCCCGGCCGCTCCGCGCCGGATTTCCGGACGATCGGCATGGCTGGCAGGATCGTGGCGTGCTGCCAGTAGCCGTCCTCCAGAATTTGATCTGCCCGGTGTGTGGCGGCGGTTTCGCCGAGTCCGGCCAGGCGCTACGCTGCGAGGAAGGACACAGCTTCGACGTCGCCCGGCAGGGCTACGTCAACCTGCTGTCCGGCCGCAAACCCGCGGGCAGCGCCGATACCGCAACGATGGTCGCGGCTCGTGCGGGGTTCCTCGACGCCGGCTTCTACCGGCCGATCGCGGATGCGCTCGCGGACGCCGTCGCCGGCCCGCCCGCCGGGGCCGGATCGGCCGGCGGCTTGATCGTGGACGTGGGCGCCGGTACCGGTCATTATCTCGCCGACGTGCTCGAACGTCTGCCCGCCGCGTACGGTGTGGCCACAGATGTGTCAGTGCCGGCCCTTCGCCGTGCCGCCCGTGCGCATCCGCGCATGGCAGCCGTGGGGGCGGATGTATGGCGAGGCCTACCGATCCGGTCTGGATCAGCCGCCGTGGTGCTCGATGTCTTCGCGCCGCGTAACGCCGCCGAATTTCACCGGGTGGTGCGTCCGGACGGGCTGCTCGGTGTGGTCACTCCGCTGCCAGGCCACCTGGGCGAACTCGTGGACCGCTTCGGCATGCTCACGATCGACGAACGCAAGGACGAACGCGTCGACGAAACGCTCGCCACGTGCTTCCGCCGCAGATCACGTCATGAACTGACGTTTGCGATGGACCTCGGCCCCACTGACATCGGGAATCTGATCCGCATGGGGCCGAGCGCTCATCACCTGGACGAAGACACCTTGGTCCGGCAACTCGCTGAACTCCCGGAGCGCACCGGCGTCACCGCGTCGGTGCGGGTCTCCGCCTACCAGCCGGTTGTGGAGCCATAAAAACGCGTCTTTCACGTCGAACGGACAAGAAGGCTCACCTGCCGGCGATGAGAACCCTCGCGGTTGGTGAGAACTCGCCGATTCAGGGGCGCACGGCCTTCAGATCCGGCATGAGCCGTGTCACTCTGGTGGTAGCCCAGTCGGCTTAGGTCTCAGGGAGATCCCTGGCCGCCCCCTGAAATCCGGCTGTCAGGGTTGATCAAGACGTCCGGTACCAGCAATCTAGTGGTACTGCATGGCTTGGAGGGGGATCCACATGGCCGTTTGGCACACCATGACTATGGCTGCGCTGCTTCAGCGGGGGAATGACACCGAAGCGGTCGCGGCCGAACAACACCGACAATCACCACCAGAGCGGCCGCGCCCGGCCGACGCCGGTGAAGGCGCAGAGGGCGGCCGGTAATGTGCTGACCATCGCCGCACGGTATGACGCCGTGATCGTCGGCGCCGGTCACAACGGCTTGACCGCGGCCGCGTACCTGGCCCGGGCAGGTCGCCGGGTGCTGGTCCTCGAGCGTCTCGGCCAGGTCGGCGGCGCCGCCGTCTCGAGCCGGGTGTTTCCGAGCGTCGACGCGTGGCTCTCGCGGTACTCGTATCTGGTATCGCTGTTTCCCCGGCGGATCATCACCGAGCTCGAGCTGCCGATCACCCTGCGCCGGCGTCGGTACTCCTCGTTCACGCCGGTGGACAACGGCGGCCTGCTCGTGGATGCGGACGACGTCGCCGCCACCGCGTCGTCGTTCGGCGCGCTGACCGGCGGGGCGGCGGAGTACGCGGCATGGGCCGAGTTCCACGCCAGGCTTGAGCGCGCCGCGGACCGGCTGTTCCCGACGATGACCGAACCGCTGATGTCACGGGCCCAGCTGCGGGCGATGCTCGACGACGACGAGACCTGGCGGATCCTGTTCGAGGAACCCATCGGGCACCACGTCGCTTCCCGTTTCGAGAGCGACGTCGTCCGGGGAACGGTCCTGACCGACGCGCTCATCGGCACTTTCGCCGACCCCGGCGATGCCTCGCTACTGCCGAACCGCTGCTTTCTCTACCACGTGATCGGCAACGGCCATGGCCGCTGGGACGTACCCGTCAGCGGTATGGGGACGGTCAGCGGCGCGTTGCACATGGCGGCGCTTCAGGCGGGAGCGCAGATAGTGACCGGGGCGGAGGTCACCGCGCTGGACCCGTCCGGCGCCGTCGCCGTGGCCGGCGCCGACGGCTCGGAGTACGAAGTGAGGGGTGACTACGTACTGGCGGGCTGTGCACCCAGCATGCTGCGGCGGTTGCTGGGGGAGAGCCCGGCAGAGGCGCCGGAGGGTGCACAGATGAAGGTCAATATGTTGCTGCGGCGATTGCCGCGGTTGCGGGCGGACGTCGATCCAGACGTCGCCTTCAGCGGTACGTTCCACGTCAACGAGTCGATGACTCAGCTCGACGCCGCCTTCACACAGGCGGCGGCCGGTCGGATTCCCGAGGTGGCGCCGTGTGAGGTGTATTGCCACACGCTGACCGACGACTCCATTCTGAGCCCGTCCCTGCGCGCCGACGGCGTGCACACCCTGACTCTGTTCGGGCTGCACATGCCGGCGCGACTGTTCCGGGAGGACAACGAGCAGGCCCGGAGCGCGGCTGTGCGATCCCTGTTGGCGTCGCTGAACTCCATGCTTGCTGAGCCGATCGAAGAGTGCCTGCTGCGCGACGACGACGGGCGTCCGTGCCTCGAGGCCCACACGCCGATCGACATCGAGGAACACCTCGGCATGCCGGGCGGGCACATCTTCCACGAGGACCTCTCGTGGCCGTTCGCGGAGGCCGCGCATGACGTCGGCCGATGGGGTGTCGAGACCGAGCATCCCCGGATCCTGGTCTGTGGCGCGGGTGCGCGTCGGGGTGGTGGAGTCAGCGGCATTCCCGGCCGGGCCGCCGCGATGGCCGTGCTGCGTACCTGAGCCGCGTTGTCCGCTCTGTATAGTCGGCACCGATCAGTCGGAGGCGGTGTAGAGGGATGAGTAAGGCAGGGACCAAACGCCGGCCGGTGTCCAACCTGCTGGGCCTGGCGGTGCTCGGACTTCTTCACGAACGTCCGATGCATCCGCACGCGGTGGCCGCGGAGCTCCGCGAACGCAGCCTGGACCGCTCCTTCAAGGTCCGCACCGGCTCCCTGTACGACGTGGTGGCGGCGCTGGAACGCGCTGGCTGGATCGAAGCACGCGAGAAGGTTCAGGTCGGCTCCCGCCCCGAGCGCACGGTGTACGGTCCCACCGACGCGGGCCGCGCAGCGCTGATCGACTGGGTCGACGAGCTCGTGCGCTTCCCGGCCGAGGAGTTCCCGGCGTTCGTCTCCGCCGTCACGTACCTGGGCGTGCTCGAGCCGGCGGACGCGACGTCGGCGCTCCGGCAGCGGGCCGAACGCCTGCGGGGGGTCGTCGAGCAGCTTCGGGACGAACACCAGGCCGCGCTGGCAGAGCTCGACGCCGAGGGGAAACCTCGCCTTTTCGTGCTCGAGGCCGAGTATGCGCTGCACATGCACGAGGCCGAGGTCGCGTGGATTGAGAAGACGATCGCCGAGATCGAATCAGGGGCCCTGAGCTGGCCCGGTTGAGCAAGAACTCCCGGTATGCCTTGGCACGCTGAGTGCTCCCACAAGGACGGCGATACCGGACGCGACAATGGGTATTCAGCGTGCCAAGCGAGTCTCGACAGCTTCGCGGCTCAATGCTCGTCGAGCACGGCCTATGCCGATGAACTGGGGGACGCCCTGGGTCAGTTCCTCGACGCCGCAGGGATCTCGGTTGCGGGCAGTGCGCATCTGGGACTGGACGGGCGCATCTGGACCGTCCCGTACTCGACCACCCGCGCCCTGATCGAACAGGCCGACCGGCCCGAGGCCGAGGCGGTCTTCGTGAGCTGCACCAACCTGCCCACCTACGATCTGATCAGCCCGTTGGAACACACACTCGGCAAGCCGGTCCTCACGGCGAATCAGGTCACGATGTGGGCGGCTCTGAAGGCATCCGGTATCCGGGCCGTCGGCCCCGGGCAGCGCCTCATCGGCCGTTGAGTTGCCGGTGTGATCGGTGACGATCACCCGGGACACGACATGCTGAACGACGGCGGGGCCTGGGCCCACATCGCCGACGGTCCTTCGAAGACGATACGCCCGCCGTGGCGGCCGGCACCTGGGCCTACGCCGATGATCCAATCAGCCCGGTTGATCACGTCGATGTCGTGTTCGATGACGATCACCGTGTTGCCTTGATCAACCAGACGGTCCAGCAGCCTGACCAGCCGCAGCGTATCCACCTGATGAAGACCGGTCGTCGGCTCGTCGAACACGTAGATCCCGCCGGCCGTCTCGAACTCCCGGGCCAGCTTGAGACGCTGCCGCTCACCACCAGAAAGTGTGGTCAGTGGCTGGTTCAGCGACAGATAGCCCAGGCCGACGCGGTCGAGCATCCGCAGAGGGCCGGCGATCCGCGGCTCATCGAAGAACACCATCGCCTCGGTCACCGTCATCGCGAGCACTTCGGCGATGTTGCGTCCCCGTAGCGAGTACGCCAACGCCTCCGGGCGGAAACGCGTGCCGTCGCATGATTCACAGACGATGGTGACCGGATCCATGAAGGCGAGATCGTGTTGCACCATGCCCAGCCCCTTGCACTCCGGGCAGCCGCCGTCAGAGTTCGCGCTGAACATGCCCGGGCCGACGCCGTGCGCCCGGGCGAAGCTACGCCGGATCGGATCGAGCACTCCGGCGTAGCTGGCGGGTGTGGACCGCCGTGAGCCGAGGACCGGCGCCTGGTCGATCACCACCACGTTCCCGACGGCTGCCGGCAGGATCTCGGTCATCAGCGTGCTCTTGCCGGAGCCGGCAACGCCGGTGACGGCGGTCAGCACACCCTTCGGGATACTAAAGCTGACCTCGCCCACGTTGTGGCGACCGGCGTGGGTGACGTCGATGGCGCCGGCCGGGGTGCGGACGTCGGTCTTCAACGGTGCGCGCCGCCGTACGCTGGCGCCGGTCGGGGTGTCCGCCGATTTCAGTCCTGCCAGGTCACCGGAGTAGACCACCTCGCCGCCCGCGACGCCCGCGCCGGGACCGAGGTCGATGACGTGATCGGCAATGGCGATGACATCCGGATCGTGCTCCACGACGACCACCGTGTTGCCCTTGTCCCGCAGCTGGCGGATCAGAGTGTTGACCCGGCTGACGTCGGCCGGATGTAGGCCCACGCTGGGCTCGTCGAGAACATAGGTCAACCCACTCAGGCTAGACCCCAGATGGCGGACCAGCTTCACCCGCTGGGCCTCGCCGCCGGACAAGCTCGGGGTGTCTCGGCCCAGGGTGAGATAGCCGAGCCCGACGCCGACGAGGGACTCAAGCCGCTCGACGATACCGGAAACGACCCCTTTGACCAGTGGTGCGTCGACAGCGGCCGCGATTTCGATCAAGTCCTCGACCTCTTCGGCCATCCAATCGGCGATGCCGAGCCCGTTGATCCTGGCGGCGAGCGCCGTGGCGTTGAGTCGTGCTCCGCCGCAGTCCGGACAGGTCTGCCGGACGACGGCCTCGTCCACCGCGGCAGCGACGTCCGCCGGGAGTTTGTCCCGGTGCACGTCGATGAAGCTGCGACGGAAACGCGGCAACACACCCTCGTATGTGGATGTCGGGGGCCAGCCCGGGCCGGGGCGCTCAGGTTTGATCCCGGTGGCGTGCAGCAGGGTGTGCCACTCATCGCCGGTGTAGAGCCGCAACGGCTTGTCATTGTCGAACAACCCGGATTCGACGTAGCGCTTCCAGCGATACGTGCCGGGCGTGAAGCCCGGGAACCGAAGCGCCCCACCGTTGAGCGAGCGCTCCCTGTCCACGAGCCGCTCCACGTCGATCTCGTCGACGCTGCCGAGCCCCTGGCACCGGTCGCACATTCCGCGTGGGTCGTTGAACGAGAATGCCGTCGACTCGCCGGCCGGCGGGTCGCCGAGGCGGGAGAACAACAAGCGCACGAGGGTGTAGACCTCGGTGGCCGTGCCGACCGTCGAACGAGTTTGCCGGCCCAGCGGGCGCTGGTCGACCACGATCGCGGGGGAGAGGTGCCACACTGCGTCGACGTCTGGCCGCCGCACCGCCGGCAGCCGGTAGCGCACGTAGGCCGGGAACGTCTCGTAGAACTGCCGTTGGGACTCGGCCGCGATCGTGTCGAAAACCAGGGACGACTTGCCGGATCCAGAGACTCCGGTCACGACGGTGACGGCGCCTTTGGGAATCTCGACCGTCACGTTCTTCAGGTTGTGCTCGCGGGCCCCGAGCACCGTGATGCGATCGGCTGCGGGCTGTCCGGCAGGGTCTGGCGTCGGCCATGCGGTGCGTTTCATACAACGCACGCTATGAAGAGTTGTGGCCAGATTATGGCCACAACTGTGGAATAGTTTCCGTTATGGGTGATCCGAGTCGTCGCATGCTGGAACTGCTCTCCGTTCTGCAGAGTGGCCGGGCGTGGAGCGGGTCCGAACTGGCTCGCCGCCTCGGCGTCCCACCGCGCACGCTACGCCGGGATATCGACCGGTTACGCGAGCTCGGTTATCCGGTGCAGACTCAGCCCGGCCCCGGCGGCTACTACCGGCTCGTCGCGGGTGCGGCGATGCCGCCCTTGCTTCTCGACGACGACGAAGCGGTGGCGGTGGCATTGGCCCTGCGCTCGGCCGGGCACGCCACGCCGGACGGGCACGCCACGCCGGACGGGCAGGCTTCCGCCGGGCAGCCCGGCGACGCGGCCGGGGGAGCGCTACGCAAGCTCGAACAGATTCTCCCGGCGCGGCTGCGGCGAAAGGTCGCCGCCGTACGCGGCGCCACCGAGCTGGCCGCCGGGACGATGCCGCCCGAGGTGCCGGTGGAACTGTTCAGTGTCATCAGCGAGGCGGTGCAACAACGACGGCGGCTGCGGTTCGCGTACCGAGACCGGGACGCTGAGCGGACTCACCGCGATGTCGAGCCCTATCGGCAGGTGTTGTACCGCAACCGCTGGTACCTGCTCGCGTGGGACATCGGCCGGCACGACTGGCGCACTTTCCGGCTCGATCGGGTCGCCGAGGCAGTGGCCACCGATCACCGTTTCGCTCCGCGGGACCTGCCGGCGGACACCGCGGCGGCCTACCTCGAGGCTGCGTTGCGGACGCCACGGCACCGGGCCAGCATCGTCTTCCAGGCACCCATCGATCAAGTGAGTGGGCGCCTGGTTGTCCGAGACGGGCTCCTGGAGTCGCTGGATTCCGATCATTGCAGGTATACCGATTGGGTCGATTCATTTGAATGGTTGGCGATCAAAGTGACAATTCTGGGCCTCGACTTCGTCGTCGAGGAACCGCCCGGGTTCGTCGAGTACTGCCGCACCCTGCGGGACCGGCTGGACGATGCATTGGGACAGTCAGGCAGCGCCACGGATTCGACGCGGGCCGTCAGTCCTTGATCGGCGTGGTCTGCGCCAGTGTGATCAGCCAGTCGCCGTTGCTCTTCACCAGCACCATCGTCATCGCGCCCTTGTTCTGCAGAGCCGCGCCAGACTCGGGCGAAGCCGCGCGTTCGTCATACACGTGTTTGACGATGCTCGCGATCGCGACGTCTGGGCGTGGAAAGATCACATCGACCAGCTCGTGCTTGGTGCGCACATCTGTCAGAGGCGTCTGAAGCGCCTGTGCCATCGCCGCGTACACCTGGTCCTTGCCGTGCAGTCTGCGGCCAAAAAAGTTGATCAGCACGACGTCATCGGCGAGCAGATTGGTGAATCCGTCGACGTCGAACTGGAGCTTTTCGGCGTCGGCCACCACCTTCTCGATGGCGCCGTGGTGGTGGTTCTGCTGATCGATTGCCATGATCACCTTTCGAATTGTCCGAGGTGCTCGGAATCCATATAGAACGATGTGCCCGATAACAAACGCTACAGCAGTAGTCCGTTGAGTCGCCGCCGGACCACGGGCCTCGTCGCGCGTCTGAGGGGCAGCGGTTCGGGGTAGGGAGCCGGTATGCCAGAAGACAGGTGGACCAAACCGAACCCGACGCCGGGGGAGGACCCCCGGGAGATCGACCGTGAGCGTGTCACCGAGCAGGCGCTCGACGAGCAAGAAGCGCAAGACTCGCTTGTGCACCGCCAGCGGCGCGTTGGAGGCATGGGCGTCAGTTCGGACGCGCCGGGACACGATATCGCTGACCTCGACGACGCGCCCGATGTTCCCAAGTTGCGGGACGAGTCCTGAGCTTCCCGCTCCGCCGCAAGGGCGTCTTCCGGATGTGGCGACGGTTGGGGCATCCTCGCGTGAGAGTGTGAGGTTGTGGTGAACCGGCGTCCGCCTTCAATCAGGCTCCTCGGCGCCGCGGGTATCGCCGGCGTTGCCTTCTTCGCCGCGACCGGACTGCTGATGCACGCGGTGCAGCCCGAACTCAATCCGCTGGAACGGCTCGGCAGCGACTACGTCCACGGCAGACTCGGGTGGATCTTCGTCGTCGGATTCCTTGTTATCGGCGCGGGCCTGGGTGCGTTTGCCGTCGCTGTGCACCGCCTGGGCACCAACGGCGGCCGGCGGCTGCTGGCGTCGTCGGCGCTGGGCGTGTCTGGTGCGGCCTTCGTCGTCACCGGGCTCTTCGAGACCGACCCGCTCGGTCCGGACGGACTTCCGATGCGCACAATGACCGGCCACGTGCACAACGCCGGCAGCTTCGTCGCCTTCGCCGGCGTGATCATCGCCGCCGCGGCGCTATCGCGGCAATTGCCTCGCGTGCCAGGTTGGGAGCGACGTGGCCGCGTCACCCGGGTGTTCACCTGGGTGATGGCCGTGGCATTGATCGGCACCGCCATCGCGGGCCCGGGAGCCTTTCTGGCTGGGCTCGTCCAGCGTGTGTTCGTCGCCATCTTGCTCACCTGGCTGGTACTGCTCGGCGTCTGGTTGTGGCGGGGGCCGGCGTCGTCCGTCGCCGATGCAACGAATGACACAGATGTGATGAGTGGAGCAGATATGACGAATGAGGCAGGGCTGGCGGATCTGCCGGGGGAGGACGAGCAGCGGTAGCGGACGGGCGCCGCGGCGAGACAAGCGATGTGCCATCCCAGCCGGGAGATGGAAGTGCCGGATGAGTGGAAACTCGATAGCGTGATCTCCTGAAGCCCGGCAGGGTAGGGCCCGTGACAGTGGACGTCTCCTTCATCCCTGGACTCGAGCTTTCGCGGATCTATTTCACCGAAGCGGTCCAGCCGATCCTTGACCAGGCGTACCCGGACATGCGATATGCCGCGGCGCGCGTCGGGGCCGGATCAGAAGTGCTCGGCTTCGACACGGCACGTTCCGCGGATCACGAGTGGGGGCCGCGGCTCGAACTCTTCCTCGCCGCTGACGACATAACGAACCATGCCACGGAGATCAACGCGCTCTTGGCGGAACGGTTGCCCAAGACGATCCGCGGATGGCCTACCCACTTCGACGAGAGCGGTGATCCCTTCGATCCGTCCGGGATCATGCGGCGCACAGACGGTCCGGTGAATCATCGGATCGGTATTCGAGCCGTGGATTCGTGGCTGGAAGCCGAGCTCGGTCTGCAAGACACGTCGGGCGAACCGACGGTCAGAGAGTGGCTCGCGATGCCACAACAGAAGCTGGCCGAGCTCACCGGCGGTGTGGTGTTCCGGGACGACCTCGGCGCCCTGAGCCATGCCCGGCGAGTTCTGGCGTGGTACCCGGACCAGATCTGGCGCTACCTGCTGGCTTGCCAATGGCAGCGCATCTCCCAGGAAGAGGCGTTCGTCGGGCGTTGTGCGGAGGTCGGCGACGATCTCGGTTCGGTGATCATCACAGCCCGACTGGTGCGGGACGTGATGCGGCTGTGCTTCCTGCTAGAGCGGCAATACGCGCCGTACAGCAAGTGGCTGGGCAGCGCGTTCGGCCGGCTCGGGGTTGCGGGGGAGTTGCAGCCCGTCCTGCGTGCGGCGCTGACGGCCACCGACTACGAGGCTCGGGAACGGCATCTGTGCACCGCATACGAGACGGTGGCCACGCGGCAGAACGCGACGGGCCTCGTCGCACGGTCAGTGGATCCGGCACCGCGGCAATTCCACAGCCGCCCGTTCTTCGTGATCGGCGCCGATCGATTCGCCCGCGCACTGGCCGGGACCATCACCGACCCGGAACTCAGCGCCCTGCCTTTGACCGGCGGTGTCGATCAGTGGGCGGACAACACCGAGTTTCTCGGCTTGGGCCGTCCACGCCGAAGCGCCGTGGACGCGTTCTGAGGCCGCCGGTTGCTCGTCGGGCTCCCCGTCCGGACGGGGGTGGGAAGCCGGAACTCGGCTCGGCCGCTGGGGGAGCGACGTTTGGGGGAATGACGCTGCCGGTTCGGAGCGACCTTGTCGGTGGTGGGTCGTATTGTTTAGGACATGAGTTCGAGTGTGTTGGATGAGTTGACCGCCGCGGTGCGAGACGTCGCCGCACAGGCGGTGGGCGAGTTCGCCGACGCTCGAGTCACCGATGAGCTGGTGGCGCTGCGGCGGCTGGCTGACGCCGCCGAAGCGGCCTATCTGACCCGGCTGCGGGTCTTCGACACCCGCCGGATCAGTGAAACCCGCTCGGCGTTGTCCACCCGGTCCTGGATCCGCCACGAACTCCACGTCGCCCCGGCAGAGACCTCCCGCGCCACGAAAACGGCGCACGGCCTGAGCGATTTCCCGGTGATCGAGGCCGCGCTTATCCGCGGCGAGATCCGCATCCCCCACGCCGAAGCGATCGTACGGGCAGCCAAGCTACTCGGCACTGACGTGATCGCCGGCTGCCAGGACGCCCTCGTCGCAGCGGCCAGCAAAGATGATCCCACCCGGCTACGCGCGGCACTGCGGGGCCTGGGCGCCGCCGTCGATGACACTAAGGCGGCCAAGCGTGCCGAGAAACGCGACCAGGGACGCTGGCTCGACCTGTCCTCCACCTTCGACGGCGCAGTCGTGCTCGACGGAATCCTCGGCGAAGAAGACGGCGCCCTAGTGCACACCGCCATCAACGCCCTCGCCACCCCCAGTGGCCCCGACGATCAACGCACCCCATCCCAACGCCGCGCCGACGCCCTGGTCGAACTCTGCCGCCGCGCGCTCGCCAACCGCGACGTCCCTACCCACGGTGGTGAGCCCACCCACCTCATTGTCGTCACCGACCTACAAACGATCGAAGCCCGCACCGGCGGGCTAGGCGAGCTCGCCGACGGGTCCATCCTGCGCGGCGACGCCGTACGCCGCCTCGCCTGCGACGCCCGCATCAGCAGGATCATCACCGGTCCGGACTCCCAACCGCTCGACGTCGGCCGCTCACAGCGCACCGCCACCCCCGCACAACGCAAAGCACTACGCCTACGCGACCGCGGCTGCATCTTCCCCGGCTGCGACCGCCCACCCGAATGGACCGAAGTCCACCACCTCATCCCCTGGGCCCAAGGTGGGCACACCGATATCGACGAGATGGCCCTGCTCTGCCGCAAACACCACACCGTGGTACACGAGGGCGGCTGGACCATGCTGGCCACCGGGCCGCGACGGTTCAGATTCGTCGATCCGCATGGAGTTCCTGTACCGGCCGATCCGATCCCACGCACCACCAGCACCGTCACCCCCCTCATCAACACCACCCAACCCCCACCCCGAGCCGGACCCACCACCAACACCACTAGCGGAAACAACGCACCAGGAGAGCGCCCCGCGGACAGCACGCCAGGAGAGCACGGTGAATCAGCCGGCAACGAACACGCCGCCTGATCAGCGAAACGTGGGCAGCACACCCGGGTCCCGAGCACACCCGGGTCCCGAGCACACCCGGGTCCCGAGCACACCTGAGTGCGCGTGCGTTTGACCGAGGCGGCAACCCAGGGGAGCGGGGCGCCGGTCACAAACACTGCCCGAGCCGATAATGCTGCGGCGAGTTGCGTGGCGAGCGCCACACCTCGGTGCCTCGGGTGCCGATGAACGGCAAGGGCATCCCGGGCATGCGCCAACCGTCTATGGTGACCCGGGTGGCTAGCGTGTCAGCCTGTACCAGCGAGCGTCATGGTGCTGCCGCCCATGGATCTCGGGCGCCTCGTCAACTGAGGTGTCACGGCCGAACCCTGCCTTCTCAGCAGCGCGTTGCGAAGCCACGTTGTGACGCATCGTCCAGAGTCGAATCTCGGCCACCGGCCAGACTTCGAACACGCGTTCACAAAGAAGTTTCAATGCTGCGCTAGCGACACCTTGACCGCGAGCGGAAGCGGCAACCCAATAGCTCACGTGGGCACGGTGCCCATCTCGACGAGCCGCTACGTTGGCCAACCGGGTGCCGTGCTCGGCATCAACGGCGACGTAGCCGAGCGCATCGTCGTCGCGTCGAAATTGGTTCAGCGCAAGGAGGAACTCGTCGGTTGTCAGCGAGGCTGATTCGGTGGTGAAACGCAGCGTCTCGGAATCTTTGACTTGCTCGACGTACCAGGCCGCGTCGGCGTCGCTCCATTCACGAAGCGCGATTTCCATGCCTTCGAACCTAGCCGACGTGTTAGTCGCCGTGTGAGCGGTCCGAGACGTCAATGCCCGGGCAGCAACATCAACAGCTCAACGAACAGACTGGTCGTAGCCACTCTCACCCGGACTGATCCAACGCCGATAATGTACATTATGTCAAGTTAACCAGCTAGCCGCCTCGAGGGCACTCCTACTCGCCTGGCGCCTCCTGCTCGCCCAGGGCACGTTGAATGCTTGTTGTCACGTCCGGTCGTCCGAGTTTGGTGGAATCACTCAGCGTGCCGAGAAGGTATACCGGAAGCTCTTTCTGGCGGCTGAGCGTCACCGGCGAATACATGTGTAACTGCCGAAGACGAGACCACTGAGGTCGGACTCGACGATGTCGAACCCGCACCGATCCAGCAAAGGTTCGAGCAGCCAGCTGAACGTGCTGTGCTCATTCTGGATGTGTTCGACGTAGTCGTCGCTGGTATAGCCGGCCGCGGGATCCTCGGCCGCGCCGGCGAACCAACGCTCGAACACACTATCGATCTCTTGTGGTTCGAAACTGTAGATCAAGTCTCGAAGTCGCAGTACTCCCCCGGGCCGCATCATGCCAGCAACTCTTTGGAGCGCAACCGCCTTCCAGAAGTCGGGCAGCTGGTGCAGGGCATTGCGAGTGAATACGGCGTCTGCAGGTGGGCCGGTGTGCTCGTATGTGAGAAAGCCACCCTGAACGCATTCGAGTCTCGGAAGGTCGGCATCCGCCGCACGCGCGCGAACATGAGCCAACATCGCCGGCGAGACGTCTACGGCGATCACACGTCCGAAGACCCGCGCCGCATCCAGGGCGAATTGCCCGGTTCCGGCGCCGATGTCGACGATAGTCGACGTCTCCCCCAGGCCGTGCTTCCGCAGGATGCCGATGTCTTCGGTCGGGTCCGGGAATCCCTGTTTCCGGTTGTATCCAGCCACGAAGCCGGTGTCGAGGTGTTCCGGGCCAGCATGCTTGAGTTCGTCGAGCATCCAGTGTTTGCGCACGGACAACATGCCATCACCGCGGGCCCGTATGCCACAAGCGATTTCCGTGTGTGACGCGGCGTTTGGGTGCGTCGCGCCTTGCGCTCAGGCCACGAACGGCGGGTGTTCGGTCTCGCTCACCATCGGCTTGCCTGCGTCTGCCCAGGATGCCATGCCGTCGGCGACATTCACCGCTTCCCGGCCCATGCTGTTGAGCCAAGCCGCGACCTGGGCCGAGCGGCCGCCGACCTTGCAGATGATGTACAGCGGTGCGTCGTCGGGGATGTCCTCGAGTCGCGCCGGAAGCTGACTCATCGGCACATGCACGGCGTTGGGCGCGTGGCCGGCCTGCCACTCGGCGTCCTCGCGGACGTCCACCAGCGGTGCATCCTCAGGAATGTCATTCACACTGACCTCGGCGACGTTCATTTCTTCAGTCTCGCAGGTGACGCCCGGCACAAGCCCAGCGGGAGAGGTTCGGTCCCCCGAGGCGCGCCGCCGCACGTGTTTGGATTGCGTCATGGTTGAGAACGGAACGGGCAAACACATCGCGATCGTGTTGTTTCCGGAAGTCGAGGAACTGGACGCCGTCGGCCCGTGGGAAGTGCTGTCCTTCTGGACCCATGGATATCCAGAGGACGGCTACACGGTGTCCTGCGTGTCGCGAGACGGCGCTCCTGTGACGTGCGCCAAGGGTTTGACCATACATCCTCACCATTCGTTTACCGATGTGCCGCCGGTAGATGTGCTGATCTTTCCGGGCGGGCGCGGCGCCCGGAAGATGCTCGACGATGACACCCACCTCGACTGGGTGCGCCGGCAGCGGAAGACAACTCCAATCATGGCTAGTGTGTGCACCGGTTCGCTCGTTTACGCCGCCGCGGGCCTGCTCGAGAATCGCCCAGCGACGACCCATTGGGCTTCACTCGACCGGCTTGCCGAACTCGATTCCACCATCGACGTCCGGCGCGATGAGCGCTTCGTCGACGACGGCGATGTGGTCACCTCCGCCGGCGTGTCGGCAGGCATTGACATGGCGTTGCGTCTCATCGTTCGGCTCGCTGGTACGAACCGAGCACGCGACGTCCGCCGAGGCATCCAGTACGATCCCGAACCACCGGCCTGACGGGGATCCACGGCCCGCTGTTGCACGATCGTTACGTACGCTGCGATGACGACCGGCCGAACAGGCGTGGATCGGCTCCTTGGGCTTGCGACTTCTCCTTGCGAATAATGCCTCTCCAGGAGCACATTGGTAGGTAGTAGAGCTGCCGCGATTCGGACGACGGCGATTCGGACGACGGTGAGAATACGAGGAGGCTGACGTGTACGCACACACAGGAGATCATCTGGTCGTCGAAGGGCCGAAGGTCGGTGTGGCGCGGCGGGACGGTGAGATTCTGGAGACGCACGGCCCCGACGGCGCGCCGCCATTCCTGGTGCGCTGGACCGACAGCGGCGCGGAGGCCCTGGTATACCCGGGCCCGGACGCTCGTGTCCAGCCGGCCGACAGCTACCCGGCGGAGTAGCAAACCCAATTTCACGGCAAATCCGACATACCGGCCACCCTCGGTGATAGCGGACTAACGCATATCCGGCTACGCTGCGGTTCATCGATAGCCGGGGGGGCTTTGGTATGCCAGGACGTCATGCGTCGGCGGCCCAACAGGGCACGCCGTTGGGCCGGATACTGACGATTACCGTGGTCATTTTGGCCGTGCTTGTTGCTGGGGCATTCGGCGCACGCGAACTCCTCAGCGCGCAGGCGAATTCATGTGACGCCGACGATGTCGTACAAGTGGCGGCCGCGCCCGCGATCGCCGCGACGATCGACAGGCTGGCCGCGGCGTATCAGGAGATAGACGACGAGCTCAGTGGATGCGACGAATTGAACGTCGTCAGCGTGCCGGGCTTTCAGGTGGCGCCCACGGTTGGAACTCCGGATGGACCCGATCTGTGGATTCCGGACAGCAGCCTGTGGGGTCATCGGATCGAGGATCCTTCGCAAGTAGAACAACTGGCCCACGTCGCGTCTTCGCCGTTGGTTGTGGTGGCTCCGCGTTCGGTCGCCAGCGAGCTGGGGTGGCCGGACGGAGACTACTCATGGCGCCAGATCATCGGTGACGATCGAGCGCGGATGATCGACCCGGGCACCACAACCGAAGGCTTCGCCGGCCTGCTGGCGGTACGTGAGAGCCTGAGCGCTGACCTGGAAGAAGTGCAGCTGGTCGGCGCGTTGGCGGGGGCGGCGCAGTCGGCGGTGCCGAGTGTGGGAGAGGCCTACGACGGCCTTTCCGCGGAGACACGCGCGACGGCCCTCTTCCCGGCCAGTGAGCAATCGGTAATCGAGTACAACCACACGTCGGAGGGCGACGGCGTGGTGGCGCTGTATCCGGTCGAGGGCACATTCGTCTTCGACTTCCCGGCCTTCGCGGTGCCGGGTGAGGACGCGTCGGTGCCAGACGTGGTGACGGGGTTCGTCGGCTATCTGAGCACGCCGGAGGCGGTTGAGCAGCTTCACGACGACGGTTTCCGCAGCGCGGACGGCGCCGCGGCGGCCACCGCCGGAGTCTACGACGGCACACAGCCGGCGATGCCGGAGCTCTTCGAGGAACCGGAGGCCGCGGCGCTGGCCGAGCTGTCGCAGCTGTGGGCTGCGCTCTCGCAGCAGATGCGGATGCTCACGGTGATCGATGTCTCCGGTTCGATGAACACCGAGACCTCCGGCGGCAGCACTCGGATCGAGCTCACCCGAGATGCCGCCGGC
This sequence comes from Phytoactinopolyspora mesophila, assembly GCF_010122465.1. Taxonomy (NCBI): domain Bacteria; kingdom Bacillati; phylum Actinomycetota; class Actinomycetes; order Jiangellales; family Jiangellaceae; genus Phytoactinopolyspora; species Phytoactinopolyspora mesophila. The sequence continues at coordinate 671,674 of NZ_WLZY01000001.1, read as the reverse complement.
GCAGCCATCGAGCTCCTCGCCCCTACGAGTGAAGTGGGCCTATGGATCTTCTCCGTACTCCTCGACCCGCCGAACCATCACGAGGAGCTCTTTCCCGTTGCCCGGATGGACGAGGAAACTGGCGAGCAGACTCGTTTCGACGAGCTGGTGGCAACGCTCGGCGAACTCCCCGGCCTGGTCGGGGGTGGCACTGCCCTCTACGACACGACCCTCGCCGCTTTCCGGCACATGAACGAGACATACGCGCCCGAGAAGGTCAACTCCGTTGTGCTGATGACGGATGGAAAGGACGAAGACCACCCGGACAGCATTGGCATCGACGCTCTGCTGGCCGCGCTGGCGGAGGAATTCGATCCGGAGGCGCCGGTACCGATCATCACGATCGGCATCAGCCCGGAAGCGGACATGGCGTCCCTGGAGCGGATCTCCGAGGCCACGGGTACGACGGCCTACCTGGCAGAGAACCCCGAGGACATCGGCGAGGTCTTCATGCGGGCCATGCTGGAACGGCAGTGCCGCCCCAACTGCTGAGCCACAGTTCGCTCGAGCACTGGCGCTCCCTAGTGCGATGCCGAAGGTCGTGACCGGCTGAATCGGTCGAAGCTTGCCATGATGGCCGAGTGATCGTTTACGATCAATAGAGGTTTCGTCCTGTCCTCGGCCAGGGAGACGCATGAAGGTTTCGGCGCCTGTCGTGGTGGGTCTGGTGGTCGGGCTGTTCGCGTACGGCATGGCGAACAATGGCTCTGGCGACGAAACCATCTCGACGAGTGGCAACCCGGCCAGCAGCCCCTCGCCGGATGGCGACGGCAGCGCCGACACCGGCACGGGCCGATCGGGAGATGACGATGCCGGCAGCTCGGATTCCGGTTCGTCCGGCTCCGGCGGCGGCACAGCCGGCGACTACTTCCCCGACACCGGTGGCATCGCCATTCCGGACCTGCCACCCATTTCAGTCGACGCCGCGGTCACCCTGACCTTCGACGACGGCCCGCACGCCACGTACACGCCGCAGATCCTCGACATGCTGGCCGCGCACGACGCCCATGCGGTGTTCTGCGTCGTCGGCGAGAAAGTCCGTGAACGGCCCGATCTGGTGCGGCGAATCGTCGACGAAGGTCACGCACTGTGTAATCACACCTACTCACACGATCACGAACTGTCCACGCGTTCTGCCACCCGGATCAGCGAAGAGATCTCGGACACCGCTGAGGCCATCGACGATGCCGTGCCGGGTGCCGGCGCGAGGTTCTTCCGGCAACCCGGTACGCACGTCTCCCCTGAGGTCGCGCCCATCGTCGAAGAGCACGGACTCACCGCTCTGGACTGGACCGTTGATCCGAAAGATTGGGACCGGCCAGGAGCGGCGGGAATCGCCAAGCGTGTGATCGAAGGAGTCGAGCCTGGGGCTGTCGTGCTCCTCCACGACGGCGGGGGCGATCGATCCGAGACGGTGCGGGCGCTCGCCTACATCCTGGCCATCCTTGATGCGGTCGGCTACGACACCGTTGTGCCACCCACGTCGTGACGCGGATGGACCGAGCCCGTCCGAGCCGCGTCGTGCTGCCTCAGGTGCCGCCGGTCACGCTGATCACCTGCCCGGTGATGCCGGTGTTCGCGGCCGACCCCAGGTAGACGATAGGGCCAGCGACCTCGGGGGCGTCGAGCAACCGGCCGATAGCTGCCGTGGCGGCGAACTGAGCGCCGTAGGCCTCCGCCATCTCGACGTTGGTCTCCGTTCTGGTGAATCCCGGCATGACGACGTTGGACAGGATGTCACCGTCTCGTCCCAGGCTGAACGAGACCGAGCGGCTGAAACCGTGTAATGCGGCTTTGGCAGCGCCGTAGTACTCGCCGCCTGCCATGCCGTCCGTAGCGATGCTCGATGAGACATGCACCAGCCGCCCCCAACGCTGTTCACGCATCACTGGCGCGACGGCCCGGCTGAGACGGATCGCCCCCTCCGCGTTGGCGCGCAATGTCCCTAGCCAGTCGCTGTCCGGTGCGTCCTCGAACGGCTTTTCCGAGCCGGTACTCCCCCAGTCGACCGCGTTGTTGATCAAGACGTCGATCCGGCCGCTCCACTCGAGGGTCGCGGCCACCAGCGCCTGACTCGACTCGGGATCACCCAAGTCGAAATGGGCGACCAGCGCTTTGTCGCCGATCTCCTTGGCGACCTGTTCTGCCTGGTCGCGTGTGTTGCGAAAGGTCACGACCACGTTGGCGCCTTCGGCGGCGAAACCCTGGGCGATATGGCGGCCGATCCCCCCTGACGCGCCGGTGACGATGACCGTGCGGCCGGTCAAGCCAAGATCCATTTTTTCTCCTCGTGATGTCTGAAACGAAACGCCCCTGTGGCGAGCCCGGCGAATCGGGCGTGCAGCGGGCTGAACCCCACACTGCAGGTGTTCACGACTCTGAGGGAGACCGCGCCGAGGGTAGTCCCGAGAGGGCCACCCTCGGGCCCCGCGGTCAGGCAGACGTCCGGCTGGGCGAATGGGTATGGTCGGTGGTTGTGAGCGACAACGAACTCGGACTCTTCCTGCGCACTCGGCGCGAAGGCGTGTTGCCGTCCGATGTGGGCCTGCCCACCGGGCCGCGGCGGCGTACACCGGGCCTGCGCCGTTCCGAGCTCGCCACTTTGGCCGGAGTGAGCGTCGAGTACTTGACCCGCATCGAACAGGGCCGTGACCGGCATCCGTCCAGCCAGGTGCTCGGCGCGCTCGCCGACGCCCTGAGGCTGCCCAGCGAGGAGCGCTTTCACCTGCTGGTTCTCGCGAAATCCGCCAGTGGCGACGGACTCTGTGCGGGTAGTCAGCCGCCCGCGCAGGTGGTGCGCCCCACCGTGCGGGCGTTGCTTGATCTGCTCGAACCCACGCCAGCAGTGCTGCTCAACCGGCTCAACGATGTTCTGGCGTGGACAGCCGGGTATCGACGCTGTGTGGCTCCCCCGGACTTCCTGGACGGCGAGTCACCCAACCTGCTGCGCTACGTCTTCACCGACGCCCGCGCCCACGACGTCTATCCGGACTGGGACGACGTGGCTGACCAGCTGGTGGCCAATCTCCGGGCAGAACAGTCCGGCGACGACCCACACGCCAGCGAGCTCACCGACGAGCTGAGTGTCACCGCGGGCGCGCCGTTCACCGATCGGATGACGGCGCCTCCGGCATTACCCGAACGCAGCGGGGTGGATCGCCTCGTCCACCCCGACGCCGGGGAACTCCGGCTCGCCTACGAGACACTGGCGTTGCCCGATCCCGACAGCCAGCGACTCGTCGTCTATCTGCCCGCCGACGACGCCACCGCGGCGTCCATCGACGAGCTCACCGGGCGCCGTCCCGGTGCTCTGCGCGCGGTGGCGAGCTAACCGAGCTGACCGCGAACGCCGCCGCCCCTTCGGCCCAGGTACGAGATACGTCCGAATCGGCCGGCAGCCGCGCGTCGAGTTCGAGGATCACCAGTCCGTGCGCGAACGACCACAGGGCCTGGGCGCGATATGGGTCGCCCACGGCGAGGAAGAAGGGCGTGCCAGCCCACTCTTCCAGGCCGGGCGCAAGCCGTTCACGCGGCAACCGCCCGGCCGTGCCGAGCCGGTACATGTTCGGGTGAGCTCTCGCATGATCGCGGTATGCCGCGAGCAACGCCGAGATTCGCCGGATTGCCCCTCGGTCGGTGCCGTCCTCCTCGGCGGTTTCCAGCGCGTCGTACAGCGTGTCCCCCATCTCAGCCAGGCCGCGTTCGATGAGTGCTGCTTCGAGTGCCTGTTTGTCCGGCAAGTGTTTGTACAGCGACGGCGCCCGGATGCCGAGGCGCTGGGCGATTGTGCGCATGGTCAACGAGCCGGGACCCTGCTCTTCGAGAATCAGCCGCCCGACGTCAACGATCTGCGCCGCTCGCGGTGTCAACGGTGTCAGCGGCGGCCGAGCGGGCTTCAATGCGTGAGTCCCTCAGCCCGGGCTTTCAGTGCTTGATTCATCAACTCGAACTCGTTCCCGACGTCAAGCATTCCGCCTGCGAAGGGTACTAGCATCCCGGTAAAGGTCTCACCGTGGACCAGACGAGTGCCGTTGTCGCTGGTCGGCTCCAGCAGAAAGTAGTGTTCACCCTCAACCACGCCGGGCAGCACGAAACGGCCCAGCCAGCGAAGCTCTTGACCGGGGTCGGCGACGGTGACCTGCGGTTTGATCGTCATGGTTGAGCCGTCAGTCACCAGGGTATTGACCAGCGTCTCACCGACCTGGGCCTCCCCTGAGGCTTTCACCATGAAGGGATTCCATTCCTCGTATTCGCTGAAGCCGGTCAGGACGTGCCACACGTCCTCGACAGGTGCGTCAATCTCGATCTCCGTGTGAATCTCGGTGGGCGACACACGTGACCAGCCGTACAGCCCCGCGCCTAGCACGACAATCGAGCCGAGTGTGATCAAAAGGACCCGGTAGAGCATCTGTCCCCCAAGCAGAACGCCGGCAGCGCCGGCTAACGGTGTTAGCTACACTATAGCTAACACCGTTAGCCGACGCTAGGCCACGTCTCGAATCCGGTCTCAGGCGACGGGTTCGACGATCTCTTGTTCCTCGAACTGGGTGCGATACAACTCCTCGTACCGGCCGCCGTGAGCCATTAGCTCGGTGTGGGTGCCCTTCTCGACCACATGCCCGGCCTCGATCACCAGAATCTGGTCCGCGGTGCGCACCGTAGAGAGGCGGTGGGCGATGACCACCGCGGTCCGTCCGGCCAATGCCTCGCCCAGAGCAGCTTGGACCGCTGCCTCCGACGTCGAGTCGAGGTGGGCTGTCGCCTCGTCCAGGATGACTACGCGAGGCTGGGCCAGCAGCAGTCTGGCGATGGTGAGCCGTTGCCGCTCGCCGCCTGAAAGCCGGTAGCCCCGCTCCCCCACGATGGTGTCGAGCCCTGCTGGCAGGGAGGCGATCAACTGGTCGAGGCGGGCTCGCCGCAGGACGTCCCAGAGTTCCTCTTCGCTGGCATCAGCTCGAGCCAGCAGCAAGTTCGCCCTGATGGACTCGTGGAACAGGTGGCCGTCCTGGGTCACCATCCCGATGGTCTGCCGAAGGGAGTCGATCGACAGGTCGCGCACGTCGACGCCGGATAGCCGGACCGCGCCGTCGTCGACGTCGTAGAGCCTGGGAATCAGCTGCGCGATCGTGGACTTCCCGGCCCCGGACGAACCCACGAGCGCCACCATCTGCCCGGGTTCTGCCACGAACGACACGTCGTGAAGAATCTGCTCACCGCCTCGGACGTCGAGCTTCGCGACCTCCTCCAGCGACGCGAGCGATACCTTGTCCGCTGACGGGTATCCGAAGTCCACGTGGTCGAACTCCACCGTCACCGGACCATCCGGAACCGGCTGGGCAGTGGGTGACTCGTCGATCAGCGGCTTGAGGTCGAGCACTTCGAACACCCTGGAGAAGCTCACCAGAGCACTCATGACCTCGACCCGTGCGCTGGCTAGCGAGGTCAACGGCGCGTAGAGGCGGGTGAGCAGGAGCGAGAGCGCCACCACCGACCCGGCGTCGAGCTGCCCGCGCAGTGCGTAGAAACCACCGAGGCCGTAGACGAGAGCTAGTGCCAGCGCACCGACCAAAGTCAACGCGGTGATGAACACCCACTGCACCATCGCGGTGCGTACGCCGATGTCCCTGACCCGGCTGGCGCGGGCGGCGAATTCAGACAGTTCGTTGTCCGGGCGCGCGAACAGCTTGACCAGGGTGGCTCCAGCAGCGGAGAAGCGTTCGGTCATCTGCGTACTCATGTGCGAGTTATGGTTGGCGGCCTCACGTTCGAGCCTTGCCAGGCGGGTGCCCATACGCTGCGCGGGCAGGACGAAGACCGGCAGCAGGACAAGAGCCAGCAGGGTGATCTGCCAGGAGATGCTCATCATCACCACGAGTGCGAGGACCAGAGTGACGAAGTTGCTGACCACGCCGGAGAGGATGTCGCTGAAGGCCCGCTGCGCGCCGATCACGTCGTTGTTCAGCCTGCTGACCAGCGCTCCGGTCCGGGTCCGGGTGAAGAAGGCGATGGGCATCTTCTGCACGTGGCCGAACACGCTCGTTCGAAGATCGAGAATGATCCCTTCACCGATACGTGCCGAGAACCACCGCTCTACCAGGCCGAAGCCTGCTTCGGCTACCGCGATGACCGCGATCACGACGGCCAGTCCGGCAACCAGCCCGGTACTCTCACCGTTGATGATCGCTTCGACGACCCGGCCAGCCAGCACTGGTGTGGCGACGGCGAGCCCGGCCCCGATGGCACTCAGGAACAGGAATCCGATCAGTTCACGGCGATGTGGCTGGGCGAACCCGATGATGCGTTTGATGGTCGCCTTGGAGAACGGACGTTTGTCCTCCTGGGCGTGCATCGCGTTGTACACGGCGTTCCAGGCCGTGACTTCCATGCTCATATTGGGGCCTCCTAGCAGGTCAACCTGGGTGCAGCAGCGTTTGTTCCAGCAGTGCTCCGAGCGTAGGACCTAAAGTTTGCTTCAGGTCAACCCGCGCCACTCCCCCGGTGATCGGGGGAAGTTGGTGGGTGAAGTTGGTGGGGCGAGCCAGATGCCGGATGGCGGGATGGGGTGAGGCGCTAGAGGCCCAGGTATGCGTCGACGATCGGTTCGCCCCACACCACGGCGATCAGCGCGCCCAGCAGCATGGCCGGACCGAACGGGATGGACGTACGACGTCCGGCGCGGCCAGTGATCAGCAGCGCCAAGCTGATCATCGCGCCGACGGCGAATCCGGCGAACACCCCGAAGACCAGCACCGGCCAGCTGATCCAGCCGAGCAGCAGCCCGATGACGGCCGCCAGCTTGACGTCGCCGAGCCCCAGGTCAGATGGCCGGATCAGCACCAGTAAGAGGTAGAACGCGAGGACGGCGAAGGCGCCGGCCCAAGCGCGCCCGTACGGCCCCCACTCCCCCTCGACGGCCGCTACGACTCCGAGTACGAGACCGGCGATCCCCAGCGCCGGGAGGGTCAGCCAGTCCGGTAACCGGTGCTCGCGCACATCGATATACGCCATGGCCGTGCCGAACGCGCCTACCAGCAAGTAGGCGATCGTCGCGGCACCGAGGCCGGCATGTGACGTACCGATCAGGACCCATACCGTGGCGGTGGCCACCGCGAGGATCAGGGGCAGGGTGCGCATGGCGGCCAGCTGCCGGTACGGCGTCGGGGCCGGTTCACCGTCCGCTGGTTCCCGGTCCGGAATCCTGGCGATCAGCCGCGGCAATATACCGCCGACGACGCCGCCGAGGGCGGCCAGAAGAGGGATCACGTCCGCGTACGCAGGGACAATGCCCGCTGGGCGGCGTCACGGAGCACATCGACCGGTACGTCGTGACCGGTCATCAACCGCACCTGCCCGAGCGCCTGGTGCACAAGCAGATCCAGTCCGCCCAGAACGATTCCGCCGGCTTGCGCCCAGCGCGCGGCTAGGGGCGTCGGCCACGGCTCGTACAGCACGTCGAACAGCGCCCGTTCCCCGTTGACATTCGTCGTCAGAGCCTCCGCGAAGGGATCAAGAGCCCCGGCTGGAGCCGTGTTGACCGTCAGTTCCGACGTCGCGCATACGTCGGCGACCTCCCAGGGAACGTATCCGGCCGGGCGTCCCAGAGCCTCCGCGAGCTCCAGCGCCTCCTTGGCGCGCTGCGCCGAACGGGCATGTAGATGTGTGGTGCCCGCGTCGAGTGTGGCCAGTGCCGCCAGCACGCTGGCCGCCGTGGCGCCGCCGCCCCACACGCAAACAGTGCCCGGCTTGGCGTCAGGGGTGCCGATCCCGCGTTCGCCGAGCGCACCCATGAAGCCCGGCACGTCGGTGTTGTCGGCGAACAGCCTTCCGTCGTCGGCGCGAATCAGCGTATTGGCGGCACCCACCGTGCGAGCAAGGCCGGAAGCGTCGTCGGCGACGTCGAGCGCGACTCGCTTGAGCGGCATGGTGAGCGACAGACCCCGCCACGAGTGGTCGAGCCCGGCGACAAATCCGGCCAGATCCGGTTCATCGACCTCGTATGCCGTGTAGGTCCATTCGAGCTCGAGATAGCGATACGCGGCCTGGTGTATCACCGGTGACAGCGAGTGCGCGATCGGTGATCCCAGCACCGCGCAGTTGCGCACCCGCCCATCGGCAACGCCGTCAGCAGTCGTTCTCACGGCAGTACTCGCGTAGCTCCTGGACGTTGGCTTCGTGGCCGGATTCGGTGTCGGCAAATTTCGTCTCGCCCGACTCCAGATTGACGGTCACGAAGTAACAATACGCGTCGTCGGTTGGGTTCGCGGCCGCTTCCAACGCCGCCTCGCCCGGTGACGCGATCGGCCCCGGTGGCAGCCCGGAGTTCAGGTAGGTGTTGTACGGCGAGTCGATCTGGCGCATCTCCGACGAGGTGAACACGCTCGAATAGTCGTCCACGGCATAGTGCACGGTCGAGTCCATCTGCAGGAGATTGTTCGCCACGCCCGCGGCTGCGCATTCGCCGTCCAGCCGGTTGTAGATCACGTTCGCCACCCGCGCCATGTCGTCGTCGGCTCGGACCTCGCGCTGGATGATGCTGGCGACGGTGACGATCTCGCGCAGGCTCAGGTCCTGCTCATCGGCCCGGGTGGAAAGGTCGAGTGAGCGCTCTGCCTGCTCGAAGCGGTTGATCATCGCTTGCAACATGGTCTCGGGGGTGTCGTCGCGGCGTAGATCGTAGGTGGCCGGGAACAAGAAGCCTTCGGCGTCGTCCTCCGCGTAGTCCGGCAACTCAGCCTCGTCGAGCGCCTCTTGCAGTTCTTCCACCTCGAAGTCCGACTCGCGGGCGAGGCGTTCGAGGGTCTGGCTGATCCGGAACCCCTCCGGCACCGTCACCCGTTCCAAAACGCCACCACCTTCGACCAGCGACGTGACGGCGTCCTCAGCGCTCATCTGCTGGGCGAGTGTGTACGTGCCCGGCTGGATCGAGCCCCGCTCACGTTCGGCGGCCTGGATAAACGCTTCCTCGCTCGCTACCACGTCCGCTTCGACCAGCACCGAGCCCATCGCACGCAGCGACGACCCCTCCTCGATGGTCACGGTCACCTCACCGTGTCCCGGGCCGGAATAGTCCTCGGCGTCACCGAACCAGCCCGACATCGCGTTCATCACGGCGCTACCGCCGTAATAGATGCCGGCCAGAAGGCCGCCGATCACGGCAAGCGAAAGCAACACGGCGAAGAAAGAACCGACCCGGCGTTTCTTCCGCCGCTTTCGCCGTGCACGATGCCGCGAACGGGGTTGGCCGTCGGCGTCGGCCGACGCTCCCGTATGACTCATCAGGCTCCTGTCACAACCTCTCCCGGAGGCACACCATTGGTCCGTTCCATGTCGAGCGCGTCTTGCAAAATAATCATGGCAGCCGCTTGATCGATGCTCTTCCTCCCCCGGCGCGACGATGTTCCCTGTGCACGCATGTGCCGGGTCGCGACCGACGTCGTCATCCGCTCATCGACCAGCCGGACAGGACATGGTTCCACAAAACCTGCCAATTCGGTAGCAAACGCCCGCACCTCATCGGCCGCCAGACCCTCCTGGCCGCGTAGTGTCCGTGGAAATCCGACCACTACCTCCACCACTTCTCTCTCGGCTGCCAGCGCTGCCAGCCGCGCGAGGTCGCCGTGGCCACGTCGGACGGTCTCGACCGGTGTGGCCAGCACTCCGCCGGGATCCGACGCGGCCACCCCAATTCGTACCCGGCCGACGTCGACACCCAACCTGCGTCCGGGACGCATCGTCAGGAACTGCGGGTCACGGTCTCGCCGACGACATGCTCGACACGTGCGAGCGCCTCGGCGATCTTCGTGGCATCCGAGCCGCCGCCCTGCGCGACGTCGTCCTTTCCACCGCCACCCCCACCGAGCGTCTGAGCGGCGACCTTGACCAGTTCACCGGCCTTCAGACCCCAGCGGCGAGCTTCCTCGTTCGTCGCGATCACCACGACGGGACGGCCGTTGGCGCCTTCGGCCGACATCACCACGGTAGCGGGGCGTTCATTGCCGAGGCGGCCGCGGACGTCGAGAACCAGGGTCCGGAGTTCGTCAGCCGAGCTGCCGGCCGGCGCCTGGTGGCCCACGAAGCTGACGCCATAGACGTCCTTGGCCGCCGCGCTGAGCTCACCCGCCTTGGAGCCGAGTTCGCTCGCGCGTAGCTGGTTGAGCTTCTTCTCCGACTCGCGGACCTGGCTCACGAGCCGGGATACCCGCTCGGGCAGCTGTTCGGGCTGAACGTTGAGCAAGCTGGCGAGCTGGCTCACCAGGGTGCGCTCGCGGGCCAGATAACGGAAGCCCTCGATGCCCACGAAGGCCTCGACTCGCCGCGATCCGGCGCCGACGGAGCTCTCTCCAGTCAGTGTCACGAGTCCGATCTGCGCGGAACGGGCGACATGTGTGCCACCGCAAAGCTCACGTGACCATTCGCCGCCCATCTCCACGACGCGCACGTCCTCGTCGTACGTCTCACCGAACAGCGCTAGCGCGCCGATCTCCTTGGCCTTCTCCAGCGGCATGTACGTGGCAGAGACCGGAAGATCGCGGCGGATGCCGAGATTGGCGGCTTCTTCGACTTCGCTACGGGTCTCTTGCCCGAGAGCCTGTCCCCAGGCGAAGTCGAGACGCAGATACCCGGGTTTGTTGTAGGAACCGCTCTGCAGCGCCTGAGGGCCGAGCACCTCCCGCAGCGCGGCATGCACCACGTGCGTGCCGGAATGTGCCTGGCAGGCACCGATGCGCCATTCCGGATCGACCTTGGCCAGAACGTCGTGCCCGGCGCGCACCTCACCCTTGTTGACCCGGACCTTGTGCACGATCAGGCCCTTGATCGGGCGTTGCACGTCGAGCACTTTGAGCTCGAAACCGTCGCCGACGATGACTCCGTCGTCGCTGTCCTGGCCACCTGACTCGGCATAGAAGGGCGTCTGGTCGAGGACCACCTCGACGACGTCGCCTTCGGCCGCGGCCGGTAAGGCCCGGCCGTCAGCGACCAGACCACGCACCCGGCTGTCCGACTCGAGCTCCTGGTACCCGGTGAAGGGTGTGGGTCCGGGCTCGCGGAGCTCACGATAGGCGCTCATGTCCGCATGACCGGTCTTCTTGGCCCGGGCGTCGGCCTTGGCGCGTTCGCGCTGCTCGCTCATCAGCCGCCGGAACTCCGGCTCGTCGACGGAGAGGCCTTGTTCCGAGGCCATCTCCAGCGTCAGGTCGATGGGGAATCCGTAAGTGTCGTGCAGCTTGAACGCCGTCTGGCCGGCCAGTGCCGGCTGACCGCTCTGCTTGGTCTCGGCCGCGGCCAGGTCGAAGATCTGGGTTCCGGTCTGCAGCGTCTTTCGGAAGGTCTCTTCCTCGGCATAGGCGATGCGTGAGATCCGCTGGAAGTCGGAGTCGAGCTCCGGGTAGGCCGCCTTCATCGCATCACGGCTGACCGGCAACAGCTCCGGCAGTGCGTGGGTGTCGACGCCGAGCAGACGCATCGCGCGAACGCTGCGGCGCAGCAGGCGGCGCAGCACATAGCCACGCCCTTCGTTCGACGGCGTCACGCCGTCGCCGATGAGCATCAGCGAGCTGCGGATGTGATCGCCGACCACGCGCAGCCGGACGTCGTCGGTGTGATCAGCGCCGTAGCGCCGGCCGGAGAGCGCGGACGCGTGTTTGATCACCGGGAAGACCTGGTCGATCTCGTACATGTTCTGGACACCTTGCAGGAGGTAGGCGACGCGCTCCATGCCCATGCCGGTGTCGATGTTCTTGGATGGAAGGTCGCCGACGACGCGGAACTCCTCCTGGCTCTTGACGTCGGTGATCTCCTCCTGCATGAAGACCAGGTTCCAGATCTCCAGGAACCGGTCCTCGTCCACCACCGGGCCGCCGTCGGGGCCGTACTGCGGGCCTCGGTCGATGTAGATCTCGCTGCACGGGCCACCCGGGCCTGGCTGATGGGTGTGCCAGTAGTTGTCCTTGAGACCGCGGCGCTGAATGCGTTCTTCCGGCAGTTCGGCAATCTTGCGCCAGAGCGAGGCAGCTTCGTCGTCGTCGTGATAGACGGTGACCCAGATCTTGGCGGGGTCGAAACCGTAGCCGCCGTCGGCCTGGGAGCGCGTGATGAGATCCCAGGCGTAGGTGATGGCACCTTCCTTGAAGTAATCACCGAAGGAGAAGTTGCCGTTCATCTGGAAGAAGGTGCCGTGCCGGGTGGTCTTACCGACCTCTTCGATGTCGCCCGTGCGGATGCACTTCTGCACGCTGGTGGCCCGGGGCCACGGTGCCGCCTGCTGACCGGTCAGATACGGAATGAACGGGACCATGCCGGCGATGACGAACAGCACCGACGGATCAGGTGAAATCAGCGGCGCGCTCGGGACGACGGTATGACCGTTCCGGTCGAAGTGATCGAGGAAGCGGCGCCGGATCTCGGCGGTTTCCATGTTTAGAAAGTGCCTCTCCGCTGGTTGGAATACAGGAGGCTGTCGACGGCCTCCAAGTCGGGCTCTTCGTACGTGTCACTCCCATTGTCCGACACGCCGAGGGCATCGCGAAGTTCGCTCTCACGTTCGGCCATGCCGGCCTTGACGTCCTCGGTGAAATCGCGGATAGATTGCGACACCGAGTTCAGCGCCTTGGACACCTGGTCGGCCGCACCTTCGGGCGTCATGCTGTCGGCAGCCTTGGTCAGCTTGCGCACGATCAGCACCCCGGCCGTAGCTCCCAGCGCGATCCAGAAGACGCGTTTCATCTGCGTCCTCCTCTACCGCTCTTGCCTTCCTTGCGGGTGGCCATCGCGCGACGGACACCGTAGGTGAAAGCCGCCACCCGGACCATGGGCCCGCCGACGGTTGCCGCGAACAGCGATGACATGGCTGCCGCGTTGGTGGTCACTGTTTGCGCGTTGGCGGTGATGGCCTCGACCCGCTGTAGCTGAGCGTTGGTGGAGGCCAGCAGCGCGTTGGTCTCGTCGACCGTGACAGCGGTCTTGGCGACGTGTTCTCTGCGCAGGTCACGGACAGTGTTGGTGAGCTCGTCGACGGTCTTGCCGAACTTGATGACCGGCAAGGCCAGGATGGCGACGAGTGCGACGAATGCCACGGCCGCGAGGAGCCCGGCGATCTCGCCTACGGACATGGAGGTGCCGCCCTTCCGTGCGGATGGATGTTCGCGTGTTCAGAGCCCGACCCTACCGCGCCCGGCAATCGGATGCCGTCCGACTTCTCCGATCACCGGCCCGCGCCCGGGAGGACGTCGTCGGCAACTCTTGGCAACCGGTTGCCAAGCGGGTGTCTGATATGCCTCGATACTCTGTGCACGACGCGAACGTCTCTGCGGATGACGTTCGAGCCATCACCGCCAAGACCCCGGAGAGTTATGAAGATCACCCACGTGGACGTGCTCGTGACGAGCCCTGGCCGGAATTTCGTCACGCTCAAGATCACTACCGACGACGGCGTCGTCGGCTACGGCGACGCCACGCTCAACGGCCGGGAACTGGCCGTGGCGTCTTATCTCCGCGATCACGTGGCCGCCCTGCTGGTCGGACGCGATGCCCACCGCATCGAAGACACCTGGCAGTACCTTTACCGGGGCGCGTACTGGCGACGTGGCCCGGTCACCATGGCCGCGATCGCGGCCGTCGACACCGCGTTGTGGGACATCAAAGCCAAAGTCGCGGGCCTGCCGTTGTATCAGCTGCTGGGCGGCGCCAGCCGGACCGGTGCGCTCGCGTACGGTCATGCCAGCGGAAGCGATCTAGAGGCGTTGTTCGATTCCATCCGTGCCCATCTGGAACTCGGATACCGGGCCATCCGCATCCAAACCGGGGTGCCTGGACTCGACCAGGTCTACGGAGTCTCCGCGAGTACTCAGATCGGGGAGCGCTATGACTACGAGCCAGCCCAGCGGACGGCGCTGCCCAGCGAAGAGACGTGGGACACCCGGGCCTATATGCGTCATATTCCGGCCGTCTTCGAGGCTGTACGCAACGAATTCGGACCCGAGATCCCGTTGCTGCATGACGCCCACCATCGGATGACACCCATCCAAGCCGCCAAGGTGGCCAAGGCACTGGAGCCCTACGACCTTTTCTGGCTCGAGGACTGCACTCCCGCGGAGAACCAGGAAGCGCTGCGCCTGGTGCGCCAGCACAGCACTACGCCACTGGCCATCGGCGAGATCTTCAACTCCGCGTTCGACTATCAGACGCTCATCACTGAGCAGCTCATCGACTATGTTCGCTCCGCGGTGACGCACGCCGGCGGCGTGTCTCCGATGAAGAAGCTGTTCGACTTCGCCGCGCTTTATCAGATCAAGTCAGGCATTCACGGCCCCACCGACATCTCACCGGTCGGGATGGCCGCGGCGTTGCATCTCGACATCGCGATCCACAACTTCGGGGTCCAGGAGTACATGCGCCACTCCCCCGAGACACTCGAGGTGTTCCGTACCAGCTACCGGTTCAGTGACGGGCTGTTGCACCCGGGCGACGCTCCCGGCCTGGGCGTCGATTACGACGAGGCGCTCGCTGAGAAACACCCGTACGAGCCTGCCTATCTTCCCGTCAACCGGTTGCGTGACGGGACGGTCCACGACTGGTGAGTGCCATGCCGCGCCGCCGGGGGTGGCAGGGCGGCGCAGTCCCATCGTTCGGGCAGGATTGAGTCTCATGCGGATAGTGATCGTCGGTGCCGGGGCCATCGGCGGCGTCATCGGCGGACGCCTGCACCAGCACGGGTACACCACAGCTCTCATCGCCCGGGGGCCCCACCTGACCGAGATCCGGCGGCGTGGCCTGCGGGTGGAGGATCCGGACCACGCTGTCACCGTGGACGTTCCAGTGCACGGCGACGTCTCCGAGATCGGCTGGCGGGACGGCGACGTCGCCGTGATCGCGACGAAGAGCCAAGACGCCGTGGCCGCATTGGAAGCTCTGGCCGCTGTCGCGCCGCCGGAGCTTCCCGTCATATGCGCCCAGAACGGGGTGGACAACGAGCAGCAGGCGCTTCGGCGATTTGTCAATGTCTATGGCATACATGTGATGTGCCCGGCCACGTTCCTTGAACCCGGCGTGGTGCAAGCCAGCTCGGCACCGATTTCCGGCCTGCTCGACGTCGGCCGTTATCCGTCCGGAACCGACGCCACGAGCCAGGCGGTGGCCGCGGCACTTATGGGGTCACGCTTCGACAGCCGGGCGGTCGAGGACATCATGCGATGGAAGTACGGCAAGCTACTGCTGAATCTCGGCAACGCCGTGCAGATCGTCTGTGGTCTCGGCACCGGCTTGGAGATCGCCCATCGCGCCCGCCAGGAAGGTGCGTCGTGTCTCGAAGCCGCCGGGGTCGGTTTCGTGTCGGGCGAAGAGGACAAGGAGCGACGGGGCGACCTGCTCACCGTGCGCCCCGTCGGCGGAAAGTCGCGTGGCGGCGGTTCGACATGGCAGAGCGCCACCCGCGGGTTGAACTCGATCGAGACCGACTATCTCAACGGCGAGATCGTCTTGCTCGGACGGCTGCACGGCGTGCCGACGCCGGTGAATGAACTGCTGCAGCGCCTGGCCGTGGAGGTGGTGACGGGGCGCCGTGCCGCCGGCAGTGTTTCAGAGGCCGAGATTCTTCGGCGGCTGGGATCCTGAACAGTGCCGCTATCGGTCAACTCCAGGACAACGCCAACGCGGCCTGGCTGGGCGATGCGGCCAGGGCACGTTGACGACGTCTACCGGCCTCGGATGATCTTGCGTAGGCGGGCGTAGCGCTCCGCGTAGTCTCGTTCGGCGCCGCGTGTGGTGGGCTCGTAGTATTGCTTGTCCGCGACCGAGTCCGGCGCGTACTGCTGCTCGACGACGCCGCGGGGGTCGTCGTGCGCGTAGGCGTAGGAGCTGCCATGGCCCAGCTTCTTGGAACCCGAGTAGTGTGAGTCGCGCAGTGCTGGCGGCACCGGGCCAGCCAGACCCGCGCGGATGTCACCTGAAGCCGCGCCTATCGCCTTGACCACGCTGTTCGATTTGGGCGCCAGCGCCAGGGCGATCACCGCATGCGCCAGAGTGATCTGGGCTTCCGGCCAGCCGATCAGCTGAACCGCCTGCGCCGCTGCCACCGCGGTCTGCAGCGCTGAGGGGTCGGCCAGTCCGATGTCTTCGCTGGCCAGGATTACCAGCCGGCGGGCGAGGAACCGCGGGTCTTCACCTGCCTCAGCCATCCGCGCCAGATAGTGCAAACCAGCGTCTACGTCACTGCCCCTGATCGATTTGATGAGTGCGCTGGTGACGTCGTAGTGCTGGTCGCCGTCGCGGTCGTAGCGCACCGCCGCGCGGTCGACCGCCTTCTCCGCGATGCCGAGGGTGATGGTCGCCTCAGTGGTGGCCGCGGCGGCGCCGGCCGCCGCCTCGAGGTACGTCAGCGCTCGGCGTGCGTCACCGCCGGCCAGCCGGACGAGGTGCTCGCGCGCGTCATCGTCGATCTTCACCTCGCCGCCGAGACCGCGTTCGTCGCTCAGCGCGCGGTCGAAGACCTCCTCGATGTTCTCCTGCTTCAGCGGCTCCAGGGTGAGCAACAGCGATCGCGAGAGCAAAGGACTGATGAGGGCGAAGAATGGGTTCTCGGTCGTGGCGGCGACGAGCGACACCCACCGGTTCTCTACCCCTGGCAGCAGGGCGTCCTGCTGCGTCTTGGAGAACCGGTGGACCTCGTCCACGAACAGCACTGTGCCCGTCCCCGTCTTCACCAGCTCACGACGAGCCCGTTCCATCACCTCGCGCACGTCTTTCACCCCGGCCGTCACGGCCGAGAGCTCGACGAAATGACGCTGAGTGGCGCGGCTCACCACGTACGCGAGGGTGGTTTTACCGGTTCCCGGCGGGCCCCAGAGCACAAGCGCCATCGCTTGGTCGTCCTCGACGAGGCGGCGCAATGGGGTGCCCGGGCCAAGTAGATGATCTTGGCCGATGACGTCGTCGAGCGTCCGAGGGCGCATCCGTACGGCCAGAGGCTGGCCCGCATACTCCTGATCCGCGCCCGCCAGCGAGCCTCCGGGCCTGGAGGATGCCGGCGCCTGCCCGAAGAGTCCCTCTTGCTCCATACAGCCGAGCCTACGTGCTGGCGAGGACATCCGCGCAGGCAAGTGCGCCTCATGCTGCCCAAACGAACCGTGGCGCGGCATCCGATGAGGATACCGCGCCACAGCTACTTGGGGGGCCTTGCTTCATTTCCGAGATTGACATATAGATCACGGACTTGTCAAGGATCTGGTCCCGGCCGATGTCAAAGCCAAAGACCAATCACAAGAAGTGTGAGTAAGATCATCTTCATTGTCCCCCGGATCCTGTCTTTGCCGTCACGATCTCCGCCGCTGCCCTGGGTGGCAGCCCGCGCTTCTGTGGGGCCGGGTGGGCGGATCACCTCCGTCGAAGCCGCCGGGACGGCCGGTAAAGCTGCCGCAGCCGGCGTTCCTGCTGCTGGAGAAGTCCGGCACTCACTCCACTGCGGCGGCGTATTCGCAGATGGGCGGTGTCCACTGACGGCGGCGGCGCGAAACTGTGCGGGCGTACCCGACCGACGATCGACAGTTCGAACCGGAGTTGCCACCATGCGATCTCGAAGTTTCGGGGCTGTTCGGCCGTGACACGTTTCGCGAAGCCCCATTCGACCAGAATGTCCGCTTCTTGCAGTGCGGTTTGGTCAGGGGTCAGAATTCGCCGGAACAAACTCGTCGAAATGGAGTATGGGATGTTCGCCACGACCGCATAAGGGCGGCGCGGCAGTGGGACGCTCCGTGCGTCGCCGGCAACGATACGCACATTCTCGGCTTCTGAGAACCGACGTTCGAGGCGGGCGACGAGATCTGGATGGCGCTCGACGGCGATGATCCGGGCGCCTGTCCCCGATAGCTGGGAGGTCAGCTTTCCGGTACCGGCGCCGAACTCGACCACGAGGTCCTGTGGGTCGAGTTGAGCCGACCTGATCATCCGCCGGACCACAGCTGGGTCCTTCAATAGATGAATCCCAGACGGGTTGTCCGGGAATGTACGTGCACTTGTGCGCCGCGAGGGCATGGTTCACCACAGCCATTGGATGTGAGGAGCGGTCCGCGCGTCATGCGGGACGTGCTCGGCGCCGTCATCTGGACATGACTAACCGCGCCGTCGACCCGGGTTCACAACACCGGGGACGGGCGCGGTTCACGGCACACCCGGGCTGGCTCAGCCAGCTGCGCGAGTTATGCCGTGGTGAAGCGGCGCAGCCTCATCGAGGCGATGCCGAGCATGTAGTTACCATTGGCCACGCAGAGCATGCTAGTGGTCGCGGGATGAGTGGTTCAACGCGTTTTTTACTCGCCACGCCGGGCTTTGGACGTACTCGGCGTCCTCACACCGGAATCCAGGTGCAGCACGTCGCCAGCCCAGCGCCGGCGAGCCCATCGGTCATGTGTCACCAGCACCACCGGGAGCCGCGACACGCCGACCGCTTCCTCTAGCTCTTCGACGAGGCCGAGCGACAGGTGGTTGGTTGGTTCGTCGAGCAGCAGGACCTGTGGCCGGGCGGTCAGCAGTCTGGCCAGTGCTAGCCGGCGCTGCTGCCCTACCGACAGCCGCCCCACCGGCGTGTCGAACTGCCAAGCGGGCAGCAGGCCCAGGGCGGACAAATCGCTGCGGTATTCGTCGGGCGGGCCGGATCGCCCGGCTGCGTACACGGCGAGAGCGGATATCCCCGGGTCCGGAAACGCGCCCGCTTGCGGCAGCCAGCCGATCCGGAGGCCACGGGAATGCATCACGGCACCGCCAACCGGCTCCAGGGCACCCGCGAGCACGGCGAGCAGTGACGACTTCCCTGCGCCGTTCGGCCCCGTTACCAGGAGGCGGGTGTCGCCGCTGACATCGAGTGCGGCGAAGGAGATACGTCCGGGTACGTCGATCTCCCGCGCCGAGATGAGCACACCGCCGCGAGCTGGTTGGTCCAGCGTCGTATCAAGCCGGAGCAACCGGGGTGGCTTCAGGACCTTCCGTTTCTCGAGCTGTTTCACCCTGTTCTCGGCATCGCGGACCCGGCGGGCCACCGCCGCGTCGACCTTCTGTCCGAAGAAATGGGGCTGGAACTTGTCATTGTCGCGTCGTGCGCGATTGGTATGCCCCACCTGCCGCGCGGTGGTTCGGGTCGCGGCCCGGGCGAGGTTCATCTCGTCGTTCCACGCGGCATGCGCTTGTTCCCACCGGACGCGGGCGGCGGCTTTGCCCTCCAGGTAGTCGGTGTATGCGCCGGTGTAGCGGGCAGGGCCGATGATCGGCGTTCCGTCCGGCTCGACTCGCAGCGTCGGATCCAGATCGAGGATCGACGTGCAGACAGCGTCGAGGAAGGCGCGGTCATGTGACGCGGCGACGACGACACCGTGATGCTCGCGAAGCGTCGTCTCGAGATAAGCCAGTGCGTCGTCGTCGAGATGGTTGGTCGGCTCGTCCAGCACCAGGATGTCCGGTGCCCGGACCAGCGCGAGTGCTAGCGCCAGGCGGGCACGCTGGCCACCGGAAAGCTGCTCGAGTGCCCACGTAGGCGGAATCTCCGCCAGTCCCAGGCCCGCCAGCGCCCGCGCCGCCCGGGCGTCGGCCGACCAACCGTCGCGTCGTTCGTATTCGGCCATGAGATCGCCGTACTCGGTCAGCACGTCGGTGTCGCCGGCGCTCATGCGCTCTTCGAGCTTGCGCATCGCGGCCTCGAGGCTGCGGAACTCTGCCAGAGCGGCGTCTACAGCCTCGGCAATGGTGCCTCCCACCGGAAGGTCGGGCTCCTGGCTGAGGTAGCCGAGGCTCCCGCTGAGGTGGACCTCGCCGGCGTCGGGATGCTCCACGCCGGCTATCAGCCGCAGCAGTGTGGACTTGCCGACACCGTTCTCGCCGACCAGCCCCAGGCGCTCGCCTGGTCCCGCGTCGAGGCGGATGTCGTCGAGAACAATTCGTCCCGCATAGGACTTGGAAAGAGAACGTACCGAGAGTTGAGACACCTGAGGACCTCGAATGGGGTCGGAGGAAGCCCACCGGGTCTCAGATGACCTCGGACGTGGGCCGCTTCAGGTGTCAGATCCGCATAACGCGATCGAAGATATCAGAGGGTGTCGGGGCGAGGTAATAACGTGACTCGTGATCGTCGTCACGTCTCTCGAGGAGGCTGAGAATGAACAAGGTCGGCAACATCACCTTCGACTGCGCTGATCCTAGAGCCCTGTCACACTTCTGGTCCGATGTGCTCGGCTATCCGCGTAGCGAGTATCCGCCTGAGTTACGCGAAAGTCTTCTCCAGAGCGGCCTGACCGAAGAAGACCTCCTCGACCGGTCGGTGGCCGAAGACCCCGAGGGTGCGGGCCCGCGTCTGTACTTCCACCGCGTGGCAGAGCCGAAGCAAGCCAAGAACCGTGTTCACCTCGATCTTTTCGCGATCCCTGGCAAACACGCCACTCCGGCAGAGATCGACGCCGAGGTAGACCGGATTGTCGCTTTGGGTGCGAGCGTGATTCGCAAGCACGATGCCCTGTGGGGTCCCTACCGCGAGTACCACTACGTCATGGCCGATCCTGAGGGCAACGAGTTCTGCATCCAGTAGGCGGGGTTCATTCCAGGCAGGACGCTGAGTCGGCTCAGGCACACAAGAATGCGACTCGCCGTGACGAGTCGCATTCTTGTCGATCGAGACGTGGTCCGGTTCCGTGTGTCACCCGGCCCCGCTCGCGCCTCGAAGGGCTACAGGTTGTGGCACGTCCCGTCCGGGCTCCTCCAGCTCTTACCGCCGCTGTTCTTGCAGTTGTGGGCGTCCTTGTTGTTCAGCTTCTTGCCCGTACAGTTACGGCCCGACCAGCACTCCCCGGCGACCTGCGGGTCATAGTCGTCCGGCAGCGGCGGGCAGTCCCCCGCGCTCATCTCTTCTGGTTCCTGTGTCATGGCAAACTCCCTGACTTCTTGCCGAATCCGGATGGTGAAGGCCGCCACCAGCTAGCGGCTTCTCGCTTCTCGTGCCTGGAACATCCGCCGGAAGTCGAGCTCCTTGCTGCTACCCACGTCCCAGGTGTTGTCCGGGTTCAAGGTCGCGGTCAGGGCGGTGTTGCCGCCGGAGTACTCCAGCGTTTGGAAGCTCGTGACGCTGGACCCGTCGACCATCTGCCCCTTCACGTAGTTGCCCGCGTCGATGTAATACGTCGGGTGCAGGGTGAACGTCTGCGTGAGGTTGGGGCCGGCGTTCGTGGCGCACACCGAATCTCCATCCAGCGTGATCGCCACGGAGCTGGCCTGGACGCTTGGTACCGGCACAGTCGGATCGTCGCTGATCCACAGCGTTTGGCCGTCGGGATTCCCGTTGGCCGGCGTGAGCTCGAAATCCTGGTTGTACGAGAACAGCGCTTTGCACCGGTCCGTTGCGTTCGGGTCGGCTGCCAGTTGGCCGCTGCCGGCCCACTGGTAACCGGATTCGGTGCCCTGGGCCGACCACGCGAATCCCCAGGTGATGTTCCACTTGAAGACGTACTGATTGTGCGCGTTGATCGGCTGGGTCAGCCATGCGAGGCTGACCGTGTCGTAGGCCGTGGTGGCCGGAAGGGTGGCGAACACGGCGAACGTCGGGCGGTCGAGCTCCGAGTTGTTGATCACCGTGAGGGTGTAGGTGTTGGGCATGTCTCCCCCGTCATTGGAGATGCCGCTGATGCGGCTGAGCAGTGACCTTCACTACCTGTTACTCAGAGTGAGCAGAATGTCACTGTGTGTCATCGTCAAAATTGATGAACCTGCCGGATTCGCTCCACAATCGGTGCTTCGCGGCATGAGCGGTGAGTCAAGGCGACAGCCGCGAGTTGCGAGGACACCCTGAGCTTGCTCATAAGCGCCCGGATATGACTACGCACCGTCGCCAGCGTGACTACGTCCGCGGTGGCGATCTCGGCCGCGGATCGCCCGGCGAGCAGGGCGCCGAGCACATCGAGCTCACGTGGGGTCAGGGCGGTGAATCGACGCGCCTCGTCCTCGCGCGCGCGAAGTGCCGCCGTCAGCCGCGCGCGGTCCGGCGCGAAATCGGGGAGCCTGAGGGTCTGGTCGAGCGTGTGTGCGAGTTCGGTCATGGGCTGGTCAGCGTCAGCGACAGCCACTACTCCGGCGCGCTCCACGGCGTCGGCCAGTGAGGCCAGCGCCGCCTTCGTCGCGACGGCGACGACGCGCGCGTCGGCCCGTGGTCCCAGCACTGAGCGCACGTCCGGCAGCCGGCCCTCGGGATCCGCAACCAGAATGAGCGTGTCGACAGGTGCGCGCACGCCCGCCACCATCAGATGCAGCTCCGTCACTACCCGCACGGCGCGCCACCCGATGACGGTCAATGCCGCCGCGAGTGCGGCCGAAAGCACCGCATTCTGGGACACCATCCAAATCGGACGAGAACGTCCGGATTCACCCACCATCACGCAAAGTGACGATATTGTCACTCTGCGTTACATTCAAAGGGTTCGCTCAACGACAAACCGTCCGCGCGCAGCCCTGTGTGCTTCACCAGACGGGAACCGCAGCGAAGGAGCCGGTGGTTGGAGTTGAGATCCGTCCCGGGTTCGGTCCGGCATCGGCGAGCGAGGTACGAGCGAGTCCGCGGGCGACGGACTCTTTTGTGCTTGTCCAGACGGGAACCGCAGCGGGCATGAAGGGCTTGGGCCCGAGATCCGTTCATGGTTCGGTCGGGCATCGGCGAGCGAGGTACGAGCGAGTCCGCGGGCGGGAACGGAACCCTCTTGCTCGACCAGACGGGAACCGCAGACGAGAACCACAGGGGTGGGGGTACCTGGTTGGCGGCCAGGGTTCGGTCGGGCATCGGGCGACGGACTCTTTTGTGCTTGTCCAGACGGGAACCGCAGCGGGCATGAAGGGCTTGGGCCCGAGATCCGTTCAGGGTTCGGTCGGGCATCGGCGAGCGAGGTACGAGCGAGTCCGCGGGCGGGAACGGATCTCGGGCCCAAGCCCTTCCCTATTCCTCGCTGTCAGGAACCACGTCGATTCCGGCTTCTTTGCGCTGCTCTGCCGTGATCGGTGCGGGCGCACTGGTGAGCGGGTCATATCCACCGCCGGTCTTCGGGAACGCGATCACGTCGCGGATCGAGTCAGAGCCTGCGAGTAGTGCCACGACCCTGTCCCACCCGAAGGCGATACCTCCGTGCGGCGGGGCGCCGTACTTGAAGGCGTCCAGGAGGAATCCGAACTTCTCCTGTGCCTCCTCAGCGGTGAGCCCCATGACGTCGAAGACTCGCTGCTGGACATCACGACGGTGGATACGGATCGACCCGCCGCCGATCTCGTTGCCGTTGCAGACGATGTCGTAGGCGTAGGCGAGCGCGTTGCCGGGATCCTCTTCGAAAGAGTCGATCCATTCCGGTTTAGGTGAGGTGAACGCGTGGTGCACAGCGGTCCAGGCTCCGCCGCCGACGGCGACGTCGTCTGTCTCGGCGACGGCTTCGAACAGGGGTGCGTCAACCACCCAGACGAACGCCCAGCCGTCTTCGTCGATCAGCTTGGCACGCTTGCCGATCTCGAGTCGCGCGGCCCCGAGCAGCGATTGTGAGGCCTTGCGCGGTCCGGCCGCGAAGAAGATCGCGTCACCTGGGGCCGCTCCGGTGAGCGCCGGGAGACCGGCCTTCTCGTCGTCGGAGAGGTTCTTGGCGACCGGCCCCGACAGTTCTCCGTCCGCACCGACGAGCACATAGGCCAGCCCCTTGGCGCCCCGAGCCTTGGCCCAGTCTTGCCAGCCGTCGAGTTCCTTGCGGGTCTGGGAGGCACCGCCCGGGAAGACCACGGCGCCCACATATGGTGCTTGGAAGACCCGGAACGTGGTGTTGGCGAAGTGGCTGGTCACTTCGGTGAGTTCTTGCTCGAAGCGCAGGTCGGGCTTGTCGGTGCCGTAGCGGTCCAGCGACTCGCGGTAGGTGATCCGCGGGATGGGTGTGGGCACCTGAACGTCGATGAGCTCCCAGAGCGAGCTGACGATCCGCTCGCTGAGCGCGATGACGTCTTCTTGCTCGACGAAGCTCATCTCGACGTCGAGCTGGGTGAACTCCGGCTGGCGATCCGCGCGGAAGTCTTCGTCGCGATAACAACGGGCGATCTGGAAATACCGCTCCATGCCGGCGACCATGAGCAGCTGTTTGAACAGCTGAGGAGACTGGGGCAGGGCGTACCAGGAACCGGGGCGCAGCCTGGCCGGCACCACGAAGTCGCGGGCGCCTTCCGGGGTGGATCGGGTCATCGTCGGAGTCTCGATCTCGACGAAGTTCTCCGCGTGCAGGACCTCGCGGGCGACCCGGTTCACTTCGCTACGCAGCCGGATGGCGGCGGCCGGGCCGCTGCGTCGCAGGTCAAGATAGCGGTGCTTCAGCCGCACCTCTTCGCCGACATCGACGTAGTCGTCGATCTGGAACGGCAGTGGGTCGGCCTCGCTGAGCACCTCTACGGTCTCAGCCACCACTTCGATTGCCCCGGTGGGCAGTGCCGGGTTCTCGTTTCCGGCAGGTCGCTTGGAGACCTCGCCGGTGACCCGGATGCAGTACTCCGCGCGCAGGTCGTGTGCGACGTCTTCGTCACGAACCACCACCTGCGCGACGCCGGAGGCGTCCCGCAGATCGAGGAACGCTACTCCCCCATGATCGCGCCGCCGGGCGACCCACCCGGTCAGCGTGACAGTCTGTGCGGCATGGTCGGCACGCAGCGTACCGGCCTCATGGGTGCGGAGCACTGAGATCCTCTTTCGGTCGCGAAGGGGCGGGCTGTAGCGGGGAGCACGGCTTAGAACTCGCGCCTCTAATGTATCCGCCGCCTGCGATCCTACGTAGGCCGCGCCGTCGTGCGCGACCCGGTTTGCCGCCTCGTGCGCTCAAGTGCCGGTGCATGCGGAGATTCTCTGCCTATACCTGCCCCGATGGGTCAGGGCAGGTGCGCCGGCGGCTGAGGTAACGATCTCGGCGCGGCATCTTGTCGGCCAGGCCGCCAGCAGCTAGTGTCCCGGTCATTCCGAACCGGGACGCACGCGCCCCACCCTGTTCCCCGGCATCACCCGACACTTGTCGGCGGAGCGCGAGCACAAGGTGCGACGCCCTGGCGTTCCTACTGGCCAGGACCGCCTGCGAGGCGGCAACAAGGAGGCGACGCGTGGATACCTTCGAAGACATCATCGGCGATATCGGCAGCTTTGTCTGGGGTGGCTTGAACATCCCGATTGTCGAGTTCGGCCTGCTGGTGCCGCTACTGCTCGGCACCGGTCTGTTTCTGACGATCCTGTTACGCGGTGTGCAGTTCACGAAACTGTTCCACGCGCTCTGGCTGGCGTTGATCAAACGCAAGGAGACCGGGGACGTCAAAGGCGATATCAGCCACTATCAAGCTCTCACCGTGGCACTGGCGGCGACGGTCGGCGTCGGCAACATCGCCGGTGTCGGCAGTGCGATCGCCATCGGCGGAGCCGGAGCCCTCTTCTGGATGTGGGTCACCGGCTTGCTCGGCATGGCGACCAAGTACGCCGAAGCCTTTCTGGGGGTGAAGTACCGGCGGGTTGATGCCGCGGGTGAGCAAAGCGGTGGCCCGATGTTCTACATCAGCGAGGGTCTCCGGGAGAAGTACGGCGAAGGCCGGATGGCGACGTTCGGCAAGGTGCTGGCCATCCTGTTCGCGGTATTCGGTGCCGTGGCCGCGTTCGGTATCGGCAACGGCGTGCAGTCCGGCCAGGTCGCTTCCGCGCTCAACAACGAGTGGAACATCCCGACGTGGGCGACCGGCCTGGTGCTGATGTTCGTCGCGGCCGTCGTCATTCTGGGCGGAATCAAGGCGATCGGCAAGTTCACGGCGGCGTTCGTACCGTTCATGGCGATCTTCTATGTACTCGGAGCGACCGTCATTCTGGTCCTGAACGTCGGCGATCTGCCGGATGCGATCGCCACCATCTTCGAGGGCGCTTTCACCGGTGAAGCTGCTGCAGGCGGGTTCGTCGGCGCCGGTATCCTCCTGGTGCTCCGGCAAGGCGTCGCGCGCGGCATCTTCTCCAACGAGTCCGGCCTCGGCACCGGCGGCATCGCGGCCGCGGCGGCCAAGACAACCCACGAGGTCCGTCAGTCGCTGGTCTCCATGACCCAGACCTTCCTCGACACGCTCGTGGTCGTCAGCTTCACCGGTCTCGTCATCGTCACCACCGGCATGTACACCGAGGTCGACGCCGCCGGTGACCAGCTCCGCGACGCTGTGCTGACAGCCGAGGCGTTCCGTGAGGGTTTGCCAGGCGACTGGGGCGGCACGCTGGTGACGCTGGGCGTGGCGTTCTTTGCCTTCTCGACGCTGCTCGGCTGGGCCTACTACGGCGAGCGGTGCATGGACCGGCTCTTCGGCCGGGCCGCCGTGCTCCCCTACCGGCTCGTCTTCTGCGGTTTCATATTTGTCGGCGCGGTCGCGAGCCTGGACCTGATCTGGGACATCGCCGACATCCTCAACGGGCTGATGGCGCTTCCCAACCTGGTCGGCCTGATTCTGCTGGCCTTCACCGTCCGCAAGGGCAGCTTCGACTTCTTCAGCCGCCCCGAGTGGAAGATGTACACGGTCAAGCCGGAGTAGTGCGGCTTTGACTCTCCCGGTGATCGTCAGTGTGTTGTGGTTTCTGGATCACGACCACAACACACTGACGATCACCAAATCACGACCACAACACACTGACGATCACCGAACAGGTGGGGTTGTGTCAGTTCAGTTCGCCTGGACAGAGCCACCGAGCTCGGTCCGAATGGTGTTTTGCAGTTCCGCCAGCGGCACGGGTCGCTGATCACCCGTCTGCAGATCCTTGAGTTGGGCGACGCCTGCCGAGAGATCACGCTCTCCGGCGACAATCGCCAGCCGCGCGCCGCTGCGGTCGGCGGCTTTCATCGCACCCTTCAGGCCACGCCCGCCCGTGGCCAGATCGGCGCGGATGCCAGCTCTGCGCAGCTCGGTGACGACGCCGAACAGCTGCCGGGCCGCTTCTTCTCCGAGCGGTACGGCGTAGACGTCCAACCCGGTCTCCCCCGGCAGCGGGAGGCCTTCGGCCTCCATCGCGAGCAGCGTGCGCTCCACCCCTAGGGCCCAACCGACGCTGGGCAGCCGGGGGCCGCCGATCAGCTCGGAGAGGCCGTCGTAGCGCCCACCCCCACCAATCGCCGACTGCGCAGCGCCCAAGCCGTCGTGCACGAACTCGAAGAGGGTTCGTGAATAGTAGTCCAGTCCACGGACCAGGCGTGCGTCGTCCTCGAACGCCACACCGGCATCGGCCAGCAACGTCCGCACCGTGTCGTGGTGGTCGAGATCGCTCTTGGACAGAAAGTCGGACATCAGCGGCGCGTCAGTGAGGGCGGCCTGGATCTCCGGACGTTTGTCGTCGAGCACCCGCAGGGGGTTCAGCTCGGCTCGTTTCGCCGTCTCGTCATCCAGGTCCAGTCCCCGCAGGAACTCCTGCAAGGCGCTCCGGTAGGCGGGGCGGGACTCCTCCGAACCCAGCGAGTTGATGACGACGCGCACCCCGGTCAACCCGAGGGACCGGTACCCGTCCATCGCCAAGACAATCAGTTCCGCGTCATTGGCCGGGTCCTCCGTGCCCAGAACCTCGGCACCGACCTGCGAGAAGTGCCGGTAGCGGCCTTTCTGCGGCCGCTCGTAGCGGTAGTACGACCCGGAGTACCACAGCTTCACCGGCAGCGAGCCGCGGTGCAGGTTGCCTTCCAGGGCGGCGCGGAGGACCGGCGCCGTACCCTCCGGCCGCAGGGTGACGTCGTCGCCGCCCCGGGTCGTAAACGAGTACATCTCCTTGGTCACGACGTCGGTGGACTCTCCGACACCGCGGACGAACAGTTGTGTGTCTTCGAACGACGGAGTCTCGACGTAGCCGAATCCGGCTCTGCGCACAGCGTCGGACATCGCTTCACGAACGGCCAGGATCGCCTCGGCCCGAGGCGGGACAAGATCGAACGTGCCCTTCGGGGCACGGAACATCGGTTGATTCACGGGGTGTCCTTGTCAGATCTGCAGGAACGGGTTAGTCGCACGCTGGTTTCCCAGTGAGTCGCCCTCGCCGTGGCCAGGCAGCACGGTCGTGGCATCTGGCAGCCCGCCGTCGGCTTCAGGGGTGGCTATCCGAGCGAGCGTCTGCCGCATCGCTTCAGGATCGCCACCCGGCAGGTCGGTACGCCCGACCGTGCCGGCGAACAACACGTCACCGGTGAAACAGAGCGAACCCGGATGCTCGTCGGGCCGGGGCACCACGTACAGCGTCGAACCTTCGGTGTGCCCGGGAGCGTGGAGCGCCTCCACGGTCAACCCCGCCACCTGGAGGGATGCGCCGTCGCTGAACGTGTGCACGTCCGGCGGCCGCGTCCAGAGCTCGGCAAAACTCGCGAAGGCCGGTGCCAGC
Source organism: Phytoactinopolyspora mesophila (assembly GCF_010122465.1). Lineage (NCBI taxonomy): Bacteria > Bacillati > Actinomycetota > Actinomycetes > Jiangellales > Jiangellaceae > Phytoactinopolyspora > Phytoactinopolyspora mesophila. The sequence continues at coordinate 643,245 of NZ_WLZY01000001.1, read as the reverse complement.
TCCGGGCCCAGGGTCTGGATCGGGTCGTCGAGCCTGTACTCGTCGGCCTCGTGAATGTAGACCGGCAGTTCATAGCGCTGGCAGAGCTGGGCAAGCGAGAAAGTGTGGTCGGCATGGCCGTGCGTGATCAGGGCGGCGGCCGGCCGCAGTCCATGCTGGGCCATGGCTTGACCGACATGCTCTTCGACCGCGATACCAGGATCGACAAGAAAGCATGTGTCGCTGCCGTCGCGTGCCACGACGTAACAATTGGTGCCGAGCACGGGACTGGCGAGTGAAAGTAGCAGCACCCGTGGAAGGTTACCGGCCCGGCGTCGTGCATCCTAAATCCCCGGCGCCGTGGTGTCGATAGCAGGTGCGACGCACCTCCGCGTCCGTACCGTCGCGATGTTCGCGCATCCAGTTGTGTGAGACGCCTTCGCGATTGCCGCAAAGTCGTTATCTTCGAATCGCCTGTTCCTGCCTAGACTGAGCCCTCGTAACATATGCCGTTCGTATGCCTTCGCCACAGCCCCGGATGAGGATTCCACCGTGACGCACACTCCCGGTAGCCCGGAGCCAGAGCAGGTTCAGGCCGCCGATCACGAACCGACTGCGGCCGAGCCGGTTCCCACACCAGACCCTACCGCTCCCGACAACACCGCCCCGGAGAGCACAGGTTCGGACCCTGACGCCTCGGAGGCCGCCGAGGCTCCGCCCGAGGCGGAGAAGACCGACGCGCTCCAGAACGCCCCGGAATCCGGCGACGTCGGCGGCCCACCAGGTGCAACCGGCGAGAGCGGTGAGACCGGCGACCAGGTCGGGCCGGCTCCCGAGACGGTCGCGTCCAACGAGTGGGGCCGGGTAGATGCTGCGGGTGAGGTGTTCGTCCGCACCGCGGACGGCGAACGCTCGGTCGGCTCCTGGCAGGTTGGCCAGCCGGAGCAAGCGCTGGCGTTCTTCGGGCGCAAGTTCGACGATCTCGCTGTGCAGGTCGACCTGCTGGAGCAACGCCTTGAGTCGGGAGCGGCCGCGCCGGACGAGATCGCGTCTGGCGTGCGACGCCTGCGTGACGCCCTGAAAGACGCCAAGGCCGTTGGCGATCTCGATGCACTGTCCGCGCGCCTGGACGTCGTCGACGCCCACATCTCCGAGCGGCGCGCCGAGCGCAAGCAGGCCCGGGCAAAAGCCCAGGACGAGGCGCAGGCACGCAAGGAAGCCATCGCCGAAGCTGCCGAGGCGATCGCCGAAGGCAACGACTGGCGACACGGCGCCGATCGCCTCCGGGCATTGCTGGACGAGTGGAAGTCGCTGGCACGTCTCAACCGCGCCACCGACGACGCTCTGTGGCGACGCTTCTCCACCGCCCGCACCCATTACACCCGGCGCCGCAAGGCACACTTCGCCGAGCTGGCCGACCGTCGGGAGACGGCTCGGGTCATCAAGGAGCGAATTCTCACCGAAGCCGAGGAGTTGGCTACCTCCACCGACTGGGGCGGCACCTCGCGGCGCTACCGCGAGCTGATGACCGAGTGGAAGGCAGCCGGTCCGGCACCACGCAACGTCGAAGACATGCTGTGGAAGAGGTTCCGTGCGGCACAGGACACCTTCTTCGAAGCTCGCGCGGCTCACCAGGCGCAGCGCGATGACGAAGAACTGAACAACCTGCGGCTGAAGGAAGAGCTCCTGGTCGAAGCCGAGGCACTGCTGCCGGTCCAGGACTGGAAGTCCGCGCGTGCCCAGCTCAGGTCGGTCCAGGAACGTTGGGAGCAGATCGGATACGTGCCCCGCGACTCCCGCCGCACCGTCGAGGGCAGGCTGCGCAAGGTTGAAGACGCGATCCGCCAGGCCGAGGATTCCGAGTGGAAGCGCAGCAACCCCGAGGCCTACGCGCGTGCCCAGGACACCGTCGACCAACTCCAGGCGCTCATCTCGGATTTGGAGCAGAAAGTCGAGAAGGCGCGTGCTTCGGGCGACGAGCGCAAGCTGCGCGAAGCCGAAGAAGCACTGGCGGCACGGCGGACCTGGCTCGAACAGGCCGAACAAGCGCGCGACGAGTTCGCCGGCTGAGGGTTTGCATCCGTAGTTCCGCGGACTGGGAGTTGCCGGTCAGGTTCGCGGGTGGGGCGATGGATCCCATCCCCGCCCGCGGACTCACTCGGGATGGAAGGGCTTCGCCCCAAGTGCCTCGCTCGCCGATGCCCGACCGCACCCGGATGGGATCCATCGCCCCACCCGCTCGTACTTCCCTCACCTGCCGAGTCCCAACCGCTTGAGGGCCTGACCCACGGGTGTCCCTGACCGGCGCGTTCTCGCCCTCTAGGTACTCCTCTCCTCCAGCATCCTCGCCATCGCATAGAAAAGCACCCGGCATCACGGCCATAAGGAAGCTTGATGTCGTTGGCTGGGCGCAACAAGGAGGCTTACTGTTGCTAGGGCGACCACAAGCTTCCTTGTTGCGGCCAGACCTTGCCCCCGGTGGGAACCTGCGGCGCTGGGTGGGCGGAAGGTTCGTCCATGGTGCGGTGGGCATCGGCGACGATGCTGCCGGTGCCGGCGTGACCTGGGTGACCAAGCGACACGCTGGGTGGGTCGAGAGTTCCGTCCATGGCGTGGCGGGCATCAGCGAGCGAGGCCGCTGGCGAAGCCCCTCTCCGAGCGAGTCTGCTGGGCGAGGACGGAACTCTCGACCCGCCCAGCGTCCCCCAACGTCCCCTAGTTAGACACCGCGGGCACGCCGCTAGTGAGGCGGTAGGCGTCGAAGACGCCCTCGACGCCGCGGACCGCCTTGAGCACGTGGCCGAGGTGTTTGGGATCTGCCATTTCGAAGGTGAACCTGCTCTTGGCGATTCGGTCGCTGCCGGTGGCCACCGTGGCGGAGAGGATGTTGACGTGCTGGTCGGAGAGCACCCGCGTGACGTCGGACAGTAGCCGGGCGCGGTCGAGGGCCTCGACCTGGATGGCGACGAGGAACATGCTGTTGGCTGTCGGCGCCCATTCGACGTCGACGATGCGACCCTGCTCTTTGCGCAGGGAGTCGACATTGACGCAATCGTGGCGGTGCACCGACACGCCGGAGCCACGGGTGACGAAGCCGATGATGTCGTCGCCAGGCACGGGTGTGCAACATCGAGAGAGCTTGACCCAGACGTCGCTGACACCCTTGACGACCACGCCTGGGTCGCCCTGGGTGCGGCGGCGGCCGCGGTCCGGGATAGCAGCTTCGGCGGCATCCTCGCTCGTGCCTTCCTCGCCACCGAGAATGTAGACGAGTTTTTGCACGACGCTCTGGGCCGAGACGTGTCCTTCGCCGACGGCGGCGTAGAGCGCGGAGATGTCGACGTAGCGAAGCTCGTCCGCGACGGCGGTCAGCGCTTCTTGGCTGAGCATGCGCTGCAGCGGTAGGTCTTGCTTGCGCATGGCGCGGGCGATCGCGTCCTTGCCGTGTTCGATCGCCTCCTCGCGGCGCTCTTTGGAGAACCACTGCTTGATCTTGTTGCGCGCTCGGGCGCTGGTGACGAACGTGAGCCAGTCCCGGCTGGGGCCCGCCCCTTGCGCTTTGGAGGTGAAGACCTCGACCACATCGCCGTTGTCGAGTTTGGACTCCAGCGGGATCAGCCGGCCGTTGACCCTGGCGCCGATGGTGCGGTGGCCAACCTCGGTATGGACGGCATAGGCGAAGTCGATCGGTGTGCCCCCGGCCGGCAGCGCGACGACGTCGCCTTTTGGCGTGAACACGTAGACCTCGTTGGACTCCATCTCGAATCGCAGGGATTCGAGGAACTCGCCGGGATCTTCGGTTTCCTTCTGCCAGTCGAGGAGCTGGCGCAGCCACGCCATGTCGTTGGCGCCGTTGCCGTCGCCGACGGCGACGGACTTGTCGGTCTCACGCCCGGCGTTGCTGTCTTCCTTGTACTTCCAGTGCGCGGCGATGCCGTACTCGGCGCGGCGGTGCATGGCATGGGTGCGGATCTGCAGCTCGACCGGCTTTCCCTGCGGGCCGATGACCGTTGTGTGCAGCGACTGGTACATGTTGAACTTCGGCATCGCGATGAAGTCCTTGAACCGGCCAGGTACCGGATTCCAGCGCGCGTGGACGATGCCGAGCACCGCGTAACAGTCTCGCACCGACTCGACGAGCACCCGCAGCCCGACGAGATCGTAGATGTCGGTGAACTCACGGCCGCGGACGATCATCTTCTGGTAGATCGAGTAGTAATGCTTCGGGCGCCCGCTCACCGACGCCTTGATCTTGGCGCCGCGAAGGTCGCTCTGCACCTGGTCCACGACGGACACCAGGTAGTCGTCGCGCGAGGGCGCCCGCTCGGCCACCAGGCGCACGATCTCGTCGTACACCTTGGGGTGCAGCGTGGCGAACGAGAGGTCTTCGAGCTCCCACTTGATGGTGTTCATACCGAGACGATGTGCCAGCGGAGCGTAGATCTCGATGGTCTCGCGGGCCTTGCGGCGGGCGGACTCCTTCGGGACATAGCGCCAGGTGCGGGCGTTGTGCAGGCGGTCGGCGAGCTTGATGACCAGCACCCGGATGTCCTTGGCCATCGCGATGACCATCTTTCGGACGGTCTCTGCCTGCGAGGCTTGACCGTACTTGACTTTGTCGAGTTTGGTCACGCCGTCGACCAGCATCGCGATCTCGTCGCCGAACTCTCCGCGGAGCTGGTCGAGGCCGTATTCGGTGTCTTCGACAGTGTCGTGGAGCAGCGCCGCGGCCAGCGTCGGAGGTGTCATGCCGAGCTCGGCGAGAATGGTGGCAACGGCCAGCGGATGGGTGATGTAGGGATCGCCGCTCTTGCGCTTCTGGCCGCTGTGCGCCTCTTGGGCGACGTTGTACGCCTTCTCGATGACGCTCAGGTCGGCTTTCGGGTGAACCGCCTTGATAGTGCGGAACAGCGGCTCGAGGGCAGGCTCAGATTGCTGCCGCTGGGCCGTCAGCCGCGCGAGCCGTGCCCGGACCCTGACCGGCGCCAGCGCACCGCTAGGAGCGTTCTGCTCGGCCACTGGCCTCCTCTCGCCTCTACGAAGGAGACAACACAGTCTAGGCGCCTTGCTATTCCTGAGCTAACCGGGAGCCCACAGGTCGCGCCACCGACCCTGCGTGCCCGGCAGCTCATCGGATCAAGCCCCGATGTGCTGCTGACGCGCGTCGTCGAGCGTCACACGATGGACTCTACAACGAGAGCAACGCCGTGAGTGTCACATCACGCAGCTTCTCGCGCCCGTTCAGGAAACCGAGCTCCATCAGCACGCTCACCCCAGCCACCTGGGCCCCGGCCCCGCGCACCAGATCGATCGTCGCGCGTGCGGTGCCGCCGGTGGCCAGCACGTCGTCCACGATGAGCACGGTGTCGCCGGGTGAGAGCGCATCTCGATGCATCTCGACGGTTTCCCGGCCGTACTCCAGTTCGTAACTCGCCGACGACGTGCGGGACGGAAGCTTGCCTTCTTTACGCACCGGAACGAAGCCCACGCCTAGCCGCTGCGCGACCGGCGCCCCCAGAATGAACCCCCGGGCCTCAATGCCAACCACGGCGTCGAGGCCGTCGTAGCCAGACCCGGTGTCACCGATGCCGGCAAGCAAATCGACCGCGGCGCCGAATGCCGCTGGATTGCGCAGGAGCGGCGTGATGTCCTTGAAAACGATACCGGGCTCAGGCCAGTCCGGCACGTCCCGGATTCCGGACAGCAACAGCTCCCGCTGATCGGCAGTAGGCATCTGACCAGCGGACGGTGTACTCAGCGAGACTCGCCGTCGTTGGCGCGATTACGAGAGTCAGTGTCGCTGCTGACCTCGGTGTCCTCGGCCGGCTTGTCCGTATTGGCGGACTCGCCCACATCCCTCAGCTCACCGCTTGCGTCCATGAGCTCTTCGGGAGTGTCGGCGATCTCCGACTCCGGGCTGTCGAGGATGTTGACGATGGCACGACGCACGTAGCGGTTGGTCACACCGGGCGCGACCTCGAGAACAACCTGGTCTTTGTCTTCATCGATCTCAACGACCGTGCCGAGGAGACCGGCACCGGTCATGACTTCGCTGCCTACCGACAGGGTCTGCTGCATGTGCTGCATCTGCCGCCGCTGCCGCTGCTGCGGCCGGATAAGCAGAAAGTAGAAGACCGCGATGAGCAGAATAGGGAGCAGCAACGCTTCCATGAGTGAGTGGCATCCTTCGACTAGGGGTTGTCTGGGAACGTCCGCGCGATTCTAGTCCCCACGGAGGCCGTACGCAGAATCGGGGCGTACCAGATCGGCCGCACCTCCCAGTCTACCCGCCTGAAGCCTCATCGGCAGTGTTGAAGAGGTCGAGTTCGCCGTCCGGAACGGCGAACGGCGTCTGGGCGGGCACAGCCATACCGAGATGGGTCCATGCCGCCGGCGTCGCCACCCTCCCCCGCGGTGTCCGGGCCAGGAGCCCGGCCCGCACGAGGAACGGTTCGGCCACTTCTTCCACCGTTTCCCGTTCTTCGGCCACGGCCACCGCCAAGGTGCCGAGGCCAACCGGACCACCGCCGAAGTTCCGGCACAGCGCCGTCAGCACGGCACGGTCCAGCCGGTCCAGCCCGATGCCGTCGACCTCGAAGACCTCGAGCGCTGCACGCGCGATGTCGCCGGTGACGACGCCATCCGCGCGCACTTCGGCGAAGTCTCGCACCCGGCGCAACAGCCGGTTGGCGATCCGCGGTGTGCCGCGTGAGCGGCCGGCGATCTCGCGGCCGCCGTCAGCCCGAAGGTCCACCCCGAGCAACCCCGCCGAGCGGACGAGAACCTGCTCGAGTTCCTGGGGCTCATACAGCTCGAGGTGACCGGTGAATCCGAACCGGTCCCGTAGCGGGCCGGGCAGAAGGCCGGTACGAGTAGTGGCCCCAACCAACGTGAACGGCGGCAGCTCCAGCGGGATGGCTGTAGCGCCGGGTCCTTTCCCCACGACCACGTCGACCCGGAAGTCTTCCATCGCCGTGTAGAGAAGCTCCTCGGCGGCGCGAGCGGTTCGGTGGATCTCGTCGAAGAACAGCACGTCGCCCTCGCTGACCGACGACAAGATGGCGGCGAGGTCACCGGCATGCTGGATGGCCGGACCGCTCGTAATGCGCAGTGGCACACCCATCTCGGCCGCGACGATCATGGCGAGGGTGGTCTTGCCCAGCCCTGGCGGGCCGGAGAGCAGTACATGATCGGCAGACCTGCCGCGGCCGCGGGCCGCATCGAGAACCAGCGACAGCTGTTCGCGCAACCGCTCCTGGCCGACGAATTCAGCCAGGTTGCGGGGGCGCAGTGCTGCTTCGACGGCGCGCTCGTCGGCGTCGGCGCCGCCGCCCATCAAACGGGCCTCGCCCTCTTCTTGTTCGTCGAACATGCTCATTCGAGCGACCTCTCAGCGCCTGTACCCGTCACTCCGACGGCCTACGACTTCGCCAATGTTCGCAGAGCGGCCTTCAGGAGCGAGGAGACGTCTGCTGTATGGCCGTTTTCGGCGGCCATCGGCGCGACCTGCTCGACGGCAGCGTCGGCGTCCCGGGCCGACCACCCGAGTCCGAGCAGCGCCGTGCGTACCTGGTCCTGCCAGCCGCCCCTCGGGGCAGCGCCATTGAGCTGCGGCTGTGCGCCAGCAGTTGAGGATGCCGCGCCGAGCTTGTCTTTGAGCTCGATGACAATGCGCTGTGCGCCCTTCTTGCCGATGCCGGGCACCTTCGTCAATGCGACCAGGTCTTCCGCCGCTACGGCCCGCCGGAGGTCGTCAGGAGTGTGGACCGACAGCATGGCCTGAGCCAGTCGCGGACCGACCCCGCTGGCGGTCTGCAGCAATTCGAAGACCGTGCGCTCGTCGTCGGTGCCGAATCCGTACAGCGTCAGCGAGTCTTCCCGGACCACCAGGCTGGCGGCTAGCTGCGCCTCGTTGCCCACTCGTAGCTCAGCTGTGGTGGACGGGGTGCAATGGAGCTGGAGACCGACGCCGCCGACGTCGAGCACGGTTTCGGTCGGCCGAATGCTGGCGACCTGTCCTCGTACGAATGCGATCATCGCCTGGCTCCGTTCTTGTTCATGGCCGCGCGCAGCCTGTTGTCCGCTCCCCCGCGCCATACCTGGCAGATGGCGAGTGCCAAAGCATCCGAGGCATCGGCGGGCGCTGGTTTGTCTTTGAGCCGCAGCAGCCGCATCACCATGAAGGCCACCTGGTTCTTGTCTGCCCGGCCGTTGCCGCTGACGGCGGCTTTGACCTCGCTGGGCGTGTGGCTGGCCACCGGTAGGCCACGCCGGGCCGCCACCAGCGTAGCGACCCCGCTGGCTTGTGCCGTGCCCATGACCGTCCGGACATTGTGCTGGCTGAATACGCGTTCGACCGCGACCGCATCAGGTCCGAACTCGGCGATCCACTCGTCCAGCTTGCTCTCTATGGCCAGCAGCCGCTCCCCCAGGGGCATGGCCGCCGACGTGCGCACCACGTCGACCGCGACGAGGCGCAGCGGCTTACCCGGCGCGCCTTCGACGACGCCGAGCCCGCAGCGGGTCAGCCCTGGGTCGACACCCAGCACGCGCATATGTCTCCCTTGCCGAACACCAGTTCGGTGCTCACTCTATCCGCACCCGCGGGCTCGCGGATGAGACCCGCCGCGCGCGTCGCGAGAAAACTTTGGAGGCGCTCCCCCACCCTCGGTGACGTGATCGCATCCCTGTTGTTGTCACTGCGACAAATCCGGCAAATCAAGCGCCGATCACAACAATTTTCCGCTCACGATCACCAAGAGGGGTGGGTGAGGTGTGGGTGGGTGGAAAGTCAACGGGAACCGGGCGCGCCGGTGACACTTCCCACACCAGGCAAGGTTTGGCAGACCTAACTTCCAACCGCTAAAGTGAGCCTCACCTAATTTAGTCCAAGCTTGCCTTGCTTACTCCTGACGCTAACGGGATTGGCAAGACGCTGTCCATAGTGGAGGTCCGGCCTGTGAAGATCCGTACGTTGCTCGGAGTGCTGGTGGTGCCCGCGTTCCTGTTGACCGCATGTGGCTCCGACGACGACTCCACCGCCAGCACGCCGGAGGACAACGGCTCCGAAACCGGGCAGAACGACGACGGCGACGCCGATGACGCGGAACCGAACGGCGACGCCGCGACCGACGGGGACGGCGGCAGCCTGACGGTCTACTCCGGACGCAGCGAGGAGCTCGTCGGGCCGATCATCGAGCGGTTCGAGGCCGAGACCGGCATCGAGGTGGCTGTCAGCTACGGCGACACGGCGGAGAAGGCGGCCCAGATTCTCGACGAGGGCCCCAACTCCCCCGCTGACGTGTTCTTCGGCCAGGACGCCGGCGCTCTCGGAGCGTTGTCGGCCGCGGACGTCCTCGCGCCGTTGTCCGACGAGCAGCTCGGCCAGGTCGAAGACGAGTATCGCTCGGCCGAAGGCGACTGGGTCGGTGTCTCGGGCCGGGCCCGTGTCGTGGTCTACAACACGGACAATCTCAACGAAGACGACCTGCCGGACACCATCAATGGGCTGACCGACCCCGAATGGGAGGGCCGGATCGGCTGGGCGCCCACCAACGGCAGCTTCCAGGCCTTCGTCACCGCGCTGCGCGTCGTCGAAGGGGACGACGCCGCCAGAGACTGGCTGGAAGCCATGCAGGACAACGGCACCCAGTCCTACGAGAAGAACGGTCCGATTGTTGATGCCGTCGCCTCGGGCGAGATCGACGCCGGACTGGTCAACCACTACTACCTGTACCCGCGGCTGGCCGAGGAGCCGGATCTGCCCGCGGCCAACAAGTTCTACGGCGACGGCGACCCCGGTGCGCTCGTCAACGTCGCGGGCGCAGGCATCCTCGAGACCTCCCAGAACCCGGAGGGTGCCGCCGCATTCGTCGACTACCTGCTCAGCGAGACCGGACAGACCTACTTCGTCGAAGAGACCTGGGAATTTCCCCTCGTCACCGGCATGGAGTCGCCGGAAGGCCTCCCCAGCCTCGACTCACTGACCCCGCCGGCGATCGACCTCGGACAGCTCGAGGACCTGCAGGGCACACTCGACCTCATCCAGCAGGCAGGAATCCTCTAGCGCGCCTACCCAGGCACCGCCGTACCGGAGCCATCATCAGCCACCGCCTCGAATCAGGACACCAGATGCTCACGACGCGCCGCCTATCCGGCCGGGCCCTCACCACCGCCGCGGTGGTGGTGGCCGCGGTGGCGCTTCTGCCCGCCGCCTACGTGCTGATCAGGGCCGGCGAGGGCGGGGTCTCGGGTGCGTGGAACGTCCTCTCACAGCCGCGCACGTTCGAGGTTCTGCTCAACACGGTCGGGCTGACCGCGGCAGTGACGGCCGCCGCGGTGCTCCTGGGGGCGCCGCTGGCATGGCTGACCGTACGTACCGACGTACCGGCGCGGCGATTGCTGACGGTCTTGCTGGCGCTGCCGCTGGCGCTGCCGTCCTACGTCGCCGCATACGCCTATGTATCGTTCCTCGGGCCACGTGGCCTGCTTCAAGGGTGGCTGGAGCCGTTGGGTGTGGAACGGCTGCCGTCGATCTACGGCTTCTGGGGTGCTTGGTTCGTTCTGACGGTCATCTCCTACCCGTATGTCTTCCTCACTGTGCGGGCAACGCTGCGACGTATCGATCCGAGCGCCGAGGAAGCCAGCCGCACACTCGGACAGTCAGCCTTCGCTACCTTTCGGCGGGTATTGATCCCCGCTCTCCGGCCGGCCCTGGCCTCCGGCGGCCTGCTCGTCGGGCTGTACACGCTCAGCGACTTCGGTGCGGTCTCCATGCTGCGCTTCGACGCGTTCACTCGCGTCATCTACATCCGCTACGGGCTGATCGACCGCTCGGGGGCGGCCGTGCTCGCACTGTTGCTCGTGGCGCTGGCGGTGGTGGTCCTGATAGCGGAGATGCGTTCGCGACGGGCGACGGCCGCCTCGCTGCACGCAGGTTCGCGTCGGGTCTGCCCGCAGCGGCTCGGAAGGTTGCGGTGGCCGGCGTTCGCGGCCGCCTCGGCCGTGTTCGTCGTCGGGGCTGCCCTGCCGGTGAGCGTCGTTTGCCTGTGGCTCGTGCGCGGTATACGTGCTGGCGAGCCGCTCCGGCTGACCGGCGAACTCGTCACCAACAGCTTGCAAGCGTCTACGCTCGCGGCAGTAGCGGTCGTGATCGCCGCCTGGCCGATCGCGCTGCTCGCGGCGCGGCACCAGAGCCGCACCACCCGGATGCTGGAGTCGGCCAGCTGGATCGGGTACGCGCTTCCGGGCGTGGTGGTGGCGCTCGGGCTGGTGTCCTTCGGGGCGCGGCAGGCACCGTTCGTCTACCAGACCATGACGATGGTGGTCATCGCCTACCTGGTGATGTTCTTGCCGCTGGCGATCGGCCCCATGAAGGCCTCGGTTCAGCAGGTCAACCCGGCGTGGGAGGAAGCCTCACGCACGCTCGGCCGGGGGTCGGCGCGCACATTCTTCGGTGTGGTGATGCCGTTGTCACGTTCCGGTGTGCTGACCGGCGGCGCGCTGGTCTTCTTGACCGTGATGAAAGAGCTGCCCGCGACGCTGATGCTGGCGCCCCCCGGCTTCTCCACCCTGGCTACACAGGTCTGGAACGCGACGTCGGAGAACTTCTACGGTCGCGCGGCCGCCCCGGCACTGGCGTTGGTGCTGCTGGCCAGCCTGCCCACCGCTCTGCTGGCGATCCGCGACGAGATCCGTCCGGACAAGAGTCGCCGGCCCGTCGAGCCGGCGCCGACCGGCCCGGTCGCGCCAGCTCTGCCGGAGCCGGAGCGCGTCCCCGTTGGCGCAGGTTCCCGCTAGCCATCTCCCGCTAAGACCCAGATTCGTCATCCCCTTTGTCGGTGATCGTCAGTGGGTTGTGGTCGTTGGCAACGGCCACAACCCACTGACGATCACCGCCGAGGTGGCGGCATGGTACGTGCTGCGCGGTATTCTCGAAGGCGATCCGGCCAGGGGCCGAATCGCCGCATCCGTACCGCGTCCCGGCACCGGATCACCGCGGAATCTCGACCGGCTGAACCACGAGAGGTGTGTTCCACGTGAGCGATCAACCCGGCTCGGCATCCGGCGGGCAGGCCAAAGGTCAGCAAACCCAGGGCGCTACGGCTCCGCCGGTGTCCGAAGAGGAAGCACGCCAGTATCTCGAACAGTTGCGAGGCGCCCCTGCCGAGCAGCTCCTCGCCGACGTCTTGTCCAGCCTGCTCACCGGGGCACAGGCGAAACTCGGCCGTCGTGATGCCCGGCTGTTGATCGACTCTAGCGGTCTCGTGGTGGATCACGCTCGGCCACACTTGCCGCAACAGTTCGTGAGCCAGGTTGACAACGTGCTCGCCCAGCTTCGGATGGCACAGATCGAGGCGGAGAAGAAGGTGGCCAGCGAGCAGCAGGACGAGCCGAACGACCTCGCGAGCGTTCCCGCGCCCCCGGCTCAGCCCGGAACGGCGACGCCCGCCCAGCAGACCCCGCCGCAGGCTCCCACCTCGAAGCTCTGGGTCCCTGGCCGCTGACCAGCCCGAAGTCGGCGCCTGAGCAGTCACCCGGCGGCAAATACCAAACCGTGATACCGCTGCGGACCTGAGTTCACCCAGCACACACGACCCGGTACGGGCTGCTTGGGCTTCAGGGCGTACGAGGATAGGCGACGGCCCCGGCACCGCTGTAGGTCAGCCGGACCCTGTCGTCGCGCCGGGCCACCGGCGCGCCGGGTGTACGGACCCGGATGATCTCATCACCGGCCAGCCGGACCAGGGACACGGTGTCATGACCGTAGAACTCCACCAGTTCGACCTGTGCGTCGCCGGACGGGTCCAGGGCGATCGCCAAAGACTCCGGGCGGACGAGTACGTCCACGGGCCCGGCAATGCTCTCTTCGAGTGTGACCGGCCCCAGCACGGTGGTGGCGAGCCGCCCGTCGGCGTGACCCGGCATCAAATTCGCGTCTCCGACGAACTCCGCCACCCATCGGTCGGCTGGCCGGGCGTACACAGCCGTGGGGGCGGCCTGCTGCACGATCCGGCCCTCACGTACCACGGCGACGTCGTCGCCCAGGACGAAGGCTTCCTCTTGATCGTGGGTGACGAACAGGGTGGTGATCCCCAGTTCGGCAAGGAGCTGGTGAACCTCTGTGCGGACCTGGCCACGCAATGCGGCGTCGAGGTTGGAGAACGGTTCGTCCAGCAGTAGGACCGAAGGGCGCGGCGCGATGGCGCGCGCCAGCGCGATCCGTTGCTGCTGGCCGCCGGAGAGCGTCTCCGGAGAACGGTCGCCGAGGTGACCCAGCCCGACCATGGCCAGGGCGTCAGCGACTCGCTCTCTGGTCTCGGCCGCCGGCAGTTTCCGCAACCCGTACCCGACATTGGCGGCCACGCTCAGATGCGGGAAGAGAGCCCAGTCCTGAAACACCATGCCCACATGCCGCCGCTCCGGGGGAACCACGTTCCGCCCGTCGGACAAGACGTGCTCTCCCACGAGGACAGTGCCGGCGTCCGGTTGCTCCAACCCCGCGATGATGCGCAGCAGGGTGGTTTTGCCGCACCCGCTGGGGCCGAGCAGCGCGAGCATCCGCCCTGCCGATATCGACAAGGAGACACCGTGCAGCACCTCGACCTCGCCGAACGACTTGGTGACGCCGACGACGTGCACGCCCGCAGTGTTCATGGGAGTCAAGGCGCCGGACACATCCAGGTGCCGGTGCCGGAGATGCGCGACACAGGTGTCCCGTGGCGCACTAGCCGACCGCCTCCATGACCTCGTCGGAGACATCGAAGTTGGCGAAAACGTTCTGGACGTCGTCGCTGTCTTCCAAGGTCTCGATGAGCCGGAAGATCTTCTTCGCGCCGTCTTCGTCCAACGGGACCGTGACCGACGGGACGAACGACGACTCGGCCGACTCATAGTCCAGGCCCGCCGCCTGGATTGCGCTTCGAACGTCGACCAGCTCGCTGGCCTCGCTGCGGATTTCGAACGACTCGCCGAGGTCTTCGACCTCTTCGGCGCCGGCGTCGAGCACGACTTCGAGCAGTTCGTCCTCATTGATGGCACGCTCGCCTTGCTGGCGAGGCACAACGACGACGCCCTTGCGGTCGAACAGGTAGGACACCGAACCGGGGTCGGCCATGGAGCCGCCGTTGCGGGTCATGGCGATGCGGACCTCGGAGGCAGCACGGTTGCGGTTGTCGGTCAGGCACTCCACGAGCACCGCGACACCGTTCGGGCCATAGCCCTCATACAGAATGGTCTGGTAGTCCGCCGCGCCGTCTTCGGCGCCTGAGCCTCGCTTGACCGCCCGATCGATGTTGTCGTTCGGCACGGACGACTTCTTGGCCTTCTGAATAGCGTCATACAGCGTCGGGTTGGCCGCTGGGTCTCCCCCACCGGTGCGCGCGGCTACCTCGATGTTCTTGATCAGCTTGGCGAACAGCTTGCCTCGCCGCGCATCGACGACAGCCTTCTTGTGTTTGGTGGTCGCCCACTTGGAGTGGCCGGACATGCGGCTAGGCCTCCTTGACGATCTCGAGGAAATGCCCGTGGACACGGGCGTCTGCGGTGAGCTCGGGGTGAAACGCCGTGGCGAGCAGCCCTCCAGCCCGTACTGCGACGATTCTACCGGCTGCCGGTCCGGTGGCGACTCGTGCCAGGACCTCTACCTGTTCTCCGACCCGCTCGACCCACGGGGCCCGGATGAAGACCGCGTGTAAGGGCGGCTGGCCGATCACCGGGAAGTCGAGTGGTGCCTCGAACGAATCGAGTTGACGGCCGAATGCGTTGCGGCGCACGGTGACATCCATACCGCCAACGGTCTCCTGGCCCGCGGCCCCGTCCTCGAGATGCTCAGCGAGCATGATCATGCCAGCGCACGAGCCATAGGCTGGCAGGCCCGCGTGTATGTGTTTGCGGAGCGGCTTGAGCAACTCGAACGAGCGCGCCAGGCGCCACATGGTGGTGGATTCGCCGCCCGGGATCACCAGGCCGTCGATGCGGTCGAGCTCGTCCGCCGTGCGTACCGCGATGGTGCGTGCGCCGAGCGACTCGAGAATGCGCCGGTGCTCGCGCACGTCGCCCTGGAGAGCCAGGACCCCTACCGTTGGTCCGTTCGACATAGGTGTGCCCGCGTTCCTATCCACTGGTGTGAACGCCGTTATCGCCGTTCAGATGTCCACCTCCACGGTAGCCGCTCGGGCGCGATCGCCAATTCGAGGCTGCGAAACCATTGAGAAGTTTTTTTGAGCAAATTAGACTCATCGCCAATCGAAACTTTGCTCTCTGCGCCTTCCGCTTTCGTCGCCACCATGCGTCATATCTCTGCGACACCCGGATGCCCGGCCGTTCTCCGGCCCGTCGATCCCTCGCCACGCGCGAACCCGTAAGGAGCATCATCGCGGATGACCAGTCAGCATTTCACTGGAATACACCAACAGGTCCTGCCTGGTGACGTGGTTCTGACCACAGTGTCTGGACGTAGGCCCGGGCCAGTGCTCGCCTTACTCGGCGGCGTGCATGGTGACGAGGACGAGGGCGTGCTGGCCGTGCTGCGGACCATCCGAGAGGTCGCAACGGCGCCACTGAGCGGCACCTTGCTCGCGGTCGCGCCAGCCAACCCGGGCGCATGGGCGGCGTCCAGCCGGCTCAACCCCCTCGACGGCGGCAATCTGGCCCGGTCGTTCCCGGGTGTACCTGGACAAGGTCCAACGGACACCGTGGCCGCCGCCCTGACCGAACACGTCATATCGGTGGCTCACGCATTGATCGACCTGCATTCGGCCGGGTTGCGTTACCGCATGCCGCTGATGAGCGGGTTCTGCCAGGGCGGCCCCGAAAGCTCACGGTCGCAACAGCTGGCCGAGGCTTTCGGCGCGCCGGTCATCTGGGCGCATCCGCGCACGGCGCCAGGACGCTCACTGTCCGCGGCGGCGGAGCACGGCGTGCCCGCCATCTACGCCGAGTGCTCCGGCGGCGGCAGCATCCGCAGTCGTGAACTCGACGCCTATGTCAGCGGCGTGCGGTCGGTCATGGCGGCGCTAGCCATGCTGCCCTCGGAGTACGCCCACGCGGGGGGCTTTCAGACCCGGGTCAGCGGCTCCGGCGATCTCGATCAGGGCGCCCAGGCGCCGGGGCACGGCCTGTTCGTCTCGTCGGTCCGGGCCGGCGCCGTGGTCACCCGGGACACCGAGATCGGCCGTCTTTACGGATACGACGGCGACCTCCTGCGCATCATCACCGCACCCGGCGACGGCATGGTCATGTTCCTGCGCCGCCAGGCGAGGACTCAGCAGGGTGATGTCTTGTACGTGATGGCCGCCGTTGACACCGACAATCAGGTCGTCACCAGCCGGCCAGAGGAGGCGGCGCAATGAGCCTCTACCAGCACGGCCTGGAGCGATATGCCGCGGATCTTCCCGATGCGGGAACTCTGGTGACTCTTGGCGAGGGCGGCACGCCGGTCCTTGACCTGCATGACACGGCGCGGCAGGCCGGGCTCGGCGGGCTGAGCGCGAAGATGGAGTCGGCCAACCCCACCGGCTCCTACAAGGACCGGGTGGCGGCCATGTCGATGTCGCTGGCCCGCCACCGTGGGTACGCGGGCTGGATCGCCACGTCGTCAGGAAACGCCGGCATGTCGCTGGCCGCCTACGGCGCCCGGGCGGCGCTGCGGGGCTTCCTGTGCCTGGTGTCCACCGCGCCGGCCGAAAAGCGGCTGCCCCTGATGCCGTACGGCGTCGAACTCGTCGCCGTACGCGGAACCGGCGACGGCGCAACCACGGCCGGAGCGGAGCTGATGGCGCAAGTACGCGCGGCGGCGGAGCGGCACAAGCTCTACCTGGGTATCACCGCCAACGCGTTCAACCCCGACGGCATGCGCGGCATCGACACGATCGGATACGAGCTGGCCGAGCAGCTTCCCGATGCCACCCACGTCTATGTCCCGGTGGGCGGCGGAGGCCTCCTGACGTCCCTGGCCCGTGGGCTGGCGGCTCGAGCCCATCCGGCAAAGGTGGTGGCTTGTCAGCCGACAGGTTGTGCGCCCGTCGTGCAGTTCCTCGACGGCGAGATCGGCGCGCCCGAGGTTGGCCGATGCGACACCATGATCTCCGCGCTTCAACTCCCCTACCCGCCCGACGGACCGGCGGCCGCGGCGGCGGTACGTGCGAGTGGCGGCTGGGGCACACATGTCAGCGACGACGAGATCCTCATGGCACAGCGCCGGCTGGCCGCCACCGAAGGGGTGTTCGTCGAGCCCGCGGCGGCGGCACCCCTCGCTGCCGTACTGGCAGATGCCGGCCGTGGCCGGCTCGGCGCCAGTGATCACCCGGTGCTGATCTGCACCGGAGCCGGCTGGAAGGATCTCGGTCGTTTTTCCGAAGACGCCCGGCGGCGGGCACCCACCGTCGGCGTCGTCGACGTTGCGGCGCGGGTCGCAGCCTGGGCTGGACAGTCATGACGTGCGTACATCTCCAACCGGACCGGCTCCACTCGAGAAGGGTTCTGACATGCGAGTTCTAGTCACCGGCGCTACCGGGCGCGTCGGAGCCAACATGGTCCGTCGGCTGCTGTCGTCTGGAGCTGACGTCAAGGCGATGGTGATGCCGGGCGATCCGCAAGCGGTGAAGCTGTCAGCCATGTCCGGTCTCGAGATCGTCGAAGCCGAGCTCACCGATCAAGCAGGCATCGACGCCGCCTGCCGCGATGTCACCCATGTGGTGCACCTTGCGGCACAGCTGGTGCGGGGCCAGACGCCGGTCGACAGGTTCTACGACATCAATGCCTTCGGGACGCTGCGGTTGCTCGAAGGCGTGGTGCGGGCCGGCGGTGTGGAGCGGTTCCTACTGGCCAGCACGGACGGGACCTACCGGCCGGGCGATCCGCCGATGGTCCCGCTGCCTGAAGACGCTCCGCAGGAGCCAGCGGACTACTACGGCACATCCAAGCTCCTAGGCGAGACGATCCTGCGAAACCATGCCGTGCAGTTCGACATCCCGTACGTCATCACCCGGTTCGCCACGGTTCTCGATCCGGTGGAGGCGTCAGGCCTGTTCCGGGTCGCGTGGCTGCGTTCGCTGCTGGGTAAGGCTGAGCTGGGCCGGGACACAAACATTTGGCAGCTGTTTCACAATCACCCGAATCTGCGACGAATCTTCGACGCCGGGGTGCAGGACGCACCGGACGACACCGCGGCCGGCCTGCTCGGGCCCGACGGCCAGCCGTGGAGTATCCACCTGCTGGATGTCCGCGACGCAGTCGAAGGGCTCTACCTGGCGCTGACCGTGCCGGGCGCCAGCGGCCGGGCGTTCAACATCACGGCGGCCGCACCGACGAAACATGACGACGGCGCATCGATCATCGCGGAGCTCTACGAAGTTCCCAAGATCATGGTTGAGATGCCGAAGACGTGGCGGCTGGAGATGGCCGTAGACGCCGCCCGCGACGTGCTCGGATACCAACCGAAGCACGATTTCCGCAGCATGGCCGAATCAGCCCGGCACGGCGGCTCTGGTGACGAGTACATTCCGGCCAGGGTGTGATCGCCGCTGACCACTCGCGACAACGACAAAGGGCAAGACGCATGGATCTGATCGGAGCGCGGAACGTGCGCGACCTGTGACGGGCAATGTACTGAGGGCACTAGCTGATCGTGAGCCTGGTGCCGTCCCAGCCGTCTGTCACCAACACGCGCACCAGCTCCGGCAACGCCGGCGGGTAGACCGTTTCCGACGTACCAGCGAGGTCACACAGCCGCCACCAGCGCAGTTCCGTCACCGATGCGCGCTCCACCGCCGTCCAGCCTCCGGTGTGGACGTCGTTGTGCCCGGTGATCGGCACGTAGTAGAACACCTCGTCCTGCCGGCACGGCCGGCCGAAGTACGGGAAGGACGCACTGCGCACCGCCACCGGGCCAACGAGGTCGTCGAGCCCGACCCGCAGGCCGCTCTCCTCGAACAGCTCGCGCACCGCGGCCGCCCGCGCTGACTCGCCCTCGTCGATGCCGCCGCCTGGTGTGAACCACCAGGTGTGCGACGGGTCCTGGACGTCGACCCCGCGAAGCAGGAGCACCTCGGCATCCGCCGCTCCACGTCCGCCGCCATGACCAGATGGGGTGCCGTCGGTCGCTACCGCGATGGTCCGGGCCGCGCGCCGGTTCCAGACCCCGTCGGCGTCCTGCTGCCATTCACGGAAAACGTGATCGGAGTCCTCCGGGTTCACCGCCGGTTCTCCGTACCCGTGGGGGCCTTACCAGCCGCGTTCAGCCAGCCGGTGCGGCTCGGGAACCTCTTCGACGTTGATGCCGACCATCGCCTCGCCCAGGCCACGGGATACCTTCGCCAGGACGTCGGGGTCGTCGTAGAACGTCGTCGCCTTGACGATGGCCTCAGCCCGCTTGGCCGGCTCTCCGGATTTGAAGATGCCCGATCCGACGAAGACACCCTCAGCACCGAGCTGCATCATCATCGCGGCGTCCGCGGGCGTGGCGATGCCGCCGGCAGTGAAAAGCACCACCGGCAGTTTCCCGGCCTCGGCGACCTCCTGGACAAGTTCGTAAGGCGCCTGGAGCTCTTTGGCCGCGACGAAGAGCTCGTCCTTGGGCAGAGACTGCAGCCGCCGGAGCTCGTCGCGGAGCTGGCGCATGTGTGTGGTGGCGTTAGAGACGTCGCCGGTGCCGGCCTCGCCCTTCGAGCGGATCATGGCCGCGCCCTCGGTGATCCGGCGCAGCGCCTCGCCGAGATTGGTGGCGCCGCAGACGAACGGCACGGTGAACTGCCACTTGTCGATGTGGTTCGTGTAGTCGGCCGGGGTGAGCACCTCGGACTCGTCAATGTAGTCAACGCCCAGGCTCTGCAGTACCTGAGCCTCGACGAAATGCCCGATCCGGGCTTTGGCCATGACCGGGATGGAGACGGCGCTGATGATGCCGTCGATGAGATCGGGGTCGCTCATACGCGCGACGCCGCCCTGGGCCCGGATGTCGGCCGGCACCCGTTCGAGCGCCATCACGGCAACGGCGCCGGCGTCCTCGGCGATCTTCGCCTGATCGGGCGTGACCACGTCCATGATCACGCCGCCCTTGAGCATCTCGGCCATGCCGCGCTTCACGCGGGCGGTGCCGGTCTGCGGCCGGGCCGGGGCCGTTGGTTGCTGCGCCTGAGTCGACGGGGTCTGCTCGGACACGGGTAATCGAACCTCTTCGTCTGAAAGGGACATGCTCCTGCCGTGCCTATCTTACGACCCGGATGGAGGTCGGCGTTGTTTGCCGGTCCGGCCGGGTGGGCCGCCCTGCCGTACCAGGAGTTGTCTGGCGTCACCATGGCCGGAGAGATGGTGAGGCAAGTGAAAACCCACCAGACATGATCATTTAGTGCGGTTCTTGATTCATCGGCGGCCGTCGCACAGCATAGCGCCGTTGTCCGCGGGCGGGTCGCGGGTTGTGCCGGACCTGAACCGAGCGCTCTGGGGGGCGAGGCGGCCGGGCTTGCCCCGGCCATGGCTGGCCGGGCCTTGCTGGCGACCGGCGTGGTTTAACACGATAATCTTCACGACAGGTATGTGCGCGCTCGTGTGAATCCTGACGGTGTCCAGCGGCGTTTTTCACCACGACGATCTTCACGACCCCGAGTATGGCGAAGCGGGCCACCCATACTCACACAACGATCTTCACGACTGGCGAACACCACAACCCGGGCGCCCCCACCGGCCCGGAAGAACCCACCCCGGTGACCACTCACGAACTCACGTGCCCCAAGAGCCCTGAATTCTCAGGTGGAGCGGAGGCTGGACGTAGCGGGGCGGGTTAGAGGTGGATGCCGAGCAGAGTGTCGGTCGTGGCGCGGATCAGCGGCGGGGCTGACGGGTCGGCCGCGGCTGAGGTGGAGCCGCCGCGGACTTCGAGGGTTTCGGCGGCCCACGTGTCGATCGCGTGCACGGCGCCGACGGTGTCCAGATCGTCGGCCAGCCGGCGGCGGACCTCCTCGATCACCGGCTCGGCCGGCGGGCCGGCCGAAGCCGAGGCTGCCTCGCGCCAGCGCCGCAGCCGCAGGGAGGCGTCGTCGAGCATCTCCTCGGTCCATTCCCAGTCGGAGCGGTAGTGCTGTGTGTAGAGCGCCAGCCGGACCGCGCCCGGGTCCTGGTCGGAGCGTCTCAAAGCGGCGGCGAAGACGAGGTTTCCCAGCGACTTGGACATCTTCTCGCCCTGGTAGCCGACCATCCCCGCGTGCACGTAGGTGTGCGCGAACGGCCACCGGCCGGTGGCCACATGCGCCTCGGATGCGCACATCTCATGGTGCGGGAACACGAGGTCGCTCCCCCCGCCTTGCACGTCGAACCCGCCGCCCTGGTCCAGGTGATGCAGCGCGATCGCCGTGCACTCGATGTGCCAGCCCGGCCGCCCGGCCCCGTACGGGCTCGGCCAGGACGGCTCCCCCGGGCGCTCCAGGCGCCACACGAGGCAGTCCAGCGGGTCCTTCTTGCCCGGTCGGTCCGGGTCGCCACCTCGCTCGGCGAACAACGTGCGCATGGTGGCGTCGTCGAGGTTGCAGATCTCACCGAATCGCGGATCGGACCGGACCGAGAAATATAGGTCTCCCTCGACTTCGTAGACCGCTGCCTTGTCCTTGAGACGGGCGATCAGCTCGATGATCTGCGGGATCGAATCGACGGCGCTGACGTAGTGATTCGGCGGCAGCACCCGAAGCCAGGCCATATCCGATCGGAAGAGGTCTGTCTGCTCGGCCGCGAGCTCGGCCCAGTGCTGTCCGGTGCTGGTCGCGCGCTCGATCAGGGGGTCGTCGATATCGGTCACGTTCTGCACGTAGCGCACGTCGTGACCCGCGTCCTGCCACACGCGGTTGAGCACGTCGAAAGCTACGTACGTCGCCGCGTGGCCGATGTGGGTGGCGTCGTACGGAGTGATACCGCACACGTACAGCGAGGCCTGCGACGCCGGGGCTGCCGTGCGCATCGAGCCTGACGCAGTGTCGAACAAGTGAACGGGAAAACCTTTGCCGGGCAATGGCCGGCGGTCTGGAGCTGCCCAGGCACGCATATCTCTGAGCCTAAGGGTTCAGAACACCGGCCACGGCACCGGCATCCGGCCTTCAGGCTCGGGCAGCCGGTTGAGCTGCAACAACGCCGTGATCCGGTCGCCGATCGCCGCTAGCTCGGCTTCCTCGAGCAGCTCCGCCAGCCGGGCGCCCACCACGTTGCCGAGGGCGGAGCGCAGCCGTTGCAGCGCTTCGCGTTCGGCTTCAGTCAGCTCCTGACCCGCCCACCCCCACAGCACGGTGCGAAGCTTCGGCTCACGGTGGAACGAGACCCCATGGTCGACACCGACGACGGCGGCCATCTCCTCGTCCAGGCCGGGGTCTCCGGTCAGCACGTGCCCGCCCTTGCGATCGGCATTGTTGACCACCGCGTCGAACAATGCCAGCCGGCGCAACCCGGCATGATCGCGATGCACGAGCACTACCGCCTGGCCCTCTGCGTCCACCGCCTCGAGGATGGGTAGCGCTCCCTCCGGGACCGCGTCCGGCGCGACGACATCAACCCAGCTCGGTGCTCCTTCCGGCTGATCGACCCAGAGCTGGCACATGCCGGCGCCGAACGGACCGTCTGCACGCATGACGGTGGGTGGGACGACGTGCCAGCCCAGGGCTTCGGACACGATGTACGCGGCCACCTCACGAGCGGCCAGTGTGCCGTCCGGGAAATCCCACAACGGCCGCTCGCCCCTGATCGGCTTGTACACACACCGGGCCCGGCGCTCGCCGAGGGCGACCTCGCCGAGCAACGTGACATTCGATGCCACGACGAGGCGGCCCTCGACCGTGAGTTCGCCGCGCGCCAGCAATCCCAGCAGATCCACAGTGTCAGTCCCGCCGACGGTAACCATTCTGGCGCGGGCAGATGTGGCCGTCCGGATCGAGAGAATGCCCGCACAACGGGCACGGCGGCCGGCCGGCCGCGACCAGTGCCTGGGCCCGCTTGGCGAAGGCTCGCGCCGCACCACCAGTGAGTTTGACCTGAAAGACGTCCCGGGTGGATTCGTCGAGATTCTCCGGCGGCTCTTCCTCCTCGGCTCCGGGCTCCCCCGCGGCGTAGGCGGTGATCACCACCTTCTCGGTCTCGCCTTCCCACGCCAGGGTGATGGTCCCCACCCGGAATTCTTCGACAATGGGCTGTTCGAGCGGCTCGAGGTCTTCGTCGTCGGCAGGGGGCACGGCAGGCACGGATGCCTGACCGCTGGTGCGGCGCAGGATCTCGTCGAGCATCGCATCCACCCGTTCGGCCAGCACCGAGACTTGTTCCTTCTCCAGTACGACGCTGGCCAGCTGCCGTTCGTCACGTGCCTGAAGAAAGAACGTACGCTCCCCCGGCTGGCCGACCGTACCGGCGACGAATCTGTCCGGAGATTCGAATCTGAAGACCTGAGCAGCCACGTCGTTCACCCTATCCCGCGCCGTGCCCCGCTCCTCCACCGACGACGCCGTCGCTGGAAGGTGCCCGCCGACGGCGCCGCGCTGACCACAAAGACCGCAGGTCATCGCCGGTGTCGTTGAGCCGGAGGACGAATGGGCGGCGCTCGGTATACGAGATGGCCGTCACCGATCCGGGACTCACGGTGAGTCTCTGGAAGTGATCGAGATGCATACCCAGCGCGTCGGCGACCACGGACTTGATCACGTCGCCATGAGAGACCGCGATCCAGGTCGCATTGGCGCCGTCAGCGGAGGCCACCTGCGCGTCATGGTCGCGGATCGCCTCGACCGCGCGGGCCTGCATCGCGCGCATTGCCTCACCGTCGGGGAAGACCGCCCCGGACGGATGTTCTTGAACCACCTTCCACAAAGCGGTGCGGCGCAACTCGTTCAGCCGTGCGCCGGTCCACTGCCCGTAGTCGCACTCCAGGAGCCGCTCATCGAGGCGCACATCACCGGAGAAGAAGCCGGCGGTCTGCACACACCTTTCGAGCGGGCTGCTGACCACCCGCGCCGGGATTCGGCCGCCGAGGCGAGCGCTGAGCTGCCGGATCTGTTCCTCACCGGTTTCGTCCAACGGGACTCCGGGCGCGCGCCCAGCCAGCGTCCCGGAAGCGTTCGCATTGGTACGGCCGTGGCGGATGAGTAAAACGACAGGCACGTTCCGAAGCTTAGAGCCCTCGAGATCAGGGGCGCGGGACAGGGAGCGGATTCGGGAACCTTGACCACCAGATCACCGTTTCCTTCCCATGGTGATCGACAGTGGGTTGTGGTGGGCGACACACCGCCACGACCCACTGACGATCACCAGATCGCGACCACAGCGCACTGTCGATCACCGGGGGAAATGTGGCCGATTCACCCGATGTCGTGACCATTTTGCAACTGTCTGTACTATTGACCCGGTTCATCCCGGTGGGATATCGAGCGTCCAGCTCGCGAACTCCGTCGGAATGCGCTATGCAGTACAGGGACACACTTGACGTCCGCCTCCGGCGCCGGCGGCCCACAAGGCTCAGCGCACCGGTCAGAAAGGAGCAGTAGCACGTATATGCGGCGCCCACGACGTGACGTCCTCGCGGTTGCGGCAGCTTGTGCCGGCCTGACTCTCGCTGCAGTCGGCCTGCCGGCCAATGCCGGACCTGCCAGCCCACTGATCCCTTCCTCGACAGCCGCCGGCGGCACCCCAGCCTTTACCTCATGGCTGACGACGGCCGACCAGCCGACTCAGGAGCCCACCGAGGAACCGACCGAGGAACCGACGGACGGCCCCAGCGACGAACCGGCCGACGATCCCGCGGACGATCTGGACGACCAGCCCACCGCCCCGCCCACTGACAACCCTCCCCAAGATCCTTTCGAGGGTGAACGGCAAGATCCGGGTGAGGCTTATGAAGCAGCACTACGCGACGCGCAAACCGTGGCGGTAGCCGAGGCGCAGCGCCTCTTGCAGAGTGCGCTGACCGACATCGACGAGGCCGCGGCCGGCGTGGAACAAGCCCGCGCCGACGCCGAAGCGGCGAGGGAAGCCGAAGAGGCCGCCCAGCGTGAGGCGAAGGTGGCCGCCGAGGTCGTCGAGCGCACCCAGCGCGAGATCGAGGCCATTCAGTCGAACACCACCGGCGCGAAGGCGGCTGTCGGTACGGTGATCCAAGAGGCGTACCAGAACAACGGTCTTTCTACCGTCGGAGTGCTCCTGGGTGCCGATAGCCCGGAAGAGCTCAGTGACCGATACGTAGGCATGCAGACGCTACTGCGCGCCAGCGACACCGCACTCGGGCGCCTGGCGGCGGACGAAGCCGACCTGCGTAATGCGCTGTCGACCTTGGAGGGGCAGCGCAAGGAGAAAGAAGACCTCGCGGACGAGGCCGCCGAGAAGTCCACCGAGCTCGAGGCCGCCGAGGCCGCGGCGGAAGAAGCTCAAGCGGCGCAAGAAGAGAAGCTCGAAGAGTACGAACACGCGCTAGCGCTGGCCGAGGAGGCCGCGCTCGAGGACTACCAGCTCTACATGGAGCAACTGGACGAAGCCACGGCCGTCGGCGAGTACCTCGACAGCCTGACCGAGGAGGACTTCGGGCCCAGTCAAGGCACCGGCTCGTTCGTCCGGCCGGCGACGGGCCAGGTCACCTCACCTTATGGGCAGCGGCTGCATCCCATTCTGGGCTACGTCAAGGTGCACACCGGCATCGATTTCGCCCGCGGTGACGGCAACATCTACGCCGCCGACTCCGGGACCGTCGTCGAGGCCAAGTTCAACCGGGCCTACGGATACATGGTGATCGTCGACCATGGCGTGTTCGACGGCCAGCGACTCAGCACGCTCTACGCCCATCAGACCGGTTTGAGCGTCAGCGCCGGACAGCAGGTCCAACAGGGCCAGGTAATCGGCAAGATCGGATCCACCGGATACTCCACCGGGCCCCACCTGCACTTCGAAGTCCTTCTCAACGGCCAGCACACCGATCCTGGCCCTTGGCTCGCAGGGGCGTCGCGGCCGTGACGTATCGGCGCTGACCTTCAACGCTCGCGGCCGGTCGCCTATCGGGCGCCCGGCCGCGCTTGCCATGGCTTCACTCCGCCAAACCCGCCGCTTCCACGGATTCGGACATGACACGAAGGGTTTGCCGGCGTTCGTCGGCAGAGCCGCTCAGGACCGACACGGACAAGGTGCTCACCCCGGACTCGGCATAGGCTTGCAGGCGGTCGGTGATTCGCTCCGCCGGACCGATGAGTGAGGTCTGGTCGATGAACTCGAGCGGCACCGCCTCGGCCGCCGCTCGGTACTGCCGGTCGAGGAAGAGCTCCTGAACGCGCGCCGCGGCCTCCTCGAACCCCATCCGTACCGCGAGCTGGTTGTAGAAGTTCTTGTCCCGGCTGCCCATACCGCCCAGGTATAGCGCGGTATAAGAGCGGATCGGCTCCGCACACGCCTCGACGTCAGGCCCGACGACTACCGGAACGGTGGGGACGACGTCGAACCCGGCCAGCGTCGCCCCGGCCCGCCGCCGCCCCTCGGTGATCCGCTCCAGCGCGGCGCCCGCGTGCTCCGGGGCATAGAAGATCGCCAGCCAGCCGTCGGCGATCTCCCCAGTGAGCTCAAGGTTCTTGGGTCCGATCGAGGCGAGGTACACCGGGATGTGCTCGCGCTCGGGACGCACGGTGAGCTGTAAGGCTTTCCCCGGGCCGTCGGGCAGCGGCAGCTGCACGTGCCGGCCGTCGTAGCGCAGCCGCTGGCGAGATAACGCGAGACGGACCACATCAACGTACTCGCGGGTTCTGCCGAGCGGGCGATCGAAGCGCACTCCGTGCCAACCTTCCGACACCTGCGGCCCGGAAACGCCTAGCCCCAACCGGAACCGGCCGCCGGAGAGCGCGTCGAGGGTCGCTGCCGTCATGGCCGTGGTGGCGGGGGTACGAGCCGGAATCTGCATCACGGCGCTGCCGATGTCGATCCGTTCGGTTTGCGCCGCGATCCAGGAGAGAATCGTCGGGGCATCGGAGCCGTAGGCCTCGGCGGCCCACACACTCGAGTACCCGAGCTGATCGGCTTCTTGCGCGAGCGTCAGATGGTCGCGAGCGTTCTCGTTTCCCCAGTACCCGAGGTTCAGTGCCAGCCGCATCTGACGACTCTACCGGCCGCGTCTGCGTGGTCCGCGCCGGTCGTACAGGTAACCTCGCGGTGTGGAACTGCGAAGACTCGGAAGAAGCGGGTTGCTGGTGTCCAGAATGGCTCTCGGCACCCTCAGCTGGGGACGTGACACCGACGAGCACGAGGCCCGCGAGCAGCTCGAGGCCTTTGCCGAGCACGGCGGCACGCTCGTCGACACCGCGGCCTCCTACGGCGACGGCGCGAGCGAACGGGTGCTTGGCGCGTTGCTCGACAAGACCGTTTCCAGGAGCGACCTCATCATCGCCACCAAGGCGGGCCGGAGCGGTCCGTTCGGGCAGGACATCACCGATGTCTCGCGTAAGGCCATGCTCGACCAGCTCGACGATTCCCTCGACCGCCTCGACGTGGACTATATCGACCTCTGGCAAGTGCACTCCTGGCACGACGGCACCCCCCTGGACGAGACGCTCGGCGCACTCGACCACGCTGTCGCCTCTGGACGAGCACGCTACGCCGGTATCTCCAACTACGCAGGCTGGCAGACCGCGTGGGCCGCCGTGCACCAGAGCCAGGGATCCGAGCGCACCCGCCTGGTGTCGACCCAGATGGAGTACTCGCTCGTGCAGCGCGACATCGAACGGGATGTCGTTCCGGCCGCTCAGGAGTTCGGCCTGGGAATCCTGCCCTGGTCTCCGCTGGGCCGTGGCGTGCTGACCGGTAAGTACCGCAGCGGCACCCCCGCTGACTCCCGCGCTGCCACACCACACCTCGCACGTTTTGTGGACCGGTATCTCGATGTCCGGTCGAGGCAGATCGTCGAGGCGCTTTGCACGGCGGCTGACGGGCTGGGTGTGCAGCCGCTCGAAGTGGCGCTGGCGTGGGTCCGGGACCGGCCCGGCGTCGTCGCGCCCGTCTTGGGTGCCCGCACGGCCGCTCAGCTCAACACCCAGCTGGCGGCCGAAGACCTCGAGCTTCCCGAGGAGATCCGCACCGCGCTCGACGACGTCTCGGCACCAAGCGCGTCAGCCGGCGGCTGAACGAACCACGCCGTCGGTGTCGAGTTCGAGCACTACTTCGTCGTCGTAGACGCGTCGTTCGGTGCGTACTAGTTCGTAGTCCTGGTCCAGCACCGGAAAGACGTAGACCGGCGTCAGAGTGACGCGCGCGCCGTCGCGCAGGTTCTTGACGTTGACCTCGAGGTGGCCGTAGTGCTTGCCGCCGTCGACCAGCTGGAGGGTGCCGTCGATCAGCTCCCATTGTTCGGGCTCGTCCTGGTCCGCTGTCCACTGACTGTACGGGTTGTACTTGAGCAGCGGATCATTCAGCGACGGGCCGTCGCGGCGCTCGCCACGCAGTCCGTCCCCGGCGACGCCCACATCGTAGTAGTGCACACCTGGTCCGTCGCCCTCGTTGACATAGCTGCGCTCGAACATCTCGCTGTGACCGGACAACACAACGGTCACACCGTACTCCTCGAACATCGGGTGATACTGGCGCATCGGCGTGCCGCCCTGCCCGCTGGTGAATTCGTGATACATCGGCAGACCGTGTTCGCCACTGCTGAAGGGCGCGTGGTGGAACTGCACGAAGATGATCTGCCCCTTGCTGCGGGCGTCGGCAAGCTGTTCTTCCGCCCAGTTCCACTGCGGGCTGCCCGGGTTGAAGTCCGCCAGGTCGGTCCCGCCGGCAGCTTCGTACTGCTCTCGGGTGTAGTTGTTCTGCGTATCGGTGCCCGGCCCGCGATACTCCTGTCCGGTGGCTTTCTCGGCGTCGGGATAGTTGCCCGGAGCGTCGTCGGGCTCCCCGTTGGAGCTGTCCAGCGTGATCAAGGTGATGGGCCCGTAGTCGATGCGGTGGTAGTTGTCCCGGTGCGCCTCGGTGCCGTTGTCCGGAGAGTCGAAGTACACGTGGTACTTGGCTCGGGCCTGGACCACCGGCGAGCGGTCGTCGGGCGTGCCGTAGCCGCCGTTCAAAGCGCCGAAGTTCTCCCAGTTGCCGATGGCCGGGATCAGCGGCCGATGTGACAACCCGCTGGCCAGCTCTCCGGCGTTGTGCCGGAAGAACTCGTCCCACCCAGGCTGGTACCCGCCGCCTTGGACCAGGTCGCCCGGCATGGCGACGAAGTCCGGCTTCCGGCTCTCGATCACCTCGAGATTGCGCCGGTAGCCTTCGTCCTCCGTGAGGATGTAGCGCAGGGTGCGCACCTGCGACAGCACCGTCGTGCCGAAAGCCTCGTCCCATACGCTGCCTTCGTCGGCGCTCGGGCGCTGCGCTCCGGTCTCGTCCAGCGCCCCCGGGGCCCATTCGCGGCGCAGCACACGCCCGAGCGGCTCGGTCTCGGAATCGGCCAGGGCCACGAACCGGATATTGCCCCAACGGGCGGTGGACGGCGCCGTGGTGAAGTGCGCGTTGAACCGTGCCGCCCCGGCTCGCACCTGATAGTTGTAGCGTTTTCCGGCCTGCAGACCGGTCACCTCGACCATGTGTTTGTAGTTCACGCCTTCGCGCAGCCATGAACCTTGCTCGAGCCCGTCGATCTGTTGAGAAAGCTCTGCCTCGGTGTAGTCGAGCGCGGCCTCGTGGGTGGGTGTGGTGGTGTAAGTGGCACCACCACGCAACCCCGGTCCACGCACCGTCAGCTCAGCGGGTTCGGCGGTGTTGGTGAACCAGGTGATCGTCATGCTGTCGGTGGACGGATTCTGCAGATACGGATTGACCCGGAACTCGGTCTCCGGAGTCTGCGCCTGCGCGGGCCAGCCGACGGCGATCATCGCCATGGCGACCCCCAGGACCAACAGACGGGACTTACGAGACGTACGCATCCGACACACCACTCCTCACGCCCGGCCGACCTCAGCGGAACCGCTGGCTTCCGCCAACTTCGCAGACCTCTGCCGCCAGCAGGCCAACGGACGGCGAAGCGATCATGAAATCCTAGTGCCTGTCGAGAGGTTCCGGTACCCGGTCCGGGGTGCCAAGATCGCAGCGCCCGGCCGACGGGCTTCAGCGGCGGCGGCATCGGGCATGCGCGGCACCGAATCTCGTCTCACAGATCGCCGTCGGGCTCGATCACCTCGTCGAGGCGGTAGATGAGCATCTCGTCGTCCACTATCGCGAACGGCTCGTCCACCAGGGTCTCGGTGTCGCCTTCGGCGAGCTCCTGAACCCACACTGTGCCACCGCGGGAAAGCAGTCCCGAGGGCTCGGCTCGCTGATCCAGCCCGTCCACTCCGTAGGCGTGCAGAAGCTGGTACAACGCGCGACCGGCATGGGAGACGTCTGCCTCGGCCGCCTCCCTCGGGTGGGCCGGATACAGCTCGCCGTAGGCTTCGCGGCCGGCCCGCAGTAGCTCGTCGTGCTCGGTGATGTCGTAGTCGCGGCGGACGAAGACACCGACGGCCGCCGGTTCGGCCTCGGCGTTCTCATACTCGATGTCGACGTGTGGACCTTCAGGGAACTCCCACGGCGTCACTTCGTCGCGGACCTCGAACAGCAGGTCGTCATACCGCTCGGCGGCGTGCCGCAACGCGGTATAGGCGGCTTGCACCCCGGCGTCGGCCTCGCCGGTGCGGGCCAGGCACGCTTCCATGTGGTTCTCTAGAGCATCGGTGAGGTGGTCGAGCGCAGCTTGAAGGCGTTCACGCTCTGGAGGCACAGTCGTCACAGTGTCAGACCGTACCTGGTGTGCGCGACAAGTCGTGGCAGGATGGTGCAATGGAGCAGATGGTGGCGACGGGCAGAACCTCGGCGTTCGCCCACGCCACCGAATATGAGTTCCGCCACCTGGTCCTGCCTCGCGACACGTCGCGCGGCGCGGCGCGCAGGCTCCTGACCGAACATGCCGAGTACGGGCGGTGGGAGCTGGCTCGATTACGCCGCTTCCCCGACGGCAGCCGCAAAGTCACTCTGCGACGCAAGATCCTCCGCGTCCGCCGCACCCTCTGACCCCCGATGATCATGAACACTAATCGACGAATACGGTCACTTAGTGTTCATGATCATCGGGGAGGTCAGGCGAGATCGAGGAAACGGTCCAAGACCCTCGCTCCGAAACGCAGGCTCTCCGTGGGGACCCGCTCGTCCACCCCGTGGAACATGCCGGCGAAATCGAGGTCGGGCGGCAGCCGGAGTGGAGCGAACCCGAAACACCGCGCGCCGATCGTGCTGAATGCCTTCGCGTCGGTGCCGCCGGACAGGGTGTACGGAATTGCGCGCGCCGCTGGGTCTTCCGCGAGCAGCGAGGCCGACATCGCGTCCACCAGTGACCCGCTGAACTCCGTTTCAACAGCGATGTCGTAGACCATGTAGTCGCGTTTGACCCGCGGACCGAGCACCTCGTCCAGCGTCGCCTCGAACTCGTCCTCGTAGCCGGGCAGGAAACGGCCGTCGACGTAGGCCTCGGCCCGGCCGGGGATCACATTGTGTTTGTACCCCGCCTTGAGCATGGTCGGATTGGTGGTGTTGCGTACCGTCGCACCGACGATGCGGCCGATGTTGCCGAGCGACTTCAGCAGTTGTTCGGGTTCACCGGGATCCAGCTCGACCTCGAAGGCCTCGCTCGCGGCATCGAGGAACGCCTGAGTCGACGGAGTGATGCGCACCGGCCATTCGTGCCGGCCGAGCCGGGCGACCGCCTCCGACAGTTCGGTCACCGCGTTGTCGTCAGACAGCATGGAACCGTGCCCTGCCCGGCCGTCGACCGTCAAGCGCATCCAGGCGATACCTTTCTGCGCCGTCTCGATGAGGTAGAGCCGGAGATCGTCGTTGACGGTCAGGCTGAATCCGCCTACCTCCCCGATCGCCTCGGTGACCCCGTCGAACAGCTCACGATGGTGTTTCACGGCCCAGTGAGCGCCCAGCACTCCCCCGGCTTCTTCGTCAGCCAGGAAAGCCAGCACCACGGGCCGCGCCGGGCGCCGCCCGGTGCGCAGCCGGTCCTGGACGACGGAAAGGATCATGGCGTCCATGTCCTTCATGTCCACCGCGCCGCGGCCCCAGACGCAGCCGTCGGCGATCTCGCCGGAGAAGGGGTCGTGCGTCCAATCTGGAGCGTGCGCTGGAACGACGTCAAGATGGCCGTGGATCAGCAGAGCGTCAGTGCGCCGCGGGTCGGCGCCCTCGATCCGGGCCACAACGCTGGCCCGGCCCGGCTCGGACTCGAAGACCGTGGGCTGCAGGCCGGCGTCGGAGAGCTGCTGCGCGACGAACTCCGCGGCTAACCGCTCGCCGGGTCCGGAACTGTCACCGAAGTTCGAGGTGTCGATCCGGATCAAGTCCCGGCACAGCTCGACGACGTCGGCATCCGGCGCGGGCGTTGCTTCGGGCGTGGGCGGTCGGCTCATACCGACAGCCTAGAAGGTAGGTGTGAGCGGGCGCAGGCTGGCGTGCCCGATGTGACAGCCGCACGAAACTGCGGGCGGCACGGTGCTATCGCGCTGGCGGAACTACTCCTCGTCCTCCGAGGTGGCGGCGAGGCGCTGCTTCTCGCGGTCCTTCCGCCATGCCCAGATCAGCAGGAAGGTCACCAGCACCACCGAGCCGCCCAGGAACACCAGGGTCCAGATCACGACGTCCATCTCCGGACCTCCTCACTCGTCCGTGGAGACCGACCCGGGGCCGGTCGGCGTGGTCATCGGGCCGGACCAGACCTGTCTGGCGAGCCAGCCGTTGAGCACGAGCATCACCACAGCCAGGATGATCCATTGGATCAACATGGTGGCCAGGCTGAATGGCTCGAACGGATTCCACCAGTCGTCCGGCGCGAACACCGTCACGGTCTGCTGGATCCACCAGCCCAGCAAGATCACGAATACCAGCGGGAAAATCCGGATGAGGCCGGTCCACCACCACGTGACGGGGAAGTCGCTGTCGGCGTCGAGCTCCTGGCGGGCCCGTTGCACACCGAACTTCATCATGGCGATGGCGCAGAACAGTCCGCCGATCAGCAGCCCGACACCCCAGACGAAGTCCTGGTTGGCGAAGAAGTCCAGGCTGATCGCCGACGGAATACCGGCGGCGAACGCAACCAGCACGATCCACGGGACGGCCCGCCGGCGGGGCAGACCGAGGTCCTCCACGTTGCGGGTGGTCAGCTCCATCATCGCGATCAAGCTGGACAGGGCGGCCAAGGCGAGTGCGAGGAAGAAGATGGGGGCGAAGACCCATCGTCCGCCGGGCATCTCCCCGAACAGCTCGGCGAAGAAGATGAACGCCAGCCCTTCGTTACCGGCGGCCAGCGCCTCTTCGGCGAACTCGCGGGTGCGCAACGCGAAGATGGTGCCCATGACGGCGGTCCCGGCCAGCGTGGCGGCCAGCAGGTCGCCTGCGACGAGAGTCGTCGAGTTCAGTGCGAAGTCCTCGCGACGGCGCATATAGACCGAGTAGGTCAGGTACAGGCCCCAGCCGGCACCGGTGGAGAACGCCATCTGGCTGAAGGCCCGTAGCCACAGCTCAGGATCGCGGAGCAGACTCCAATCCGGCACGAACAGGAAGCGCAGCCCTTCGGAGGCGCCTGGGAGCGTCATCCCCCGGATGGCCAGCACCACCAGCAGCACGAAGAGAACCGGGATGGCGAACTTCAGGATCGCCTCGAAACCGCGCTTGAGACCGCGGTAAATGATCAAGCCGACTGAACCGATGGCGATGGCATGGAACAGGATGGTCTGCCATGGGGTGCCGGTGAAGTTGTCCCAGATGCCCTCGGTGTCGGCGCCGGTCTCGAAGCGACCGGTGACGGCGTGCAAGAAGTAGCGGATCGCCCAGCCACAGACCACCGAGTAGTAGAACATGATGCCGACGGTGACGAAGCCCATGAAGCCGCCCATCCAGGCGAACTTGCGGCCCATGAAGTCCCGGAAGGCCCCAATGGTGCCGAGGCGCGACCGCGAACCAAGCAGTTGCTCGGCCATGAGAATGGGGATGGCCCACACCAGGAAGGCGACCACCATGGCGAACAGGAATGCACCGCCGCCCCAAGCACCTGCTTCACGGGGGA
This sequence comes from Phytoactinopolyspora mesophila, assembly GCF_010122465.1. Lineage (NCBI taxonomy): Bacteria > Bacillati > Actinomycetota > Actinomycetes > Jiangellales > Jiangellaceae > Phytoactinopolyspora > Phytoactinopolyspora mesophila. The sequence goes on along the minus strand of NZ_WLZY01000001.1, from coordinate 609,200 downwards.
ATCGCCACATGTTTCCGGTGCCGACGGCCATTCCTACCGCCACCGCGATGAAGGTGAACCGGCTGCCGAAGACTTCGTGTGTACGGGATGAACTGCGCTCAGTAGCCATCGCGAACCTCGCCTCGTTGCGCTGTCCCGGGTGGCCAAGATAATGCACCCGGCAACCGATTCCTGGCAATGGTTGTCGCGAAGTTGTCACAGAATAGTGGCTGCTTGGAAGCCGGTGATCGTCAGTACGTTGTGGCTGTGATCCCGCGTCCACAACCCACTGTCGATCACCTCACAGCGACCACAACGCCCTGTCGATCACCGAACAAGGGTGGGTGGAACGCGTGAAAGGGTGGGAGGAGTGAAAGGGTGGGAGGGGTGGCGAAAAGTTGTGGAGAGGCGGAAGTGCGGCGTTCGCTCTTATGCTCGGCATCGTGGCCACCGAACCAGACCCGCGTACCGAACCAGACCCGCGTACCGAACCAGCCTCCCGTACCGAACCAGCCTCCCGTACCGAACCAGACCCGCGTACCGAACCAGCCTCCCGTATCGAATCGGTCTTGCGCGCCGAACCGATCTTGCGAGTGGCATCGTTCGAGGAACTCGACCTGGACACGCTGTACCGGATTCTGCGCCTGCGCGTCGACGTGTTCATCGTCGAGCAGGAATGCCCTTATGCCGACCTGGACGGACGCGATCGCGAGCCGGGAGCGTTGCACGTCTGGTTCGAGAAGTCCGGCGAACCAGTCGCGTATCTGCGCGTGCTGGAAGAGCCTGACGGCGCCGCGCGGATCGGGCGCGTTGTAGTGGCGCCCGGGTCTCGCGGCAATGGCCTGGCAAGCGCACTGATGCGTGCTGCCATCGACCGATTGGGCGGGCGGGCGAGCCGCTTGCACGCGCAGGCGTATCTAGCCGATTTCTACACCCGCTACGGCTACGTCGTCACCGGTCCTGAGTTCCTCGACGACGGCATTCCCCACGTCCCCATGGCCCGGCCCGCGGCGACCGGTGGCCGCGGTGAGCCGAACCACTGATTCAGGCCCGAGCGGGCCGGCTCACGGCAGGTTGGTGATGAGCTCGCCCACCGGCAATCGGCGCCCGGTGTAGAAAGGCACCTCTTCGCGGACGTGCCGGCGTGCTTCCGACCCCCGCAGATGCCGCATCAGATCGACGATCCGGTGCAGCTCGTCGGCCTCGAATGCGAGCATCCACTCATAGTCACCCAGCGCGAACGACGACACCGTGTTCGCCCGGACATCCGGGTAGCCACGGGCCATCTGGCCATGCTCGGCGAGCATCGCCCGGCGCTCCTGGTCCGGCAGCAGATACCACTCGTAGGAGCGTACGAACGGATAGACACACACGTACGCGCGTGGTTCCTCATCGGCCAGGAACGCCGGGACGTGGCTCTTGTTGAACTCGGCCGGCCGATGTAGTGCCGCCTGAGACCAGACCGGCTCCAGGTGTGTTCCGAGGCTGGTGCGCCGGAACCGGTGGTAGGCAGCCTGTAGGTCGTCCATGGCCGGCGCGTGCCACCAGAGCATGAGATCGGCGTCGGCACGTAGACCGCCGACGTCGTACGCACCGCGAACGACGACGTCCTTATCGGCCAGCTCGTCGAAGAGCCCGGCGACGCCGGCGGCAATCGGCTCTCGGTCGATGTCACCCAGAGGATCTCGGACCCGGAACACTGACCACATGGTGTAGCGGATGACCTGGTTGAGATCGCGCGCCTTAGGACGCGGAGACTGCTCACTCATGCTTTGATCCTGACATGGCGTTCTCGCACGTCGGCGACCACCCTCCCTGCTGCTTCACGCGCCGTGCCGATACAGGCGGCAACGCCCACACCTGCGTAGACGGCGCCACACACGGCTAGCCCCGGAACCGCTGACACCGCCGCGCGGATCCGTTCCACCCGGCCGAGGTGACCAACGGCATACTGCGGCAGCGCACCACCCCAGCGGGTGACCCGAACATCGACGGCTGGGCCACTGACGCCGGTTGCGGCGCGGAGCTCGGCGAGGGCGATCTCCGCCAGCTCGGAGTCATCTCTCTGCAGATCGTGTGTCTGCCCATGGCGGCCGATCGAAGCCCGTACCAGCACCAGGTCGCCAGCCTGGTCGCGCAGCCAGGGCCACTTCGCCGACGAGAACGTCACTGCCTTGATCATCCGGCCCTCGGCTGGTGGGACGAGGAATCCCGACGACGCCGGCGCCACTGGAAAGGCCGACGCGGGCAGTGCCAGGGTGACGATAGCCATGCTCGCGGTCTCGACCGCGGCGAGTTCAACAGCCGCCGCGTCGGCCACACCGCGCAACAACCGGGCCGCCGGCGCGGCCGGCACGGCGAGGACCACGGCGTCGGCCGTCATCACCTCCGGTTCGGGAACCGGCCCGGTGACCAACCGCCAGCCGCTTGCCGTGCGGCTCAACTCGCGGACCGTGACGCCGGTGCGAACACCGGCCCCCGACGCCTTGGCGACGGCCTCCGGCAGCCGTCCCACTCCCCCGGCCACACCCGCGAAGACGGGGCCGCCACCGGCGGGAGCGCTCTGCCGGACAGACTGAACGGCCGCGGCGAGACTGTGATGCTCGCGTGCCGCGGCCCCGAGCGCGGGCACGGTGGCGTCCAGGGAGAGCTGGTCCGCGCGACCGGCATACACGCCGCCGAGCAGCGGCTCGACCAGGCGGTCGGCCACGGCGCGGCCCATCCGCTCGGCGACCAGCCGGCCGATGGACACATCAGCCTCGATGGGCATGCCAGGCACGGCTGGCCGGTCGCGCTGCGCCGCCTCGGCGATCTCGGCGTCGGTGAGCAGTCCACCCAACGACGACGGATCGGCGGGCACCCCCATCACCGTCGCCTTCGGCAGTGGCCGGATCTCGCCGCCGCTCCAGATCCCGGCCCCGACGTCCGCGGGATGAACGATGCTGTCGCCGAGGCCGACCGCCCGGGCCAGGTCAACCGCCTCAGGTCGGCGGGCCAGCAGAGATTCCGCGCCCTCGTCGACCGGAACACCGGCCACCTCGGATACCCGCAGGTGGCCGCCGATGGCGCTGCGTTGCTCGAACAGGATGATGTCCGCGTCAGCGCCGAGCCCTTCACGGAGAAACCACGCGGCCGCGACGCCGCTGATCCCACCACCCACCACGGCGACGCGCACCCGATCCGGTGGTCCGGCCATGGCCGCTTCACCAACCCTTGCTGACATGTGCCCGCCGGCGGCGGGCGGATCTCTCTGACTCTACGAACCTGTCTACCGTCTCGTGGCCTGATCGTGACCGGACGGGTGCAACCACGGCCGCGGGCATGCCGTCTGAGTTGTCAACCGCGCTGGGCCCGGCGACGGCGGTCATCCATCCCTCAGTTGTGGAGGCGCCATGAAACGACAGACCGTAGTAGCTTACGCGGTGGCCGGTGCGGTGGTGGCATTGGCCGGGTGCGGAACGGAGCCCGACTCCGACGCCGCGGCAGCGGACTCGCTGACACCCCAAGAATCCGCGGCGGTGGACCGAGCGGAGTACGAGGACGCCGACGCGCAGGACGACTCCGCGGCCGTAGACGACGAGGCGCCCGACGCTACCGGCGTTCTCACGCAGGTCACGAGTGAGACCTTCGACCGGGAGATCATCTACACGATCGGCGTCGACATCGCCACCGAGGATGTGCAGGAGGCTTCCCGGCAGGCGGCATCGCTGGCCCATGACGCTGGTGGTTACGTCGCTGACGAGTCCACGTCGGCGGAACGCTCCACCGTACGGCTCCGGGTACCCGCCGACCAGCACGCTGACGTCGTCGGCGAACTTCAGCAACTAGGCACCGTGCTCGACCGCAGCCGTTCCACCGAGGACGTCACCCAGGACGTCGTCGATACACAGTCACGAATCTCGTCGCAGCGCGAGAGCATCTCCCGGATCAGAGCACTGCTGGACGAAGCCGGTGATCTGAGCGACGTCATCGACATCGAGGCCGAACTGGCCAGCCGGGAGGCCGATCTGGACGCGCTGCTCAGCCGCCAGGCGCGCCTCGCCGACCTGACCGCCATGGCGACGATCAACGCCACGTTTACCCTCAGTGACCCCGACACCAGCGACGAGGATGAGGGCGAGCAGGCGGCCAGCGGCTTCGTCGCCGGATTGAGCAACGGCTGGAACGCCTTCGGCGACGGCGCGGCCGTGGCTCTCACCGGGTTAGGCGCGGCGTTGCCGTTCCTCGCCTTCGGCGCGCTGGTAGGAACGCCCCTGGCAGTGTGGGCGCGTAGGCGGCGGCCGGCACCGCCGTTTCAGGCCCCGCTGTCTCCGCCCGCCGCCTGAACGCGATCGACGACGTGGGCGAGCACGTCTGGATCAGTGGACGGCAGGACGCCGTGGCCGAGGTTGAACACGTGACCCGGTGCCGACCGGCCCTCGGCGATGATCCGGTCGACCTCGGCGTCGATCACACTGGTGTCGGCCAGCACGAGCGCGGGATCAAGGTTGCCTTGCAGCGCCTTTCCCGGCACCCGGCGAGCGGCTTCGTCGAGCGGGAGCCGCCAGTCGACGCCCACCACGTCGGCTCCGGCCTCAGCGATCAGAGGCAGGAACTCGGCGGTGCCCACCCCGAAATGAATGCGTGGCACGCTGGTGATCTCGCGCAGGATGGAAGCGCTGTGCGGCAGCACGAAACGCTCGTAATCGGATCTGGACAACGCACCGGCCCAGGAGTCGAACAACTGGATCGCACTGGCCCCGGCATCGATCTGTACCTGCAGGAAGGTGCTGGAGATCCGCGCCACTCGGGCCAGGAGCTCGTGCCAGAGGTCCGGGTCGCTGTGCATCAGCGCTTTGGTGCGCTCATGGTGGCGGGACGGACCGCCTTCGACGAGGTACGAGGCCAGCGTGAAGGGCGCGCCGGCGAATCCGATCAGCGGTGTGGTGCCCAGCTCCTGGACCAGAGCACCGACGGACTCGGTGATGAACCACACGTCATCACGTTCGAGCGGGCGCAACCGTGGTAAGTCGGCGCGAGTGCGGATCGGCTCGGCCACCACCGGTCCGACGCCGGGCTGGATCTCGACGTCAACCCCCGCGGCCTTGAGCGGCACCACGATGTCGGAGAAGAAGATGGCGGCGTCCACCCCGTAGCGGCGAACCGGCTGCATGGTGATCTCGACCACCATGTCCGGCCGCTGACATGACTCGAGCATCGGCACGCCTTCGCGCAGTTTGCGGTACTCGGGCAGCGAACGCCCGGCTTGCCGCATGAACCAGACGGGTGGACGCTCGGTCAGCTCTCCGCGACATGCTCGAACCAGAAGGCTGCTGTTCACGCATCAATCGTGTCACGTTGGGCGTGGCTGCCTGACAGCGGCCGCAATCCGGCCTAACCTGCATTGTGTGGCCAGGAGCAATGAACGTCTCCAGCCGGAGGCACCGGCCGCCTTCATCCAGGCGGTTGAGACGTTGCGGGCTGCTCGGTTCCGCTCCGAGATGCATCTCGAGGAACCGTCGGCGCCGAAACGGCTGGCGACCTTCACATTCGCGCTAAGTGCCGATGTGTTCGTCGACGACGCGGAGCCGGAACCCGACCCTGATCCGGTCGCCACCGGCCGCCTGGTGCTGCTGCACGAGCCCGGCGGACACGAAGCGTGGCACGGGGACTTCCGGCTGGTCACTTACATTCGAGCCAGCCTCGAACCCGACATCGGCGCTGACCCGATGTTGCTACCGGTCGCATGGACCTGGCTGACCGATGCCCTCAGCACTCGCTCGGCCCCCTATACCGCCGCCAGCGGCACGGTGACTCGGGTGGCATCCGAAGGGTTCGGCGGAATGGCCGGCCAATCCGCCTCCGCGGAGGTCGAGATCCGGGCCTCGTGGACACCACTCGAACCCGACCTCGAACCACACGCGCTCGCGTGGGGCGATGGTCTCACCACGGCTGCCGGCCTGCTGCCGCTGCCCGCGGGCGTGGTGGCCATGCCCAGCCTCCGACCAAGGCAGCACCGCAGGTGACCTCTCAAGACCCTCCACCCTCGATTCCCCTCACCGAGCCACGTGACGGCCTCCCCGAGGTGGTCAACAGCCCGGCCGCGCTCGAATCCGCGGTTGCGGCCGTGGTGGCCGGCAAAGGTCCCGTGGCCATCGACGCCGAACGGGCCTCCGGCTACCGCTACGGCCATCGGGCCTATCTGGTGCAACTGCGCCGGCTCGGCACCGGAACCATCATGATCGATCCGCTGGGTGCGCCGGACCTGTCGTCTTTGGGCCGTGCGGTCTCCGACGTCGAGTGGGTCCTGCATGCCTCCACGCAGGACCTACCCTGTTTGGCCGATATCGGGATGCGGCCGGCCAAACTCTTCGACACCGAGTTGGCCGCGCGTCTGCTGAGCCTGCCACGGGTGGGTCTTGGCCCACTGGTCGAGAACATCCTCGGCTTTCAGCTGGAGAAGGGTCATTCGGCAGCCGACTGGTCCAGCCGCCCGTTGCCGGAGTCATGGCTGCGCTACGCCGCTCTCGACGTGGAACTGTTGCTGGAACTCAGAGACGAACTCGAGCGGCGGCTGCGTGACGCCGGGAAGCTCGAGTGGGCCGAGGAGGAGTTCGCCGCCATCGCGGCGGCTCCGCCGCCGGAGCCGCGCGCTGATCCGTGGCGGCGCACGTCGGGCCTGCACCGGGTCCGCGACCGTCGCGCGCTCGCCGTTGTACGTGAGCTCTGGTACGCCCGCGATGATCTCGCGCGGAAGCGCGACCTCTCCCCCGGCCGGGTGCTTCCGGACGCGGCCATCGTCGAGGCGGCAATCGCCGCACCCGCCACGGCCGAGGAACTTGCCGGTATGCCGGTCTTCCGGGGGCGCGCCCAGCGCCGCGAATCGGGCCGCTGGTTCACCGCCATCGCCCATGCCCGAGCACTTCCGGACGACCAGTTGCCGGCGCACACGGCGCGCTACGACGGCCCACCGCCGGCTCGTACCTGGGTGTCCCGCGAACCTGAGGCGGCAGCGCGGCTGGCGATCGCGCGCACGGCCGTCGCCGAAGTCGCCGAGGCGCACACTCTGCCGGTCGAGAACCTGCTGACGCCGGAGACGTTGCGCCGGGTCACGTGGTCCCCGCCGGATCCACCGACCGAGGAGAGCATCGCCGAGGCCTTCCGGCTCCGTGGGGCTCGCGAGTGGCAGATCCGGCTGACGGCGGGACCGGTGGCGAAGGCCCTGGCCGCTTCCTGATCGGTTGCTCCGGGACCGGGGCGCCCGGCCACGGTGGGTTTGAGTCGCGGCTCAGTGCTGCCCGGCACCCTTGGCGAAACGCTCCCGCGCCACCGTCCAGGCATAGCGGTCGAAACGGCCATCGTCGCGGATGGCGTCAACGGCGTCGTAGGCCATGAGTAGCGCTTGATGGATGTTGTCGAAGACGAACAGGCCCTGCCGGCCCAGCGTGACGATACGGCGGATCATCCGCGCCCACGCGTCTACCTCGCTGAGGTCGTTCTCATAGCCGAGCCGGTAGATCGGATACACCTGGCCGAGCCGCCGGGTCTCGACGTGTGAGCGTTGCACACTGGGCAGGCCGGTGAGGCCCAGAGTTTCGTCGACCAGGTCGGCCAGCGACTCGTCGTCGAGGCCCCAGACCTCGTCGGTCATATTGCAGGGGATCTCCGCGCACAGGACCGAGCGCCCAGGCGGGTCGTCCGGGTTCTCCCGGTAGTTGGTCGGCTCGGAGATTCGCAGCACAGGCGTACGCGGGTCGGGGATGTCGTGTGAATCGAACCGGCTCCAGCGGCCGTTCTCGTGCACCACGTACACGAGCAGCATGGCGCGGTAGCGAAGCCTGGCCGCGGACTCGATGGACGTCAACGACGGCGCCGGACGTGAGATTCGGGCGAGCACAGGCAGCGGGAGGGTGGAGAACACGAGGTTCCCGGTGACGACGTCGCCGTCCTGGGTGCCGACCTCGACCTCGTCCTCGTAGACGTTCACCCGGTCGACCTCTGCCTCGAGCTTGATGTCGACGCCGGCCTCCACAGCGGCATCGGCGAGCGCTTCGACCAGCTGGCCGAAGCCGTGGCGCGGATAGAAGTACCCGCTGGCTACGGTCTGCTTCTTCCGTCGCACCCGGCCGACGGCGCGGCCGGCCACCTTCCAGGCGCTGAGCCGTGCCGCCTGCCGGTGCGCCTGCATGGCGCTCAGCGCGTCGCCGGGCACCCCCCATTGCTTCTCGGCCAGCGGGCCGTACACGGAGTCGTACAGTGCGGGGCCGACCCGGCCACGGACCACAGCCGCGTAGCTGTCGTCCTCGGAGCGACGGAACGACAGGGTGGCGGAGTCTTTCGCGATGCGCGCCAGCATGGACGGGGGCAGCTTGCGGGTGACTTCGTCGGCGCGCAGCGGCACGCTGAGCCACTGATCGCCCACCCGGATGCGGCTGTTGCGGTGCCGCAACTGCAGATCCTCACCGAGTAGTGCGCGGAGGTCGTTCAACAGGCCGGCGGGCGTGGCCCGGTCGAGACGATGAGACCCTTGGTCGACGCGGATCCCGGCGACGTCGACCGAAGCCGCCATCCCACCGACATGGTCGGCACGCTCCAGCAGGGCGACCTTGAACCCGCGCTGGGCGGCGCGCCAGGCGGCCACCAGGCCAGCCGGCCCGGCGCCGAGGACGATGAGGTCGTGAGGTGTACTCATGAGAACGGCCAGCCTATCGCTCCTTGAGTGCACCGATGTCAAGACACACCGGCCTGGCACGGCGCTGCGCCATGATCGTTGTGCTGTTGTGGGCGCCATATCACCCACAACCGGACAACGATCACTCGCCGGCCGTCATCGTGCAGCCGCTACCCCCCGATCTTGCGCGCTGGCCAACATCTAAGGTTGTCGCCGTGAGCCGTGACGACGGTCGGCTGGTCGCCGATATCCGCGCCGCCCTGCGAGCTGCTGCTGACCCGATCAAGGCCGGACCGATGCAGGCCTACATGAAGTCGGAGATGCCGTTCCTCGGCGTTCAGAAGCCGACGCGTGCCCGAGCGCTCCGGCCGGCATTGCAAGCCAACCTGCTCGGCTGCCGGACAGACTGGGAGGCGGCCATCCGGGAGCTGTGGGACGACGCGGCCTACCGGGAAGAACGCTACGCCGCCACCGATGTCGCGCAGGCTCGCGCGTACACCGAATGGTCGCGTGATCCCGCCTCACTCCCCCTGTACGACCACCTCATCGTCACCGGCGCCTGGTGGGACCA